>JBBKWD010000094.1:0-9454 GCA_037968775.1 Bdellovibrio sp.
ATGAGCCCGTCTGGGCCATCGGCACCGGGAAGGTCGCCACACCGGAACAGGTCGCTGAAACTCATACCGATGTTCATACGCTGTTAACAAATATGGGCTTCACTGCTCCGATTCTTTATGGCGGCAGCGTGAAACCCGACAATGCCAAAGGTCTGATTTCCCAAGCCCACGTCAGCGGCTTTTTAGTTGGTGGCGCTTCGCTTGAGCCTGAGTCTTTTATTCAGATAGCGAGTGTTTAGGTTGGTATGAAATGGGCGTTGATGATTCTGTCTGCGCCTTTGCGAATATCGAATATTTCAAAATACTTTTTACTTCCCTAAATCTGATGATTTCTGTTTGAAACTTTCAAAATGTCGGGCCCACAACTCTCGTCGCTCCATAGAAACATTTGGGACCCGAGATTTTGCGAGAGACAAAAAACTGATGAGCCCAACAAATTTGACGGTCTAAAGATTTACCCCGTCAATACGCAGACTCAAACCCCACTATATTTCCAAAGGGATCCTGAACCTGCATAATAGTCCGTTGTGTTTCTGTCACCTTTAAGGGACCTCGGTAAAGCTGTCCACCAAGCTTCTTTACTTTGCTTAAAACAAGCTCAATGTCGTCCACTAACCAATAGCCGACGCCCCCGCCGGGAGAGAATGGATTTTTTGCATCAGGGACTGTGATATCAAAACAAACTCCGCCAATCTTGAAAGAAACAAAAAACTCAGAATCCTCAACTGGCTCTTGAGCAAAGAGGCTTTTATACCAATCACGACTTTTTTGAATATCCTCAGAGAAAATTCGAAATGCCGCGAATTCTTTTACTTTAAAACTCATGTATATGCCCCCCATAAAAGCTCTAGCTTCGATACTATCCATAAAAAAAGGCGCAGACCAATGCCCACGCCTTCTAAAAACTATCTTTGAATTCAACTACCGCTTCGGCGCCCGCAAAACTTCTAGGCCTGGCAATTTGTCCCCTTGAAGGTATTCAAGGCTAGCTCCGCCACCGGTAGAAATATGGGTCATCTTGTCAGCATAGCCAGACAGCTCTGCTGCGGCAGCGGAATCTCCGCCACCGACGATCTTGATTGCATCACTTTCAGCAATTGCTTTGGCAATACCAAAAGTCCCTTTTGAAAAGGCTGGCGCTTCAAATACACCCATAGGGCCATTCCAAAAGATCGTGCCTGCTGACTTCATAGCTGCTGCGTAGTTTTGTAAAGTCTTGGGACCAATATCAACACCCAACTCGTCTTCTTTGATAACAACATCTGAAGTCGTACGAGCATTGGCAGTATCAGTGATAGACTTTGTGGCAATGTGATCCACGGGCAACAACAAAGTTTTGTCGCGCGCTTCAATACGAGCAATCATTTCTTTGGCGTATTTCAACTTATCATTTTCAACCAAAGACTTTCCAACCGGAATATCTTGAGCCTTCAAGAAGGTGTAAGCCATGGCGCCACCGATGACAAACCCATCGACAACGTCCATCAAGCGCTCAATCACCGCAATTTTATCAGAGACTTTTGAGCCTCCCATAACTGCCAAATAAGGACGTTTCGGATTTTGCAGCAAAGAGTCCAACATCGTGATCTCTTTCTCAATCAACAAACCAATTCCCTTGTCCTTCATAACAAAAGGCAATGCTTGAATGGTCGCATGTGCTCTGTGCGAAGCCCCGAAAGCATCATTGATATAAATATCAGTATAGCTTGCGATTTTTTGTGCGAACTCACTTGAGTTTTTTGTTTCGCCTTCTTCAAAGCGAACGTTTTCGAGCATGATGATTTGATTTTTCAAATTCTGCAGCAAAGCCTTTGGCGCATCAGAATCAGGTTCTTCGACCAAAACAATTTCTACGCCCAAAAGTTCGGACAAGCGATTGGCAACAGGCTCTAATGAAAACTCCATGTCGTCTTTCGATTTAGGACGACCCAAATGCGACGCCAAAACAAGCTTGGCACCCTTTTCCAAACAATACTTGATTGTTGGTAAAGAGGCAGTGATGCGATTTTCATCTGTGATTTTTCCGTTCTCCATTGGAACGTTTAAATCCAAACGCAAAAAGACCGTCTTGTTTTCTAATTCAAAATCACGAACTGTCTTAATGCCTTTTAAACCCTGAGACATGAACTTCTCCTTTAGAGACCTTTTTGTGCCATATACAAAGCAACATCGACCATACGGTTTGAGAAACCCACTTCATTGTCGTACCAAGCCAAAACTTTCACCATACGCTTATTAACAACCATCGTTGTTGCAAGATCCACAATTGAAGAGTGCGGGTTGCCATTGAAGTCCACGCTGACAAGCTCTTTGGCTTCTACGGCCAAAATGCCTTTCAATGCGCCCTTGGAGGCCGCAATCAAGGCAGCATTTACTTCTTCAACGGTTGTGTCTTTTTTAGAAGTGAAAGTGAAATCCACCAAACTGACATTCGGAGTTGGAACACGCACAGATATACCATCAATCTTGCCCGTTAACTCTGGCAACACCAAGGTCACATTTCTGGCAGCACCCGTCGTCGTAGGAATCATAGAAACTGCGGCCGCACGTGCGCGACGCAAATCACTATGAGGAGCGTCTAGAATTTTTTGATCATTCGTGTAAGAGTGAACCGTCATCATCGTGCCGTGCTCAATACCAAAGTTATCATTTAAAACTTTAGCCAACGGAGCCAAACAGTTCGTCGTGCAAGAAGCATTCGAGATCACATGATGTTTACTTGGATCATAAGACTCATGATTGATTCCGTAAACCATCGTGATGTCAGCGCCCTTTTCTGCAGGACCCGAAACGAGAACACGTTTGGCACCGGCTTGAATGTGGCGCATGAAATCTTCTTTGGCCTTAAATGCACCCGTGCACTCCAAAACCAAATCAACGCCCCAATCTTTCCAAGGTACTTCAGCCGGATTGCGAGTTTTAGAAACATGGATCTTCTGACCATTCACAACCAAGTTGTGGGCGTCAGTCGAAACTTCGGCCGGAAAGACACCGTGGGCAGAATCGTACTTAAGTAAGTGAGCATCGCCTTCGATGCTATCTAGGGAATTGATACCGACGATATCAAACTTTTCAAAACCTGCGCGGAAAAGAACCCGCCCAATACGACCAAAACCGTTGATACCAACTCGCAACTTAGACATGGATGAGCTCCTTTTTTAAAACCCACCCAATATGATGCCAGAAACGCAAAAAAGCCAGTCTAGACACCTGATGTCAGGACTGGCTTCTCCAAGTAGTGAGGCTATTTCGGACCTCGTACCGACTTCTAGTAGCGATTTAGGTCAAGGGAAACGCGGTCATCCTCTGAGCTGACCGTGATTTCAGCATCTGCAAAACCACCCATGGACTCTAAACGAAGGTCGATAGCGACAATACGGGCACGAAGGCGAATGTATTCGTCCTCGCGAACCTGCAGACGTTGGCCCGATTCAGTATGCACCACAATCTCATGAGCTCTTACGCGAGATCCTAGGCCTTGAACCGACACACGAGAAATATCTGCAGAACGGCGAAGGTTTACACGAACCCATTCGCCGCCCATGCGACGAGTGATACCGCGAGCAACGACACTGTCAGAAGACTCTCTATATGAAGGGCGATCGTATCCGCCTCTGCGATCATCACGGTCACGACCATCGTGTCTTCCATATCCATCATTTGGACGGGGCAAGTCGTTGTTGACGTAGCCAGGTCCGTTAGAACGTCCACCAAAAGTTACTTCTGTCGTTTGAACTTCATACCAAGAACCATCTTGACGAGTACAAGCAACACCACGAGTTTGCTCTGTGCGACCTCTGTGAGTGATCACGTTTTCGTATTCACGGCAGTATTCGCCTCTGCGGTTGTAACCTTCACGAGTTGTCGAGAAACTTCCTGTGGCTCCAGAACGGCCTCTCCAGTCAGAGCGCTGACCGAGATTGCCACGCAAACCGCGACTTTGAGCGTCTGCAACAGATCTGCGGTCGTTATCATCTAAATCGTTTCCGATCTTTCCACCGATAACAGTACCGGCAATCGCCCCGATGATGATCGCAGCTTTGTTGCCATTTCCTTTACCAACTTGAGATCCAACAGCTCCGCCGATAAGGCCACCGATGATATTACCGATGATCTCTTTATCTGCTAAAGCCGTGCTTGCCGTTGACAAGATCGAACTTAAAACCAAGGCACCTAATACTAGATTCTTTTTCATTTAAGACTCCATTGATAAGGGTCACATATTTAATCAGCCGAGTTCCCCTACTCCAAGAACCGTGCCGGATAATTTGGGGGCATAACGACACCCGCGCTGGCAGTCCTCTCTTTCTTTCAGTACTGCCTGAGTCTTGAACAGGCAAAAACCTACAAAATCCCCCTCTGTTCAATTTTATGGAGAAGAGACGAGGTGCTCGAAAGGCCCTTGGATTGCAATAGGCCTAGCTGAGGGCCCGGTGGTCCTTATAATTTGGGGAGTCTCATATGAAGTTCATCACCTGCTTTGTAATTTTTACACTGCTTTCAGTCCCCGCTCTGGCGTGGAAAGTGGTGTCAGCTTGCACGAAAATAAATTCCACTTTAACTCTTAAGCTCGAGGGCGAAGTACGGCCTCCCTTGGCGGCGGACTTAGCAAAGCTCACTATAAGCTGTAAGGCCCTTCAACGCTTGGAACTTCGTTTTGATTCCCCTGGTGGTGCCCTTTATGAAGCTTTGGCCATTGTCTCTGAGATCAATAAACTTAAAGAAAAGGGAGTCACGATTGTCACACGTGTGAACAACGGGGATGAATGTGATTCGATTTGCGTGCCACTTTATGCTCAAGGAAATATTCGCCAAGCAGGCCCCGTGGCTGCCTTTATGGTTCATGGCGTGGCCGTCTTTGCGATTTCTAATATTCCGGATCCTGCAGCGAATATCCAATTGTTTAAACTGTTAAAAGCCGCACCCGAGTTAAACGAAGAGTGGCTGCAAGGCTTGATACTTAAGGACGTTTTTTCGAAACCTTCGATGTATTGGCTCAGCGGCAAAGAGTTACTAGAGCAAAAAAGTGGCTTGGTATTAGAGCTTTTAGAGCGTCAGCAGCTGACTCAGCCGTACGATAAAAGCTATCGCCAATTTTAATTTTAGATATTTACTTTAAACTCTCGTATTGGACTTTAGCTTTAAGCTTGAGCTTCACCGTTAGAATTTGTTTTTGAAGTTGTAGCCGTAAATTGAAAGACGTTGCACGTGTATCATTACTCACAAGTAAGCTCTCATTGTGTATCAACACATATAATTCGAAATACTTTCCTCCCCCAATCAGTCCGCATATGGTTCGACCTCAATTTAGGAGGTCCCCCTTGTCGCAGAATCTATTTCGCTCATATTCATTGTTTAAAATTTCACTTTGTGTCTTCATGCTCTCTCTGGCCGCTTGTGGCCCCTCGATGAATTCCCTGCAGACCCAAAGCGCGCGAGGCTCTAAGATTCTTGACGGAGCACCCGTTAATGAGCGTACTTCGCCCGCGTCTCGCAGCGTAGTTTTACTTGAAATGGTCAATCGCAGCCGTTCACCTATTGGCTATTGCTCCGGAACACTTATAGATAAAAATATTATTCTTACGGCAGGGCATTGTTTTGACATCACGAGAACTCCAGACCTTGCTGGGTTTAATATTCTTTTTGTAAACTCCCTAGAAAAGAAAAGCCCCGCTAACACTCGCCGAGGAGTGAGCTATTCCCTAAACTCGCGTTACAACTCTCAAAAAGTTTATGAACACGATGTCGCCGTAGCCTACTTTAGAGGCGATATTCCTGACGGTTTCTCAACCGTACAAATCGACACAGATACCAAGGCAAACTATTCTTCCCACCTCGTCTATGTCTATGGTTATGGCCACACTTCCGATCAAGGCCGATTTGACGGCAATTCAAGCCAACGCTTTGGTGTTCTTCATAAAGGGCTCATGACTATCGACAACTCTTACACTCGCTATGGAGATCGCTATCTGACCTCTATGGCTTCGGAATCTTTTCTCTGTCAGGGAGATTCCGGAGGCCCCCAGTTCCATCACGAGAAAGGTCTGCTGAAGCAAATCGGAATCAACTCGGCGAGCCTTGCCGTTCGCCGCTTGCCGAATGGCAAATTCAGCTGCTACGCCCAAGGTCAGGCGACAAAAGTGGCCCCTCTGGCCAACTGGATACGACGAGAAGCCCAAGCTATGAAGTATAAATATAACTGACCTGTATTGAAGCACTGGTCCCCTGTAAATGCCCCCGTCGAGTGAATCTCTCGATTATAATAAGTAAAAAAAGGGGGCCTCTATGGCAAAGGTAGGCGACAAAACCGACAATCACCGCAATGGCGCAGTTCGCAAACGCAGCCAAACTTTTAATCCTCACAATGAGCGCTGGGTTGAACGAAATACCGAGACCGGTCAGTTCATTAATATGAAGGCGGATGGTAAGCCTTTTAAGGGTGTGCGGAAGGAGAAGTAGCAGGAGGTTTCAGGGAGCTGGATTTTCTTCGAACAGCTGCTCCCGGGAACTAAGTAGCTGTGGCCATCCTGTGCAGCCTTCCTGATGTGCATCGTGCACATCAGGCCAAAGTACTTTGTGCTTACGGAAAACCCAAGATACTTTGCTTCGACCGCCACGATGGCGGTCGAACAGCCAGCTCACGGACGGCGGAAGAACTCAAATCTGTCTCTGCTGTATTAAAGAAATTCCGAACCCTACCACTGAATCTTAGGAAACATCGCCAAAGCATTCTTCTTCGTTTGCTCCGCCAGCACTTCCTGAGTCACACCTTTAAGTTCAGCAACATACTTCGCCGTGTGCACAACAAAAGCTGGAACATTCTTTTTCCCACGCATAGGAATAGGCGCCAAGAAGGGCGCGTCTGTTTCCACATGAATGCGATCTAGCGGCAACATCTTAACTGTGGCACGAATGCTATCAGCATTCTTAAAAGTCACAACACCGCTGATTGAGATATTAAAATCTAAGTCCAGTGCTTGTTCTGCCAACCATTGAGTTCCAGTAAAGCAGTGAATGATACCCTTCACGCGCCCACGAAATTCATTCAGCACAGTAATCGTATCTTCATCCGCGTCACGCGTATGAATTTGCACAGGCATATTCAAGCGCTCGGCAATAGCAAGCTGTGCCCTGAAGGCTTCGATTTGTTCTTCCTTCGGGGATTGATTGTAGTGATAATCCAAACCAATTTCACCAATCGCTACCACGCAGGAATGGGTGGCGTTTTCTTCAATGAAACGTCCCACTTCAGGAGTATAGATTTTGCCTTCATGTGGATGTACACCCAAAGTGCAATAAACTTCGGGATAGTATTTTTTGGCGATCTCCAGAACCACTTCGTGGTCCCCTGGTTCTGTGCCGATTGTGATGATTTTACGAACGCCCGCTTTGCGTGCGTTTTCGATAGAGGCTTCAACCCCTTCTTCGAGCATATTTAAATGAGCGTGTACATCGATCCATTCCATACTCATAGTCTATTTCATTTGGTCTTTAATAGAAATAAAATACTCTTCCATCACCAATTGCGTGTCGCGATTGGCAGCAAAGGCCCGAGCCACCTGCAGCCCGCCATCCATCAGATTTAATAAGAACTCACGACTGAATTCGGCTAAGGTCTTAATCAGCGCAGCCTGATCGACATTCGATACTTGATCTTTGAGGCCCTCTTGATAAATGACGGCGTCTTTAATAAAGCCCACCCAGTATGTAACCAAGCGTTGCGCCTGCAAGCGATCCTTCACTTCAGAGCGCCAAGCATCGTTCAAAAGAAAATCTCGGTCTTTCAAAAAAATGTTCAAAAGTTCCACGGACTTCATCCGCAGCTCTTGCTCTGGACCCTCTTGCAATTGATTGAGTTTTTCAAAGCTGCCCATGGCCGACTTTAACGCCCAGGCTGGAGCCTTGACTCTTTTCTCCAAGTCTTGAGCCGTGAGAGGTTTAAACTGCACAATGCGCGACCGAGATCGAATGGTCGGCAATAGGCCCGACATACTCGGCGCGATCAAAAAGAAAAAAGTTCCCTCTGGCGGCTCTTCCAAGGTTTTTAAAAGTGCATTGGCGGCTTGAGGATTTAAATTCTGAGCTTGATCAATGATGATCACCCGATTAGCCCCGCCAAGGCTTTTTAAATTTAAAAAACTAATAACTTCTTTGGCTTGATCTAGTTTAATATGCGCCCCGTCTGGGGCGATCTGCAAAACACCCTCGTGATGAGGCTGCATCATGCGAAAACAAGAGGGACATTTTCCACATGCGTGCTTGCTTTCAGGACACAATAAGGCCTGAGCAAAACCACGCGCTACCTGACGTTTACCGATTCCACTGGGACCAACAAACAAAAAAGTCTGACCAGGCTTTCCCTGTTCAAAAGCCTCCACCATTTTTTTGATGATCTCTTGATGTCCTAAAATGACGTCCAATAAGCGCGACATTCTTTAAACCAAAATCTTTCGTTCGGCTAAGACCTGCAACAGCTGCTGAAATAAAACGGCCGGCGTGTTTTTAGCATCTAACACCAACCATGTGTCGGCATCTGCCTGCGCTTGTTTTAAAAAAGACTGGCGAACTTTCTCGTGAAAATCATCGGCCTCTGATTCGATACGATCTTCGTCTTCACCCGTGACTTGACCTCGGCCCTGGCGACGATTACGAGACTCTTCAACGGAAAGATCCAACAATACTGTGAGGTCAGCTTTTAGGCCACCCGTTGCAAAGTTATTCAGTGCTACCACATCGGACTCTTGAATCTCGCGGCCACCACCTTGAAAGGCGACAGAACTTGCGACGAAACGGTCACATAATACCCAAGAGCCTTGGCGTAATTTCGGGGCGATGACCTCATCCACGTGTTGGGCGCGGCTAGCTTCATACAAAAGCAACTCCGTGCGCGACAAGGGGGCTGGTCCCTCTTTACGTAAAATTATATTGCGGATTTCATCTCCCAAAGGAGTCCCACCCGGTTCACGAGTGTGATGATAAGCGATGCCCTTGGTTTGCAATTCTTTTTCAAGTGCTGCCATTAGCGAACTTTTACCAGAGCCGTCGAGCCCTTCGAATACGATAAACTTCATGAGTTGGCCTTGCTGAGAGTCATGCGGGTGGTTGTCAGACATCGGCCCGGCTAGGTCAATAGATCGCATCGCGCCAAGACGACTTATTCCAAACGCCAGAGGCCATCGGTGCCTTTTTTATATTTATAGACGTCTAACGGCCGCTCGATGATTTCGTTTTTTTCGCCGCTCTGCTCTGAGACAGGCTCCAGGGCTTCTCCGAAGTTAAAACGGCGACTGCGATCCTGCCCCACTTGGGAGGCTACTTTCAGCAGAGTTCTTCTTAAGGGTGTCGAATAAGACTTCACAACGACGGCGACGGTGGCTCTTTCATCGCTCTGAAAAAGGACCTCATCGATCTCAACTTCTGAGTTTTTAAGCATAAACTCCACATAGGCCTGCTT
>JBBKWD010000095.1:0-6191 GCA_037968775.1 Bdellovibrio sp.
GCTGCTTGCCACTGGCTCTATCGCCGCCAACGCACAATTGGACAGCTCTGAAATCGCTGCCACTGTTGAGAAATCTCAGCTTGTTGTTGGTAAACGTTACTTTATATCTGCTGACTCACTGAATGTTCGCAGCAGTAATTCGACATCCGCTTCCAATGTCGTTGGAAAGCTTTCTAGAAACGATGTCGTAGAAGTATATAACCTTTTGAACTCTGGCACCCCCTTGGTACAAATCAAGATTGTGAAGTCTTCATCTGTTCGTTCAGATGTGGCAGCAGAGCTTTATATCTCTAAGGACTATTTAAGTGAGAAAGAAATCGCTTTTCAGTCGGGCTCTAAGTACTTCGTGATTCAAAACGTAGCCTCGGAAAGAACTCGTGTTTACGAGCGTTGCACCAGCACTCCTGATTGTGCTCACAAACTAGTTCTTGAAACAGAGATGGTCGTGGGGCGCCCTGAAGTTGGAACCGATACTGATCCGGATGCATTTAAAACTTGGTTAGGACACTCTCGAGTTTCTGAATGGGTGAAGTTCTATCAAGACGGCCAAGGCCATTACCCGCATTGGTACAGATCTGGACAGGATATTGATGACATCCCGGGATCAATTTCTAGCTCCATCAGCAATTATTTTGGAGCTCGCAAGTGGATGGTTCGTGGTAAAGATGGCAACACGACTATTTATGGTGCTTTCGGTTGGTACGCAGCTAAAGTGACTCCTGCAGATGACAAAAATGGTATGAACTACCAGTGGATGCACGGAACAATGGGTTGGGGAAAAGACGGACCTGCAGCTATCGAGATGACTCGTGGTTTCTTGGCTAACTTAGTGTCAAATCCAGGATCGGCGGGTTGTACTCGACTTGAAAATCGTGCGATTGCATTCTTACGTACACTGTTGCCTGTGGGCACTGACATTTACCGTGTCTATGCACAAGAGTCGACGCGTGAGTCTCAAGCGAAGAATACGCCTTTGTCACGATATGCCGGTGTCTACAACAATCCGGGTTCTTGGGATTACATCTTGCTTACCGATGGCGCCCAACGAAGTGGCGGTCTTGCTGCTGATGCAAAAACTGTTATGGCTTCCGGCGCGTATATCCGTAAAGATGTAAACCTGCTTGAAAGAGGTACCTACGAATACGACCGTTATCCAGATGCAGTGGCTTTGAACTACAATGCACCAGCTGCTTCAGGTCGTTCCGGCGATCGTTACAGAATCAACAACGGCTTCACTAAAAACGGAAACAACTTTAAAGGTTACTTCTTGGTCGATGAAGGTCGCTTTGTAAACTACCAACATCCTACTTCTGTTGGCAGAAAAGTTCGCGTGAGCGGTCTTCCAGATTTCAGAAATTCTGTACCTGAATTTCTGAAGGCAACTGGCAACCATTATGAGCCAGCTGTGACATACAGAAGAGACTAGGTTCTCTCACTGGTTACAGAGACTTTAAAAGCCTCGCCGTTTTGGCGGGGCTATTTTTTTGAGATTTTTTTGAAGCCAGGTCGTAGCGCGAAGTTCGCGGCTGCAAAAGAGTCTCGGGATTTAGTTGTGGGTAAATTTAGAAAACCAAAAAAACAGTGCGACTCCGTTTTCGAAAAGTTCCGTGTATTTGCGGATATCGAAGGCTCAAACGGCAGTTCTGAGAGGGTACACTCAAAACTCCATGGTAGGGTTGAGCTCCTTGGATGAAAGTGCTTTGCTCTGAAGCGCATGGATGCGATTCAGGAAGGCCGCACAGGATGGCCAGATCACTTAAGAGCCGAAAACAGCAGCATTGGCACGATAGCTACCCACAGCTAAAACCCGAGAGGCCCCAAAAAAAAATGGCTCATTTTCGGTTTCTGTCTAAACCCCACACAGCGTCCTCCGATCTATTGAGATTAGAGCGCCCTCCTGCGCGGCACACTCCTTGTAAAGAAAGAGCGTGATTAAGATTTTTTTATTTTCGGAGTGCATATGATTCGCCTACTATTTATCGGTTTAATGATTTTGCTGGGACCCTTAGGGGCCGTGGCTGAGAACTCCATTATTTTGGATATGGCCCGCTCGGAGCCTTTGTCCGAAATTAAGATGACCTCTGTCGAAGGCAGCGTCTCGATCATGAAAGCCGACTATTCGGTCACCACCCACTTGCCTGACGGAAATATCTGTGTTGGTACTTATTCTGTTTCAAAACGCCTGGTTCGAATCGATAATGTTGTAAAATGGCTTACCAACTCCGAAGACAACGTCAGTGAATCAATTGTGAAAGTCCAAATCAGCTATTTGAAATGCCAAACGAAATCGACCCTAGAGGGAACTCGTTTATCTTTTGTCACGCCAGAGAGATTTCCGTTGAATCAAGTTCTCAGGAATTCAACGACCGTTCTGACCGCTAACGGCGAGCGTGGAATATCCCAAACTCAGTATGTTTTTAGTGCGAATCAATAAAAAGGACTCTTTTTCAAGAGTCCTTTAAAAAAAACATTCTAATTTTTCTAAACCTTATATTGAAAACCTAATTTATAAATTCTTATTTTGAAAACTTGCTGGCCATCACCTGAGCAGATGGAATATTGGCGACGATGGAATTCATAGAGCTCATAATGTCTGGGAAGTTTTCGGGATTTTGTTTTTCACCGTTGATGTAAACTTCTTGCTTGGTTTCATCACTCAAGGCCACAATACGAATCGCTCCCCGCGAGGTCTTAAGATCCAACAGGTATTGAACCGAACCTTTTCCCGCAGCCGAGTCTAAGTTAATTTTGACACCTACCGGACCGCGAGCAAAATCACCATCTGCTAAATCATAGGCTATGGACCCAATGCCGTTCATGGTCACCGCCATAGTCACACTACTTTTTGAAATATTGAGGTCAATCACACCCGTGGTGGTGACATTGAGGCCAAACTTAGAAGCATTGGTTCCTTTTCGAATGGACGCTCCTGCGAAATCTCGACTTTGAGTTTCTTTCGATAAAATATCAGAGACAACTCTGACCTCTTGGCCTCCAGCACTTTCTAAAATCGTGCGAACAACTGAAGTTGTTTCCACTTGTTTGTCCATCATCATAGGACAGGTAAACCCTTGAGTGATGGACATAGCCCCTGACTCAACGATTTTCGCCCCCTGTTTGAATTCGTCGCCACCTGTTGTTTTGGTTTTTGCCTCATTAACGGTACAGTTGCTTAATACATCACGAGCAACTTGCTGACCTGAAGTGCTCAAGCGCTTGCTTGCTTCTTCACGCTCTTCTTTCGTCACATCTTTCGCCGTAGAGCCGTTAAGAACTTTAGAGAATATCACTTCATCTGCAGGGATCACTCTTTGCGAAATTTTTAACAGGCTCATATAATACTGAAAATCAGCATTGCTGACCGCGTTTGCGGGCTTAAGAGTGGGATCAAAAATATTGCCGCCACCGCCACCACCACCGCTGCTATTAGAACAAGAGACGAGTAGCGCGACCGAAATTGCCAAAAGAAAGGACTTAATTCTCATATAAACCACCTTTTTAAATTGCTAATTCAAGAGCCATTTAAAAAGAGACTCACATAAATGGTCAACTATTAACTCAATCGAAATTTATAAAAGGACTGATAGAAGATTTTGCTAGGCCGCAGCCCCCTATTGAACAAAGAGAGAATCCACAAATTCTTGCGCGGAAAAAGTCCGTAAATCCTGAATTCTCTCGCCCACGCCAATCAATTTAATGGGGATTTGAAGTTCTTGCGCCAAGCCCACCGCCACCCCACCCTTCGCGGTGCCATCCATCTTCGTCAGAACGGCCCCCGTTAGCCCCAGAGCTTGATGAAACTCTTTGGCTTGCATCAATGCATTCTGTCCAGAGTTGGCATCTAGCACGATTAAAGTTTCGTGGGGCGCGTCCGGAATCACTTTGGACATGACTCTTTTCATCTTTTTAATTTCTTCCATCAAGTTCGCCTGTGTGTGCAAACGACCCGCCGTATCCACAATCACAACATCATAACCCTGCGCCTTACCCTTAGCGACAGCATCAAAAGACACGGCACTTGGATCGGTCACTCCCTCAGGCGAAAATATTTCGACCTGGGCACGATCTGTCCACACTTTGAGCTGCCCACCGGCTGCGGCACGAAAGGTATCACCAGCGGCAACTAAAACTTTTTTCCCTTGAGCAGCTAATTGTGCTGATATTTTTCCAATCGAGGTTGTTTTACCAGCGCCATTCACGCCGACAACCATCAAAACAGTCGGACCACTTTCTGCAAACCGAATTTTTGAAAGAATGCCTTGATCTAATGAATTTGAATGAGAACTCGAAAAGATATGGCGGATTTCTTCTTTCAAGGTGTCGCGCACGGCCTCGTAATTCGCTCGTTCTTGCTTGGGCAACTTTTTTTCAAGTGCTCCCATCAAGCGTTGAACCGTGGTGGGCCCCAGATCACTCGTGTAAAGAATCTCTTCAATTTCTTCCAGGTGGGAACTCGGCTCATCGGATTTAAACAATTGCCGAATGCGACCAAATAAATTGGCTTCTGTGTTACGCAGAGCTTGCTTAAGCTCCACCATGTCATCAAGTTTTGGAACTTCCAACGGCGGAGCAGCCTTAGTTTCTAACTCATGGGATACCTCTGCGGCATCCGTAACCATAGGTTTTTTGTGACGCTTGGAGCTTTTATAGATGCTCAGGAAAATCACCCCAAAGATGATAAAGAGCAAAACTCCGGCAATGGCGAATAAAATATCGATTTGTTGAGAATGGCCTGGTGACATGACTATCCCTCGCTGCGTCAAAATGGCTTCGGAAAACACCAGATTTAACGCATTTTCAGGAGGAATGAAACGAATTAGTGCTGTGCCATACGACGACGCTGCACTTCTTCGGTGAAAAAGTTACGTTCGAAGCGCCTGAAAGACTCCAAACGAACCTCAGAGCCCAAAATATCCTTGATACGATTTAAACTTTGCCTCTCTAGATCGCGCATTTTTTCGATGCCATCTTTGACAAAGTCAGGATGGATTTTAGAACGTCGGTCCTGCAGTTCTTTGGTTAAAGCTTGCGCAGCCGCAACGACCTGCAAAGACCTGTCTTCATCCACACGCCATGTTTTTAACAAATAACTGGCACTCGCTTTATAGAACTTTTTTTGGAACTCTTGGTCCGTGTAAATATCCATAAAATTTCGGGTGTAGATGATGGCGTCTGTGTAAGTCTCTTTGATTTCATCAACCTGCACCGGACTGAACTTACGTTTCTCCAAATCCGCCTTGCGGCGCTTTGCTTCCGCGTCCACCATGGTCTGCATGGGGGCCTGATCATCAAGAACACTCTTGTAAACAAATTGTCCGCCCACCAAAACTAAGATTCCCACAGCCGCACCGGCAAAGGCCAAACGCCACTTTTCAGCTTTGCGTTTTTTCATAAGATCGACCGGTTTTTCAGAGGTCAGCGTAGACTGGGCCATCGAGGACACTTTGCCTTCTATGCTCTCTAAAATTAGAGACTCAATAGTAGAGGACATGGCCCGCCACCGAGTCGGCTCCATCTCCTTTACCACTTCCTTTTCAATGGAAGAATAAATATCTTTCACTAGGGATTCTTTACGGCGTAAAATCTCATCTAACAACTCACGCTCCATTTTTTGCAAGCGTTGATTGTTTTGCAAACGAATTTCTTCAAGGCGCTCCTCTTCGGATTTCGCCATCTGAGTTTTTTCTTTTTCCATTTTGTCGTTTAAGTGATTTTTCTGAGCTTCGTATTCCCGTACAAGCTGAACCTGTTTTTGCTCTAACTCACTCAAGGCACCCAGCAACTCGGCTTGTTTGTCGCGCTGTTGGGCTACGACTTTGTCGTGTTTAATGGTTTCCACCTCAAGATCTTTTCCGACCTTGATTTTGTCTTCCAATAGCTTGCTTTCTTGCTTTTCAAGCTCCTGCAATCGTAATTCATTAGTTTTGATTTGATCTGCCAAATCTGACTCTGATTGTTTGAGCTCAGATGCTTTCTTTTCGAAATACGCCACGTCTTCCCGTGCTAATTTCAAGCGCCCCTCAAGATCGGTTATCTCGTTATGGTTCTCTTGGATTTTCTCATCGGTTTCAGCCAGTTTCAATTTTGCAAATTGGACTAAACGAGCCGCCTCTGCGTGAGCTTCGGCAATGACACCCTTTGCTTCTTTTTCTGTAAACAAACGAGCCCCGTCAATGGCCTCCGTCTTAAGT
>JBBKWD010000096.1:0-3574 GCA_037968775.1 Bdellovibrio sp.
ATATCACATTTTTTTGTTTTAGAGAGTCTCCAGCCCTGTGATCGCCAAGGAACGTCTAAGTGCGATAAAAAGGGTTTTCAACAGAACCCCTACCCGGAGCTCTCGCTAGAACATATTTAACAAGTTGGGGCCATCCTGCTCAGCCTTCCTGATGTTCATCGTGACCGTCCCAGTAAAATTGTACCAGATAGAACGTTAGAAACATCGTGTCTGGGTCTCGTATTAATACCTCAGATCAAAATACTGTTCGCAGGAAAGAACGGTTTTTTCGAGATATAGGAGAGGTGGGATTTACCGAAATCTCCGCATAAGATGGGCGGAGATTTCTGCCTGCGTCCTCTTCCAACGATAACGACTAACTCATTACGGGAATGTAAAGCCTAACGCCAAATACTTTCTCCTTAATAAGCGACGTCACTTGGAGATAAAATCTTTTAGAAATGGTCGGATAGATCCGATTGGTACTTATATTTGTATTTAGCATGCACTAAACGTGACGTAGACTTTAATTTGAGGTGCTTTATGCGACGAAGAAAACGACTGAATGATGGCTTTACTATTGTTGAAGTTTTAGCAGGACTCTTCATCACATCTTTAATCTCTTTAGCTGCTCTTGGTTTTTTAGACTCGATACACAAGGAAACTGCTAAGCAAGAGTCCTTGATTTATCGTAATAACGAGTCTGCGCAATTTAGCCAATATCTTCTTCAGCCAAGCTATGTCGGGGCACTAGCAGAATATGAAGTTAATAAAGCATTAAAACAGTGCTTAGATATTGATGATCATCTTTGCGATATTTACACATCTTATTCATTGGTGGCTGTGGATCTTCTCACCGGAAAACAAATGGACCACATGGATCCTGGTGCTAAATCCTTTGTCGACACTAAGCTGTCGTTTAAAGTACACTGTCCGCTAGATCAAACCTCTTGCGATGCCGTCGACTACATCAATATTACAATTGAAAACAGCACAAAGGATGCTTTGGGTCTTTTGTTTTCTCGAAAAAATATTGTCACCGTCGAACCAAAAAGAACAAACGTAGTAACACTTGTGCCTAACACGGAGATTGAGCCCGGTCACCCCGCAAACTTGGTTATTTTTGTAGATGGTTCTAACAGTATGTCGAGCATCAAGGACTCTTTTAAAGCAACTCTGGAAAAATTTATTGATTCAATCAAAGACCTAAATCTCGTCGTAAAGATTCTTCCCTTAAATATGCATAGCTACCCTTCGTTTGGTTCCTACTATACTGAAGACGGCACTGGTACAAAAACATACTTTGGTTGGACCAAATTCCTTCCGGCAGGGACAATTTTTTACTCGGATCTTGATTTTAGACTGAGTGCTACAACCTATAAATTCACAGACACGATGACCGCGGTGGACCGAACCAACGCCATTAACAGCATCAATTCTGAAATCGAGAAAATTTTTATCGATGGAGCGACATTATCGGCGAAAGATGCGGGACTTTGCGGAGTGTTACGAACTCTAGAAGATTTCACAAAAGGAAATTCCCCCTTTCTACTTGATAACGGAACCCCCACCGTCTTTATGGTGCTTACGAATGAGAACGACGAGTCCTCCCTTGTTGCGGCAGGCTCAAGCATGATATATCCAAACTGGGGCAATGGATTTCAGTCCTCCATTTGCGCAAGCTCAGCCCGTGGGGCTTGGACTAAAGAATCCGGATACAGGTCTTATTCGGGCCAACAATATTATTCCAAAATGTCTGCCACCGCCGACTACATTATTGATGGAGCTCCCATTAAAACCGACGTCAGCCCTTACCTATCTATTTCTGTTCCTTACAGCGCAGATTTTAAAGATGGGGGCGATTGCATGTCGAGCACGGGAGCGCTCGACGCCGATATTCAGTCCAAGCTAAAAGAAATTACAGGTACTTACAGCTATCTTCCAGGCGCTCAGTTTTTAGGAACTTACAACGTCACTGCCTGCCAGCTCGTATTGAGGCCTAAGGGACTCTCGACAGATCGCTCGGCGGATGCTCAGACAAAAAATTTATGCGAAACATATTTTAAATCTGACCCTTATAGTTTGAAATACCTTCTTCCTGGAAGCTGCATATATGTGGATTTGTCCTCTGAATCTACAGGTTCGGCCTTTTCTGGTATCAAAATCGTTTCCCCTTACGTACCCGAGAGTTCCCTTGCTCACAGTACCAATGACGTCGCATTGGCCACATACGACTATCTTAAGAGTAAATTTAAAATCGAAAACTTCTATTTTTCAGCGGTGATCAATCCATCAAGTGGAGTTTGCCCTGCCACAGTCGGGTCGGAAGTTGGAGCAAAGTATGAAAAGCTAGCGGCATTTCCCGGCATGAAATCAAGCACCATTCCGATCTGCAGTGCTGACTATGGGAGTTCATTCATTTCAAATGCCACATCCTTCCTCAAGGCATTTGCTCTTGGTGACTTTAAATTGCCCCCAAATATCGCGCCTCGAATTTCAGGAATAGAAGTTCTCCGCGGAAGCACCCTGCTTTATCCTGCCTTAGGAAATGACTATAGCATTAAAGCCGATCTCCTGGTGTTTAGCCTCGGCTACCTTCAGTCGAGCGATGTTGTCAGGGTTTACTTAAAATGAGAACTCAAAGAAAGTACCAACTGGGATTTTCCCTTGTTCAAATGATTATGAGTATTGGCATATTGTCGATTATTCTTCTCTCATTTGCGGACACTCTCGTGGGTCTCCAGAAAGAGGTCAGTCGAAATAAATCGAAACAGGATCGAGCTCTTAACTTTTATCAGATCGATCAAATATTTTTGTCTTCTTATGGACTAAAAGCGAGTGCCGACCTATTGCCAGAGAATAACGACTTAAAGGCCTGCATCAAGGGCGGCGCGACCTCGAGTTGTGCCAGCGACTGCTGTACGAATGGGCAGGCATTTGATTTTGTCCTTGTAGATCCAAGAGATACAAACACAGACATTCATAAACGAATGCGCTTGGGAGGATCACTCCAAACGCCGGCAGCCTATAACGATGCGAGCTCCCCTGGTTGTGTCGACGACTGTGCCTACACGATATCGACCAGTTTTATAGCCCAATGCCCTGGCGGCGCTGCCACGTGTGACCATGCCGAGCATTTGGCAATTAAATATATCGTCGAGCCCGTCGCAGGGAAAGAACACAAGATCAGAAGACAGGAGCGCAATTCAACCTACTTCGTCAATCTCAACTACGAACCCTTTATTTCTCCAATTGGTTCACAAAGTATTGGGATGGACACCTCATCTAACCTACTCGTTAATGGAAATGCCGGCCATCCTTCAGAAGTTCAGAATTTTATTTTTAAGAATTGTGCCGTTGACGACCCGGCTATTGCGAAAATCACGTGTTATGGATTTTTGAATGGCGTTGGAACTGTAAAAATCGACGGAGTTGCAGCTGGTACCACAAGAGTTAATCTACAGATTGACGATGGGGGTATTGAAAACAATCTTTCGCCAGAACTTTCGTTCGATGTCGTCGTGACACCCTAAGTACGGCGCTTCGACGACCAGCATTTATGTCGCCATCGACGGAGCAACACACATCCGCAAAA
>JBBKWD010000097.1:0-17415 GCA_037968775.1 Bdellovibrio sp.
TTCTAAAGCTAATTTCACACCGGACCTATTGAGAAACTTCTAGTACATCTTGAAGACGTCCGCTTATTTCGAGAATCTCTTCGGATTTATTTTTGTCGCGACCTCTCCCCCAGCACTTAACGCACCAGTGCTACCAAAAGGAAGTCCGTACCCCTGACGCCAAAAGGAAGTCCGTACCCCTGACGGCAATTATCGGCACTCTCTGGATTTCTTGCGAATCAGATTGAGAACTTCCATTTCAGCTTCCATTTAAAGCCCCCTCTCGGCGCACGAGTTTTGCTTTTTAGTAAAACAAAGAGGGAGTCTTTTGATGCGCCATATTTTTGGAATGCTTTTTCTCATTTTGATACTCGTGCAATTTCCGCGATCGCCGGAGCGCACACCGCAAAGCGAACCTTCGCGTGATGGTGTATATCATCTATCGCAAGGCTCAGATGGTTGCAGTGAGAAAGTCACTTGGATCACTCAGTGTGATGGCTTCACATTGAATGATGAACTTTTTTGCGATATCAATTTAGGTCAAAAATCCGCAGAGCAAAAACACAGTTCTGGAAAAAAAACCATCCTTGTCAGTAATACCCGAGAAAACAATTTGGTCCGACGAAACACCGTCACCTTATTCAGAAAAAATAAAACCAGCGCCCGCCTGGAAGCCCAAGATTTTATTTTTTTAGATACTCCGAATCAGCTTTTATGGGAACGCTCTAATAATATTCACACCAATTCCAGCTGTCTTTATATTAAGTAATTCTTTGAGGAATCCGAATCTAATGTTTATGTAAAATGGAATTGTAAGCTGTTTCCAAAAACTCGATCGAGTCCTTTTCACACTTACGGATGGCCGATTGGTAGGCCTCGGTCACGGTCTTCATCGACGAGCCCGCCGGAACCCCTAAGACTTCATAAGCATCCCAACTGTGACCGTTATAGTTGAACATGACATTCAAGGTCTTTGGTTTCAGCTCTGTATTAAAGCCTTTATTCGAGCCTGAATTCGAGCTGGTGTATGAGCGCTCTTTGGCATAAGAAGCCTTTACGGGCATCTTGGGCTCATCCATCAGGGGCGGCGCGCTATCAGAGGCCTTCATATTTAATTTCGTGGGACGTCGAGGACCACCGCGTGATACAAGGTACCAGAATATGAATGCCCCGGCTCCCACCAAATTCAATGTCAAAAAATCTTGGCTATTCATCTAAGTTCTATTATTGGTTGGGAGTTTTATTTTAGCAAGGAGTCCTCGACATGGCTGCACCAAATCCTTTTGAAAAACAGACCGCCATTCCCGGTGTGAAACATATAATTGCAATCAGCTCAGGTAAGGGAGGCGTCGGAAAAAGCACGGTCGCCACCAATATCGCAATGGCCTTGTCCAAGAAAAACAAAGTCGGCCTCTTAGATGCAGATATTTACGGCCCGAGTATTCCTCGAATGTTGGGAACACTTAATCAGAAGCCACATATTATTCCTGAGACCAATCAACTCGAGCCCGTGGTCAGATACGGAATAAAGCTCATGAGTATTGGTTTTATGGTGGACGAAAATAATGCCATCGTTTGGCGAGGTCCGATGCTTTTTAAAGCCATGGATCAATTTCTTCGCGACGTAAACTGGGGTGAGCTGGACTATTTAGTTATCGACCTTCCTCCAGGTACTGGTGATATCCAACTGACTCTGGCGCAGAAAGTTCCAGTCTCAGGTGCTGTGGTGGTTTCGACTCCACAGAACGTCGCCTTGATCGACGTGAAGCGTGCGGTTGATATGTTCAAACGCGTGAATGTTCCTTTGCTCGGTTACGTTGAAAACATGGCCTATATGATCAACCCTGCAAACGGCGAAAAAATGCAGCTCTTTCCAAAGGGTGAAATCGATTCCTACGCTCAAGCGCAGAACCTTCCTAAGCTTGGTGAAATTCCATTCAACCCGTCGGTTGGTTTAGCCTGTGAAGCAGGTATCCCAATTGTCGAAGCCAATACTCAAGGACCTGAAGCCCAAGAATTCCTTCGCATCGCCGATCGCCTGCGCGTACTTATGCCTCTGTAAGCAGCATTTTTTAAATTCAAACCCACATTTTAGAGCGGTTCATCTCAGGGTGAACCGCTTTTTTGTACTTCTTTGAGATAATGAAGCCCCCATCTTGAAAACAAAACTTTAGTCGAGGTACTCTGAATGAGTTGAACCACATGGCCTGGGAAACTTGCTGAGGGCAGGTGAACGCTAAAGGGCCCGCGAACAGGAGGATGTACGATGAAGGCACGTGAATACGACCGTCGTGACAAGTCACCAAAGTGACGAAAGCTACACAAGGTTTACTACAAAGAGGTACCGGGTTCAGGCCTCTCAAAAGAATGGATGAACTGGTTGGATCGCTGATGATTAAATAACTCAAAGGAGGTTCCTAGGGTTATACTCGTTAGGACTAAGATCCTTCCTTTGCCTCAAGGCAAACCGTCGGAAACGGCGGGGCGCAAAGCTAAAGGGACTACGTTCGCAAGAACTTGTCAGCCAGCTGCCAAAGGTGAGTCACCTAAGGAATCAAGAGGTGTGCATATGGAAGGTCTAAATACATACATGGATTGGTTTTTTCATTCCCCTTAGCTTGCGGGTTATCACTGATGATTTCTCGTGAGCACTTTTTTTCGAGAATCAAAATTTTCAAATTTGAAAAACAAAAAAGGCCCCTTGCGGAGCCTTTTTTTTATCTTCTCAACCCACTAACGACTTAATTAGATTCAGAAGTTGGAATAGTTAATCGCGCCCCTACTAAAATTGCACTCGGGTTGCGGATTTTATTGTTCTTTTTAATTTCAGTGACACCAACATTGTATTTAGCTGCGATAGTTGAAAGATTTTCTCCACGCTTTACTACGTGAACTTTCTCTTTCGCGACCTCACGACCCGAAGACGAAGTCTCAGGCCCTGGAACACGCAACTTCATACCTACTTTAAGCAAACTTCGGCGTCTGATTTTATTTAAACGCTGAAGTTCTGCGACACTTGTAGAATACTTTTTAGCAATCGTGTAAAGAGAATCACCAGATTGAACAATATAGTATCGTCCGTCGTTAGACACCTTAACAGTTCTCACCGTACTAGAAGAGCCAGAACTTGAAGACTTTTTCGCAACAGTGGTTCGTGATGAACGGTCACGAGAAGGCGTACGATCTGGAACCTGTAACCGAGTTCCTACCTTCAAACGACGTCCACGGGGAATGTCATTTAAGTCACGCAAATAAGCAACAGATGTGCGGTACTTACGAGCAATGGAACCTAAGTTATCACCTCTGCGAATGCGATACACTTGAGTGTCTCCCGAGTCCGCGATGTACTGCGGAGATTCTACAGCACTTTCGTTCGCAGCAACCAAAGAGGTTTCAATTGTTCCAGGTGGTACGCGTAAAACAAGCTCCGCGCCCTTCATAGGAGCGATCTCGCCCTTGTATTTCGGATTAAGAGCCTTAAAATCTTCGTAATTCAGATTTAATTTTTCAGCCATTAAACGCATATTCACATGCTTGTTCACCGTGATGTGATCAAACTCGATTGGCGGTAAATAGTCGATGTCACCAAAGCCGTACTTTGCCGGATCTTTAGCAATCAACTTTGCCGCGATAAACTTTGGAACATAGTTAATGGTTTCAGCTGGCAAACGTTTTTTTCTGGCAAGCACCCAAAAGTCACGTGTGTAGTGATTCATCACTTCCCGTTTTACGCGATTCTCACCCACATTATAAGATGCCATCGCCAAGTACCAAGAACCGAACACACTGTATAGACCCTTAAAGTATTCCGCAGCTGCTTGAGTCGCAAAAACAGGATCACGGCGCTCATCGACAAAAGGGCTGATCTCAAGACCATAGCGTTTGCCGGTGCCTCTAATAAACTGCCAATACCCCACAGCAGAAGCGTGGGACGTTGCACCCGAGCTAAAGCCCGACTCAATCAAAGCAATATAAAAAAGATCTTCAGGAAGTCCGTTGTCACGGAGAACCTTTTTCATCAGCTTTTCATAGCGAGTGGATCTGGCAAGATATCTTTCCATATGTCCGCGACCGCGGCCTTGAAAATAATTGACCCATTTTTCAACAAGTGGATTGATCTCAGTTGGAATAGATTCCAGCTCTTGATCGATTACTCTAGGTCCTTCTGGATCAGACAAACGAAAAGACGCAATGTCTTTCATTTCCCCGGAGCTACCTGCTCCTCTATTGCCCTTACCGCCCTCGTTCAAATCCTTATGGGCGCAGCCTGCTCCAAGAGCAAGGGCAACACTCAAACATAAAAGTCTCCGCATGAGTCTCCTCCAACATAGGCTTCAGGCTAACCTAGTTTCCTGACGTTTTACAATAAAACATCGACCCTATTTTGCCTTTTTATTCCGCAAACAATGGCCTAAGCCGAGAAAATGGCGCAGAAAGGCCGGAAAAGTCTTTTTCTGCCCCAGCCCAGGAAGCTCTCACACTTACTGCTTAAAATTTACTTTACCTTGAGCTTCAGAAAATCCTGCCAAACCATCGGTGTTTCAAGGGTCGTCGCATCCCCTGTCATTTTGTATAGGAGCATATTTCGCAGGATGGCTTTGACGTAAAAACTAGTTTCGCTCCATGGCAATTCGTCATACCAAATTTCGTCCTCTGGCAGGCCCAAGTTTTGTTCGAGCAGCGCTTTCAACTCTTCGCGCTCTCCGACCCAGTTTTTTAAACGAGTAGGTCCCGCATTATAGGCAGCCAAGGCAAACGGAATATTTCCATTAAATTGCCCCAACATTTGCGACACGTAAAATGAGCCCATAGGAATATTGATTTCGGGCCTGAAGAGGTCTTCAGGTATTTCAATTTTGAGTCCCAATTTTTTTGCTATTTCCTGCGCTGTTGGCGAAATCATTTGCATCAGCCCCATTGCATTCGAGGTTGAAAGTGCGCGTAAATTGAAGGCACTTTCTTGGCGAGTCAAACTTCGCAAGATGTTGGCGTCCAATTTATAACGATCAGCCTGTTCCTTATACAAACTCGCAAAAACTTGTGGATAGCCTATCTTAATAAACTCCTCTCGCCGCAAACGAGGATCATTTTCCATGGCCTGATTTAACAGTAAGATGCCGGGCATATACTGTTCACGTGCAACCATCAGTTGAGCCATTTTCACCTGTAATGTGGGATCTTGAATCAGCGGAACTTGCTTCCATTCCGCGTGCGCTTCATAAATCCACCCCGCCTGAGAAAGTTTTAAAAAGCGCTTCCATGACAATTTCGCGGCTCCCACCCAAAACACTTCACTATTCAACGCTGGAGCCACTTCGGTCATTGCAGGCCAAGTCAACTTATTGGCATTTGCCTCGGCTCTCAATCGCAGGCCATAGTACGAAAATGGATAGCGCTCGATCAAAATAGCTGCGGCCTTTTGGGCTCGCTCCTTATTCACTTTCTCAAGGGCTCGTACATTCCAATATTGTCCGACCAGATCATAACGCTCATTTTGGCGTAAAAACATTTTCTCGAGCAAAGCTGTCGCCGTTGAATATTCCTTTTTTCTAAAATAAATCAAGGCCGAACGAAAGGCCGCTTCCGTGGCCTCATCGGTGCCCCCATGAAACTTCATCAGCGCCGCAAAAGATTCCAGCGCCTGATCATATTGCCCCATAAAATGAGCACTTCGTCCCGCCACCCAGAGAGCCTGTGCGGCTGCGCCACTTTGTGGACTCTTCCCTGCTGCCACCTTTGCCAGGATTAAGGCCGCTTTAAAGTCACTGCGACGATGTAAACTTTGTGCCCAGTCAAATAAGCGAGCGGCATCCGCGCCATTCATTTCATTGAGCGCCTTTTCTTTGGCTAAACTATCCGAGATGCCATAATAAATCTCTAAAGGACGATCTTTCATCTTCCGAGCAGAAGAACTGCCCGGATACTCATTCAATAGACTCACCAGATCCTTGATCGCAGCAACCGACTCCCCATTTTTAAGTGCAAAACTCATGCGTTCTTCTAAAACACTTTCATCACCGGTAAGATCTGCAGCAAGCTTGGACTCAGAAGTTACAACGGGCTTACTGAGTGCTTTATTTAAAAAATCCATCTTCTCTGTAAGATATTTTGAATCCCGAATTTCAGCAGCTTGTTGATACAAATAGACCGCTTCAGAATATTTTGTTCGGGCCAAGGCTAAGTCACCCAAAAGCTGATACGCCAAGGACTTTTGCTCTTTCGTAAGCTTAAGCGGATAGGCCAATAATCGATCTAAAGCCACCGCCGCGTTTTTATCGTTCTTCTGAACCCGCACTTCCAAAGAGCTTAACTGCAATTCCGACCACTGCTGCCACAGCTCCGCCGCCCACGGGCCGTCTAGGAACAAGCTGGAATGCTTTTCTAATGTCTGAAGCGTTTGATCCAACGCCACAAAGTCTTTCTTTTTTTGATGAGTCTTACCTTGGCAATGCAACCACGTGTTTGCAACCCACCCCTGCAAGTCCTTTTCTTTTTGAAAAACTGAGGGAGCCAATTTCACGCATTCATTCCAACGCAAATGAATTTCATCGTCTTTTAAACGAGATAGTTTGGAAAGACCCTTGGTTGATTTTTTAGGCTCATACAAGCGTACAATATTTTTACTATTCCAGTCTTTGCCCAAATCTTTGCTCAAGTCTACTTTTTCAACTTGGGCGTGAGTGGTACTTGCTGCTAATAAAGCTATGAAAAATATTTTTACCTTATTCATTTGGTCTATCTTTCTGAGATTCAATCTCTTTAAAAGATCCTTGATACTTGCCCTTAAAGGCAGATGACTTTAAATATACCCAACTAGCTTCTCGACTTTGCCGCATGGACACTAACACCTTCAGATAGGCCTCCTGGAACTGAGGCTCTGCCAGCGGGGCATCCGCCAGATCACAAAGGTAAACCAAGGCCGAGGGGCTCAGTTTGGTTTTACACAAAGAATAATCCAAATTCTTATGCTCACTTAAAAGCCACGGCCAGGGCCACTGTTCAGTGATGCCCACTTGAATGGTTTGAGTGGCCCAGTCAGGATTTTTTTTAAGCTCCGACACAATCAGTTCAGCCAACTCCTTAAACTGATAAGTGGAATTCACATAGACATAGGGATGATCCATGTCAACGGGCCGCTGAAAGACGCTGGTGTAAGCACTTTTCATCTGAGCTGTTAGGACTAGCAACAGTAACAGCCCCAAGGCTTGAGCCATTTTTTTGTTCCGCATCCATAACTCACTTAAGGCGAAAGACAGAACAAAATAAAATCCCCAGATAAGAGAGACAATGCACCAAATAGTTTTATATGGAATCAAAGAGTAAAGTAAAAGTTGAGTGAGTGAAAACACACTCATCACTTTGAATTGAAGGTTTTTAGAAAAAACGCCCCAGAAGGCTAAAAGGACTCCAACAAATGCCACCGGCTCGGCTTGAAGTAAAACCTGTATCCAATACTGAAATTCTTTTTCATGACCGTTTCCCTGGGTCCCCGTTTTAAACCACGGCAAAAACGCCTTCACAAAATCAAAAATACCTACAAGATTCTTCAAAAATCCAGAATAAAATAAAAAGAAGGCTAAAAACAAAAGCAGAAATAAATGGCGGGTCCTTGCTAAGAGGGGCATCAATTCTTTTAAAGAAAAAATAATTTTTATCCGCGTCCACCCTAATACCGCAAAGGCACAGGCAAACGACGCCAACGTCAGAACAAAAGTCTCCTTCAACAGCAACATGCCACAAAGACCGAATCCGCAAAGTCCGAGGGCGACCTCATCCTTCTTTTCAAGCCAACGCAACAAACCAATGGCAAAAACAATTTGAAAAAACACAAAGGGAACTTCATGAATTCCGGAACGACCGAAAAACAAAAAGGCCGGGCTCAATAAAAATAAACTAGCAATGGTTCCGCGAACACCGCGTCCTGCGAATGAAGGAAAGGCCAGAACGCCGACACCGAGGAGGCTAAAGAATGCGGGGACAGATCGTAATGTTGAAATGAAACGACCTAAGAAGGACTCAAAAAACTGCAGAATATAAAAATACAGCGGCCCGTGATAGTTGTTGGGATCATATTTATAATATCCCAATTGCTGCATGTTCATCACGAACCAGCCGTTGATGCCTTCATCAAAGTGAAGTGGCTTATTAGTTAGATCAAAAAATCTCGTCCACAGGGTGAGTGCCAACAAAAGAATCCAGAAATAGACCTGCGGAGAACCCAATGTTCTTCGCCCTGTCACTACCGACCTCTGTTGTTGCCCATGAAAGGCCCGCCGGTTTTCTTTTTCTTTTTCGGAGGTCCGCCACGACGAGGTCCACCTGGGCCGCCACCGCTAGCGGGTGCGCCACGACGATCACCACTGCCTCGACGCTGCTTGCGAACTTCTTGACGACGGGCTTCGACGACAGCCTTTGCTTTACCAAGACTGACAATGGGAGTTCCCTCTGCAGTGTCTGAATGGAATGGTTGCTCACGTATGACTTCCACCGGTTGGCGAGTGGTCTTTTCGATTGCAAATAGGAATGATTTTTCTTCGCCTGTGCTAAATGAAATCGCTTTACCACTCGCGCCAGCACGTGCCGTTCGTCCGATACGGTGAACATAGCTTTCAGGGATATGAGGCAATTCAAAATTGATCACATGGGTGATGCCATCAATGTCTATACCGCGAGATGCAATATCTGTCGCCACCAAGACGCGAATCTTATCACTGCGGAAATCTTCGATAGCACGTTGGCGTGCATTTTGAGATTTATCCCCGTGAATGGCAGCTGCTGTGACATTGCTTTTTGTGAGCTTGTCGACAACCTTGTTCGCACCATGTTTCATTTCCACAAACACAAGAACTTTAAACAGGTCGTTGTCCTCTAAAAGATGCAACAATAGATCCAGCTTGTTAGCTTTCTCTACATACATCACGGACTGTTCGACTTTTTCTGCCGTCGTCGAAATCGGCGTCACTTCAACTGTTTTAGGAGTGCGCAAAATACTGTGAGAAAGTTTTTGAATTTCCGGTGGCATGGTCGCAGAGAAAAATAAATTATGGCGTGTCTTTGGCAACAGCGGCAAAATGCGCTTGATGTCGGGTAAAAATCCCATGTCCAACATACGGTCAGCTTCGTCCAAGATAAAATTTTGAACCTTATCCAACTTCAAATAACCTTGCTGCATAAGATCCAAAAGACGGCCTGGTGTTGCGACCAAAACATCCAGTCCGCCCTGCAAATCGCGAACCTGAGTACCCTGCCCGACGCCACCAAAGATAACACCGTGGCGCAAGCGAAGATGCTTCCCGTAAACCACCAAACTTTGGTGAATTTGAACGGCCAACTCGCGAGTCGGCGTCAAAATCAACGCGCGCGGTGACTTCGGCTCGGGACGAGTTTTCCAAGAAGAAAGAATTTGTAACAGTGGCAAACAAAAAGCGGCCGTTTTGCCTGTGCCCGTTTGCGCGATTCCCAAAAGGTCATGCCCTTGAAGAATAAGGGGAATGGCTTGAGCTTGAATAGGTGTAGGAGTTTCGTACCCTGACTCTTTTAAGGCCAATTGAAGAGGTGCGATGAGGTCTAGATCCGTAAAATTTGTATGTTTCATAAGGGCCTAGGTTTAAAGGTGCACCCCGCAAAGGTCAAGGTATAGGTACATATTACAAGTATTGTCTGCTAATATAAATTCATGCCTAAGAAAGAAAGTTCCCAACTCAATACAAGGTCAACGGACTGCCAAACTTGCGGCATGCGCTTCGATAGTTTGCTCTGCTCAAACCCAGATGTCCTCCACCTCATTGAGAAGGCCAAAGTCACCTGTCGCTTCAAGCCTGGGCAGGTTATATTCTATGCTGGCAACGACCCCTTGGGAATTTTTACCATTCAAAGTGGTTTGGTGAAGTTAGAGGTGACCTCCGCGACCGGTACTGCGCACACCCTCAGACTGGTTGGTCCTGGCGGCACACTTGGCTACCGCTCACTTTTCGCTAGTGAGCCTTATCATGCCTCGGCAATCGCCCTCAAAGATTGTGAGCTTTGCTTTTTACCCAAAGCTGAGATTCTAAATATTTTTAAAACTCATCCCGAATTGGCCATGAATCTCCTTTCTCACGTTTCAAAAGATCTTCGCGTCGCGGAAGAGAAATGGGTCGACCAAATGGACAAGGATGCTTCCGAGCGCATAGCCGAAGCCTTGCTCTTTTTACAAGATCACTTCACTCACCAGAACTGGACACGAAAAGAAATTGCACAATGGGCGGGCACAACACCTGAAACGGTGATTCGCACCCTGTCCCAATTTGAAAAAGATGGCCTCATAGACCAGTCGGATGGGCGTCAAATTCAAGTCATCTCCCGAGAAAAGCTCAAAGATCGCGCCAACGCTGTATAAAAGGAAGCTGATTCAATCACTTTCATTCACTGTATGATTGCCGTCATATTCTTTCCAATTGCAAAGTGAGATAGTCCTTTCGACAAGGAGGCTAAATGGAGCCTACCACGGCCTGTTTTTGCCAATACTGCGAACTACCCACAATCGATGGTGCCGCTTATTGTTGCGCAGCCTGTGAAACCTTGGCCCTGCACGTTCGTCCAATTCCCATGACGACGGCCCCCAACAACGCCTTTGCCTATTTGGACCAAAAGGAGTTCACGGATCTCTATCGCCACTCCGCCTTAAGTGATGGCGACTACATCATCTATGCCGAAGGCTTGCATTGCTCCTCCTGTGTTCATCTGCTTGAAAAACTGCCTAATTTTTACGACGAAGTCATCGAGGCGCGAGTGAACTTTGCCCAATCGACTGTGTCGGTGAAGTTGACTGAAAAAGGCTCCTTGGCTCACGTGGCCTATGTGATTCAAGAGCTCGGATATCGACCTCGGGTTATTTCTCCACAAGACGATTTAGAGGAAAGCTACAAGCTCGAAAATCGGCGGTATCTGATACAAATTGCAATTGCGGGCTTCTGTGCCGGCAATATCATGCTGTTTGTAATTCCCGTTTATGCGGGACTCACCGGCATCTGGGAACAAGCCTTTAATTGGATCAGTTTTTTGTTATTTCTGCCGATCCTTTTTTATTCTGCACAGCCCTTTTATCAAGGGGCTTGGAATTCTTTGAAGTATAAAGCTATCAACGTGGACCTGCCCATCACGGTGGCAATGCTGACAGGTTTTCTTTTTTCGACCTACAACCTTATTCGCGGCAATGGTCATATTTACTTCGATAGTACCGCCAGCTTTATTTTTCTCATTCTCATTGCTCGTTACTTCCTAAAGCGCATCCAACAAACTTACCTGGCCCCACGCCAGATGCAATCCCTCTTTCAAACTGAAAAATATCAACGACTTTTTTCGGCTGGCATCACGAAAACCGAACTAATTCCTTGGTCCCACATTCAGGTGTCTGACCGACTCAAAATTCTGGCTGGTCAAAATATTCCTGCAGATGCCAAACTCCTTTCGCAACGCGCGACCTTAGATCTTTCTCTCTATAATGGTGAGTCCCTGCCCAAAGTGTTTACTGAAGGCATGACTCTTTTTGCTGGATCAAAAAGTTTGAGCTCCGAAATTGAGATTCAGATCGAGACCAGTTTTAAAGAAAGTCGCCTCGGGCAAATTCTTAAAACCCTGGATGAGGGCGCCAGAACCAAAAATAAATTTATTTCACTCACAGATGATCTGGCTAAGAAGCTTATCCTCGTAGTTTTTGCCATCGCCATTCTATTTTTTATTGGCTATGCCTCAATTGATGTTCACGAGGCCTTTAACCGCTCTTTAGCATTGATCGTGTTGGCCTGCCCCTGTGCTTTGGCCTTTGGGTCCCCGCTCACCTTCGGACTCGCCGTGCGCAAAGCCCAACGCCTGGGGATTTTTATCAAGGACTCCTCCAGCCTAGAAAAACTATTGAAAGTAAAAAATGTATTTTTCGATAAAACAGGAACCTTAACTCACGGAGATCTTACGCTCACTCACAGCGAGCCAACGGATGTGCCCTTAGAGTTGCAAAACATTATCTTGAGCCTTGAAGCTCCTTCCTATCATCCCGTAGCCTTTGCGCTTCGTAGTGCCTGGACATCCTCAAGCTCCGGCTTGAACATTAAAAATCACCATGAGCTTCTCGGCAAAGGTATGAGCGGTACCATCGAGGGTGAACACTATGAACTTGTCAGTTTTGGAGAAAGTGCCCACGACTCTGAGCTCGCAATAAGCTTGGTCAAAAATGGCCACAGCATTTGTCGCCTTTATTTTTCTGACCGTCTTCGCGAGGACTCTGCAGAGTCCGTGCAAAAAATGAAAAACATGGGACTTCAGTGTTTTGTTCTATCGGGTGACAAAAAATCACGAGTGTTCGAATCTGCAAATGCCTGCGGAATTTCGGAACAAAACACTTTTGCGGAACTTTACCCAGAAGACAAAAACGAAATAGTCCGTATGTATCCCCATTCCTGCATGATTGGTGATGGAGCGAATGATTCGCTTAGCCTTCAAACCGCGGATGTCGGAATTGCAGTTAAAGGCAGTGTCGACTTGAGTTTGCAAAGTGCCGACATTTATTTCACTCGCGGCGGACTTAGTCCCTTCTTTGAACTCTATAGCTTAAGCTTACAAACCCACCGCACGCTGGTCCGCAACCTCACTCTCTCTTTAGCTTACAATACGATTGGCGGAGGCCTTGCGCTTTTTGGACTTATCAACCCCTTGCTCGCAGCGATCTTAATGCCACTTAGCTCTGCATTGATCATCGTATCGTCTCTGTGGGGGGCGCGATGAATATTTTGATACTTATGATACCACTGGCATTGATCTTAGGCGGAGGCTTTGTCGCCGCCTTTATCTGGGCCACTAAGAAGGGTCAATTTGATGACCTGGATACTCCCGCACATAGAATTTTGCACGATAACGAAAGGAACAACTCGAGATGACAAACTCAAGTCTCAGCGAAAGAATTTACTACGACGACGATATTGTTAAAAAATTCGTCCTTGCCACCATGATCTGGGCCGGAGCCGCCTTTCTATTCGGCCTCCTTGCAGCCTTCCAGTTGGCATATTGGCCACTCAATGGAAATCTAGAGTGGATCACCTTTGGTCGTTTGCGTCCTCTCCACACCAATGCCGCCATTTTCGCTTTTGGTGGCAATGCGATTTTTGCCGGAATCTATCACTCCTCTCAAAGACTTTTGAAAGCCCGAATGTTCTCTGACTTGCTTTCAAAAATGCACTTTTGGGGATGGCAACTGATCATTTTGTCCGCCGCCATTACTTTGCCCTTAGGCTACTCTCAATCCAAAGAATACGCAGAGCTGGAATGGCCGATTGATATTGCCATCACTGTCGTGTGGGTTTTGTTCGCAATTAACTTTTTCGGAACCATCAAACGACGCCGCGAAAAGCATCTTTATGTGGCTCTTTGGTTTTATATTGCGACAATTATCACTGTCGCCACTCTACACATTGTAAATTCCATCGAAATTCCTGTGGCCTTTCTTCAATCCTATCCTGTTTACGCCGGCATTCAGGACGCGATGGTTCAATGGTGGTACGGGCATAATGCCGTGGCTTTTTTCCTGACAACACCCTTTTTGGGTTTGATGTATTACTATGTTCCAAAGGCCGCCAATCGCCCTGTGTATTCTTATCGTCTTTCGATCATTCACTTTTGGGCCTTAGTATTTATTTATATTTGGGCGGGTCCCCATCATTTGCTTTACACGTCGCTGCCAGCTTGGGCGCAAACATTAGGAATGGTTTTTTCAGTGATGCTGTGGGCGCCATCTTGGGGTGGCATGATCAACGGCTTATTGACCATCAAGGGCTCTTGGCATCTGTTGCGCACAGAACCTTTGATTAAGTTTTTCGTCGCGGCCCTCACCTTCTATGGCATGGTCACTTTCGAGGGGCCCCTGCTATCGATTAAATCGGTCTCTGCTGTTGGACACTACACTGACTGGATTGTCGGTCACGTGCACTCGGGCACACTGGGCTGGAACGGTTTTCTAACTTTCGGTATGATCTACTATCTCGTCCCACGACTTTGGAAGACGGAACTGTACTCTAAAAAGCTTCTCGAAAATCATTTCTGGATCGGCCTTACAGGCGTCTTGCTTTACTATATCTCAATGGTAGTCGCAGGTATCACTCAAAGCATGATGTGGAGAGCTCTCACACCTGAGGGCGCCCTCGTTTATCCAGACTTTATTGAAACCGTTGTTCGTATCGTGCCTTTGTATTGGGTTCGCGCTATTGGCGGAACTTTATACCTCATCGGTTTTTTCATGATGGGCTACAACATCTACAAAACCATTCGCCTGGCTCCTGCTGAGCAAAACGACGAAGCTGCAGATGTCGTGCGCTCGGGTTACGGCGAGTTGACAAAAGAAACTCATCGCAAACTAGAAGGCATGGGACTTACGTTCTCAGTCCTTACTTTCTTGGCAATTGCCGTGGGTTCGGTCATCGAGATCTATCCGACACTGTCCCTGCATAAATATGTCAACGCCGCAGATATCATTGAGCCCTACACGCCGCTGGAGCTGGCCGGACGAGATATCTATGTGAAAGAGGGTTGCTACAACTGTCACTCACAACAAATTCGCCCCATAGTTTCAGAAGTTTTACGTTATGGAAAAGCTTCGACGATTGAAGAGTCCATGTACGATAGACCTTTTCAGTGGGGATCAAAAAGAACGGGTCCCGATCTCGCGCGCGTAGGCAAAAAGTATCCAAATCTTTGGCATCTCAATCACATGTTGGATCCAAGAGCGGTCACACCTAAAAGTATCATGCCCAGCTATCCTTGGTTATTTGAAAAGGACACTAACTTCCTCATCCTCAGAAAAAAACTTTCTGTGATGAGCTATTTAGGAGTTCCCTACGAACAAGATGTTGTGGCCAATGCCGATATCCACGCGCAAAAACAAGCCCTGGAGATTGCGGCCGATCTTGAAGAAAACGGAGCCCCAAAAGGCCTTTCTAAAAAAGAAATTGTGGCCCTGATTGCCTACCTCCAGTCCTTGGGACAGAAAGGGAAAAGCGAATGAAACAAGAGGGACTAAAATACTTTACTGACACAAATCTGACAGCGGTGGGATTGATCATATTTTTTGCTTTTTTCGTCGGCCTGCTCTTTTGGGTTTACAGAAAGTCCAGCTCGGAAATTTATATAGAGATGAGTCGATTGCCGCTTAAAGAGGAAAATTCAAAATGAGCGAAGATCAAAACGAAAAATTTCACGTTTATGATGGCATTGTCGAACACGACAATCCCCTGCCAACCTGGTGGTTGTGGACCTTTTTTCTCACGATCATTTTTTCTTTCATTTATGTCTTGCACTATGAGTTCGCTGGGGGTCCGACCCTTGAACAAGAACTTGAGGTCGCAATGACTCAATTAGAACAAGTACAAGCTCAGTCAACAGCCGCAGCCCCAATTGAAACAGAGGACTCCTTGGTCGCAGCCTTTGGGAACAACGACGTTTTACAATTGGGGGCCGCTCAATATTCGACGAAGTGTGCGTCTTGCCATGGGCCCCAACTTCAAGGGCTCATTGGTCCAAATTTAACAGATAAGTTCTGGATACACGGCAATGGCAGTCGCATGGCCATACTTAAAGTTATACGCGAAGGCATTCCTGAAAAAGGCATGCCTCCATGGGGACCCGTCATGAAAAAGTCTGAGCTTTATGCCGTCACAGCCTTGATCATTTCAAAAAAAGGGAGCAATCCTGAAGGCGCAAAAGCTCCCCAAGGCGAACCACTGGAAGACTATTTGTCAGCAAAGTAGGAATGATATATGGGCGATCTTGATGTCGGAAAATTGACCAGTGTCGATGATAACGGTGATCACTTGTCGATCATTCCCGGCGAAGTGCGTGGATTTTACAGAAAACATCGTAACTGGAGTCAGATCGTCCTGCTCTTTATCTTTTTGGCCATCCCCTGGACAACCTTTAATGGACATCAAACAGTCCTGATCAATATTCCAGAACGAGACTTTGCACTTTTCGGATTAGTCTTTAAGGCGCACGACGTTCCCCTCCTGTTTTTTATTCTGGGGGTTTTAGCCTTGGGGCTCGCTTTTGTAACCTCGATTTGGGGCCGTGTCTGGTGTGGCTGGGCCTGTCCTCAAACCGTTTTTATCGACGCGGTTTTTCGTCGAATTGAAATACTGATTGAAGGCACCTATTTAAAAAGACGAAAGCTACGTGACAGTCCCATGAATTTAGAAAAGTTCACTCGGGGCTCCCTGAAGTGGGTTCTTTTTACGATCGTGTCCTCTATCATTGCTCACAGTTTTATGGCCTATTTCCTTGGTGCAAAAACTTTGATTGAGATGATACAGAATTCACCGACTCAAAACTCAAGTTATTTTCTCTTAGTGAGTTTTTTCACAGCTCTCATTCTTTTTGATTTCGGTTGGTTCCGAGAACAGTTTTGCGTGATCATGTGCCCTTACGGTCGCATTCAATCCGTACTTTTGGATTCACAATCTTTAGCTATTATTTATGATGGAAAAAGAGGCGAGCCACGGCGCAGTCTTAAGCCCGCCCCAACAGCCACTGGAGACTGTGTTGCTTGCAATCGCTGTGTTCAAGTTTGCCCGACCGGAATCGACATTCGAAATGGGTTGCAAATGGAATGCATCGCGTGCACGGCCTGTGCGGATGCCTGCGATGAAATTATGGAAAAGGTCAATAAACCAAAAGGGCTCATCCGATATGACACTTTGGATGGCAGCAAAATAAATTTATTCAAACCCCGTTCGTTAATTTATATTTTTGCGATTTTGGGTCTTTGTGGGGGCCTCGCCTATGCACTCGTCACACGTGAACCTGCTCACTTCACAATATTAAGAGGCACGGGACTTCCTTACTCTTTCGTTAAAAACGATTCTGGCCAAGAGTTGGTTTTGAATCAATTTCGAGTTCACATTCAAAATCAAGGAACGGAACCGGCAGAATATCTTTTGAGTCTGCCGACTGAATTGACTAATCTTGGCATCCAATTCACTGTGGCTGAAAACCCCTTGCGGCTTTTGCCGGGAGAATCGCGGGAATGGTATTTCTTTGTGCGAATTCCGCCTAGCCTGATTTCAAGCGGCCAACTCAAAACTGAATTGAGAATTAAGGACCTTTTACACGAAAACAGCTTTAACACTTCTCGAGAGCTCATACTTTTAGGTCCTCAATCACCATGATCAGCTCAGCGGCACTCCTCGCACTCGGAATTCTCTCTTCTAGCTTTTTCGGCAGCTGGCACTGCGCGGGTATGTGCGGCCCCGTCGCAAGCCTTATGGCAACAAGAAAAAGTCTTTTTACTTATCACCTGGGGCGCCTGTGTTCGTACTCTTTATTGGGAGTCTCGGGTGGCTTTTTAGGGCAGTTTTTCTTGCGTACGGACTTTGCCTATTTGCGATGGACTTCGGCCTTTTTGTTTGCCGCAGTCCTCAT
>JBBKWD010000098.1:0-7745 GCA_037968775.1 Bdellovibrio sp.
TGTATCTGCGCTGAAAAGTTATCTTGAAGCAAAACCAGATCTTCTGGCGATCCATGAGTTCAAGCTCTCGAAGAATCTCAAACGGTTGCTTTCAACAACAAATCCAATTGAGTCCCTCACTCGCTAATAGAAGAAGATATGCGCAGAGCGAAGAACTGGAAAGACTCAAACCACTTTCAGCGATGGCTCGCTATTTATGTGTATATTATGTTTCAAAAAATATGACCTTTGCTTGGTCTTGGTACATATAGAAATAAAATTTAGTTTTTTAGGCCACCTAAGTATGTAATGATATCTAAAGATGAGGTGTTATCGTGAAGAATATGAGTTTCGGAAAAAAAATGACGGTTTCCATGATTTCCTTTGTGATGCCGATTTGTATTTTGGCTTATATGATGTTCAATGTTCAAACCGAAGGAATTAATTTTGCGTCTCTTGAAAGAGATGGAAACACCTATCAGCGCCCTTTAGAAAAGGTCTTAAAAGCTGTGAGTCTGCACAAAATTTACGCTCAACGTGTCGCAATGGGGCATGCGGAAAGCAGGGCTAAACTTGATTCCTTAGTTAGTGAAGCCGACCAGGGATTCAGTGACCTCAAAAGTGTGAATGAACGGCTGGGACAACAACTGGACTTCACGCCTGAGGGGCTCAAAAAACGAAGTCGCGAAGGATCGGACTATCAAACACTTTATTCTCAATGGGGAAAGCTTAAAGGAGATTCCAACCTAAGCGTCGATGACTTAATCGGGGCTCACGATAAGCTTATTTCAGGCTTAAGAACTATGATCACTCATCTTGGCGACACCTCGAATCTTATCCTCGATCCGGATCTTGATAGCTACTATCTTATGGATATTACACTTGGAGCTCTTCCCCAAACGCAGGATAGGCTTCAGGATATTCTCTCTCAGGGAGAATATATACTTGGTAAAAACTCATTGACGCCAGCGGAAAGAATACAGTTTGCTGTTTATGCAGCGATGCTTAAAGACTCTGATCTTGCCCGAATAGCTGGAGATTTTCAAACTAGTATAAACGAAGATGCTGCTTTTTATGAGGTCAGCGAGAGCTTGCAAAAGAATCTCCCACCAGCCTTCAAGTCTTACCAGGTGGCAGCAGAAGCGTTCCAGAAACTCCTTGAGAAAATCTCAATCTCTCAAGATTTCAATGTCAGCCTTCAAGAATTTAGGACTCTTGGCCACAACAATCTTGAAGCCGCCTATTCGGTATGGGACACTAGCTCTGTTGAGCTAGACGTTCTCCTAAAGAAACGCATATCTGTTCTTTCTAAAGGACGAACCATCAATCTTGTGATTGTATTTTTCGTTCTTTTCCTATCCTGCGGATTTTCAATTCACAACTCAAGATCTCTCACGAAGACTATTACTGAGGTCACTAGAAGCCTTGCATCCTCGGAAAGGCGGGTTCAGGGGTCAAGCCAACAGCTGACGTCCGCGGGAAGCAGCCTATCCGAGTCTTCAACTGAAGCCGCCGCATCTCTCGAGGAAACGGTCGCCTCTTTAGAGGAACTGACTTCGATGGTTCGTCTCAACTCCGATAACGCCACTGAAGCGGCAAGTCTTTCCTCCTCTGCTCGTGAATCAGCAGTAACAGGTGAAAAAGAGATTTTGAATCTTATTTCATCGATGAACGGAATATCACAGTCTTCAAAGAAAATAGAAGAGATCATTCAAGTCATTGATGATATTGCCTTTCAGACTAATCTATTGGCCCTCAATGCAGCAGTTGAGGCCGCTCGAGCGGGAGAACAAGGAAAGGGGTTTGCTGTTGTTGCTGAAGCTGTTCGTACTTTAGCCCAACGAAGTGCTGCTTCTGCTAAAGACATTGCATCCTTAATCAAGGATTCCGTCGAACAAATTGAAAATGGCAGTAGCATAGCTGATCGAAGCGGCGAGGTGTTAAATCAAATCGTAACATCTATCAAAAAAGTCTCGTCCTTGAATACAGATATTGCCTCAGCAAATGTCGAACAGGCATCTGGTATTGAACAGATTGGCAAGGCCATGAATCAGCTTGACCAAGCTGGCCAAACGAATGCAGCCTCTGCTGAAGAGATTGCCGCCGCCTCAGAGGCACTGCTTGCAGAAAGTAAGTCTATGCACAGTCATGTGATGCGACTCGAAAAAGTTATTGGGTTTACCAGTGCAAATAAAAATACGGACGAAACTATTTAGGGTGGCAATGAGTAGGCATAGCTTTTAAAGTTGTTCCGCAGATGAACTTATTTGCAGCTTCCGTTCATGGAGTGGCCCCGTCTCGCGTAAGTGGATAGCTGGTTTGAGACGACCAACTACTGATTATGGGATTTTTTTAGAAGAACATTTTGATTTGTAAATCTGATAGAATTGCTTTTATGCTTACACAAAAAAAGCTCTCTCAAAGAACTTTACTCCAAATTGTTGTTGGTACCGGTATTGTGATTTTGGCTATCACGATGATTAAATACGTCTTTATTAAAGAGATCATTGAAAACAGAGTCATGGCGAGTCGAAATGAAATCATGGCAGAGCATAAAGATAGAGAGAGCTTAATCTTTAAGTCTGTGGAATTTAACTAGAATCTTTTGTTACAAGAGTTTTTAAAAAAATATAAAAAAAGTTAGTAGACATCGAAAGAATCCGCTCGGTTTCAGGGGCTCTTATCGAAGTATGGCGGCGAATCGCGATCACTAGGAGTAGAACAGGAACTGACTGTCTTTGTTGAAAATTCGAAAGATTTAGAGACGGATATATTGCAGTTGAGTTATGCAATCGATTTGGACTGGCCTTCCGGGGCACTTTTCAGAATACATACTTCACATTTCCAGACGGGGAAGCTGTCGTCATGTATTGGCCAGAGTTTTCATCTCGGATCTCGAATTTGACCAAGTGAGAAAGACAGCTCTGGGGCCGGAGTAAAATGACGTCGGAGTTTCTGCACAGGGCGCGAAAGGTACTAAGTGTCTATCATTATTGGTAAGCAGATTGCGAAGCCACTTCAGCTTTTGAAACAGGGAGCCCAGAGAGTTGCTCAAGGACTCTATCAAACCAAAGTGGAGCTTGGAGAAAGGGACGATGAACTCGGTGAGCTGGCAACATCATTCAATCAAATGGTTGTGGCAACTCAAGAAAGAGATCTTCGGTTGGACCTTTATGCAAAAAACCTTGAACAGCTAATCGAAGATAGAACCCGTGAGTTAGATGAGCAGAAAATTTTAAATGTTCAGGCCTCAAGAATGGCTGCATTGGGCGAAATGGCAGGGGGGATAGCTCATGAAATCAATACGCCTTTGGGAACTATTCAGTTGGTGCAAATGAGCGTCATCGATGCCTTGCTGATGATATTCCGGACCTCGAGGATATAGCGGAAAAAGCACGGGTTATCGAATCAACGACGGTACGGGTTTCAAAAGTCATAAGAGGATTAAGAGCCTTCGCTTCGAGAATATGACCAAGGAGTCGAGTTTCGAGTCTCGGACAGTGGACCCGGGGTTGCATTGAAGAACATTGAAAAAATATTCTTTCCCTATTTTACAACCAAGGAGTTTGGCAAGGGAATGGGGATGGGACTTAGTGTATCTACGGGTGTTGCCCTTGGACATCAGGGCAAGCTCTACTATGATACAAATTCTTCCAATACCGGCTTCGTCCTCTGGCTTCCTATATTTCAGATCAAGACGTCTTAAATCGAGAAAAGACAGCCACTCTTTCATATTGTCTAGTCAGAGTCTCAGCCGTCGTCTCATATTTTCTTTGGGGCATTTTGTCCGAATAATAATTTATTCGAATAAACAATTGAGCATATAGTTTTTGAAGAAGTAGTCCGATAGGAAGAGAACGAGTGGGGACGCATGAATAAAAAGAAGATTCTATTGGTCGAAGATGACGAGTTTTTCCGGTCAGCCGTAAAAAGCATACTTGGAAAAAAATATGAGGTCATAGAGGCAACTAATGGAAAGATGGCTCGAGATATTCTGTCCATGAGTACTCCGGACCTGGTTATTTCTGATATTCAGATGCCTTTTTTCAATGGGGTGGAGCTTCTTGAGTGGACGCGGAAACATAAAGTTTTACCAGTTATTCTTATGACCGGCTTTTCTCAGATTCTGGAAACACAGAAAGCGTCCGAGCTAGGGGCTGCTGAGTTTTTGGCAAAGCCTTTTCAAGAGTCTGAACTTCTTGAAAAAGTCAGTAGGGTGCTCAAAGAGGAGGAGGCTATTGAAGAGCGGCCGACGACGCCGTTGGATTTGGATAAGGAATTTTGCAAATTGCCGGTCGAAGATTTCATAAATGAACGAGAGGCCGACTATCCAGTCTATATTCGTATGTCCCATACGAAGTATATAAAAATTGCCCATAAGGGGGGTAAACTTTCTCCAGAGAAGGTGGCCACCTTCAAAGAAAAGGGAGTCACTCATCTTTATATTCTTCAAGAGGACTTTTCCAAGCTCATTGGTTTTACAATTCTGATTTCTAAAGCTGTCTCATTGAGTGGGCAGGTTGAGAAAGAGAAAAAAGTACGGTTTATGAAGTATACGGGTGAAATGTTAATGCAGCAGGCTTACGTAGCTGGCACTGATGAAGCTGTTTTTAGAAATGCCAAGGATTTTATAACGACCAGCATGGATCTACTTTCCGAAGACCAGGAGACATTTGCACTATTGAATATTTTAAGTACTCATACCGACTATTTGTATGCCCATTGTTTAGGTGTCAGTGTCTATTCGGTTATAATCGCAAAACAAATGGGATGGCAGTCACCACAAACTCTTTTCAAGGTGGCATTCGCCGGTCTGTTTCATGATATTGGAAAAAAGGAAATTTCTAAAGAAATCTTGGAAAAGCCAAGGCCGCTACTTTCTCAGGTCGAGCGTAGTATTTTGGAAACTCATACGACGCGGGGAAAAGAAATTCTAGAGTCGCTCAAAACAGCTCCCTCAGAGGTGATTCAAGTTGCATATGAACATCATGAGGACATCTTGGGGCAGGGTTATCCTCGTAGATTAGATTACAAGCGTATTCATCCGATGGCCCTTATCGTAAGTGTTGCGAATATCTTTTGTGGTTATACAATCAAAAGTCCACAAGCTCCAGATCCCTTGACAGCTCAGAATGCAATTTTGGCGATGACCAAGTTTAAAGAACATTCCATTGATCCGATTGCATTTGCAGCCTTGAAGGCTGTTGTTGGGAGGAGAGTTGTTTCATGATCTACCAGGGGATGGAGATCTTGAAATTCTTAGATCTTGAAGAAACCTCATCGGAGGTTGTTCAACTCGCGTTCCGACGCAATGAAGGTGTCCTTGGCCAAGCGTGCCTTAGAGGAATATAAAATGCAAGTAACTGTCGTCCCGAATATGAACTCCAAACGCCTAGCAACTAGAGCGTTGCTAAAAATGGCTATGCGTATTTCGGTTATTGTCACGGTGATGATCGGCGTCGGCTACTATCATCTCGAGACTACGCTCGAACTACAAACCAAAGAAATTCTGAAGAATTACGTTGTAGAGCGCGAGGCTAGAGAACGAATCGTATTTAATGAAGCCCAACAGAATCAGGAAACACTGGCTCGAGAATTCCTTTCTCGCTACAGGAGCCTTTTGGACGATCCTAAGTTAACGCGAAAATACAATTCTTTAGTTCGGACATATTCTGATGGCATTACTCGAAATAGGGACGACAAGTTTGATGGTCGTAATCTTCCGGGAGTTTTTGTTGGACCAAATATCTTCGTTGATAAAAAAGTTATGGCAAAGGTCGTCGCTGCTTACGAGGTCTCCCTACGTCTTGGGGTAGGCTACAGGCCCCGATTTCAAGATACCTATTTTACTTTTCCTAGTGAGAATGCCATAGTTCTGTTTTGGCCAGAGGAAGCCGATTGGGTCATGAAAGCAAAACCGGACCTGAATATCGCTGTTGAGGAATATGCCTACAATTCAACCCCAAGTAACAACCCCACAAAAAAGATTGCGTGGACGGGAGTTTTCTTTGATAAGGTTTCTGAGATTTGGATGCTCACCGGATCCACTCCGATTTATAGCGGTGAGGAGTACATAGGTTCAGTGAGCCATGATGTTATTATTACAGAACTCATTCAACGCTCGCTCAATGATCGTCCCGCTGGAACCGAAGCTTTCATTGCTCAACGGGATGGGCGTCTGATCGCACATCCAGAACATCTTACGGATGTTCAAAAGCACGGCGGCAAATTTAATATTGCGTCCACTCGAGACGAAAAACTTAAAGATCAGTTCTCTCTGATTTCTCAGGCTAATTCAGACCGTGTCCTGCATGACAATCACGACAACTTTCTAGCGATTGGAAGAATCGCTGGGCCCGACTGGTATTTAGTTTACGAATTCCCTAAAAGCCTCATACGAAAATCAGCGTGGGAAAGCATGGGATTTCTTTTGATTGTTGCACTTATTTCGCTGCTTACTGAACTCATAGTCTTGTATTATATTTTGCAACGAGAGGTCTCTTTGCCTTTACTTCAGCTGGTCAATGACACGAAGGAGATTGCCGCTGGAAATTACTGTCCTAGTAGGTCTAAGTTAGGCGGGCGAAATGACGAACTCGGCTTATTGGCAGGCTCTTTTTTTGAAATGTCGAAAGCGATTTCTGAAAGAGACTTGAGACTAGCAAAGCATGCTGAAGAGCTTGAGGCTGCCATCGAAATTCGAACAGCAGAGCTTGATCGACAAAAGTCAATAAATGCCCACGCATCAAAACTTTCTGCACTCGGCGAGATGGCCGGTGGCATGGCCCACGAAATTAACACTCCGCTCGCTACCATAAAGTTGCTGACGTCTCAAGCGCAATACGAGGTCAATGGAGACATTCCCGATCTTGAAAATCTCGGTAACTATCTTTCAAATATTGATAGAACAGTGGATCGTGTTGGAAAAATAGTAAAAAGCTTAAAAATTTTTGCCCGAGATGGCGAAGCGGATTCCTTTGAAATCGCAAATTTGGAAACGGTCTTTGATGACACCATTAGCTTGTGTAAGGAGCGTTGTAAGCTTCATGGTATAGCGCTTGAAGTATCTCTGCCGACTGTGCCCGTCTACATTAGCTGTCGAGAGGTCCAGATTTGCCAAGTGTTATTGAACCTTATTAATAATGCCCACGATGCCATTGAAGTTCTTCCGGAAAGATGGATCGAAGTAAAGCTGACGGAGCTTTTAGACACTGTTGAAATACGAGTAACTGATAGCGGGGCTGGAATACCCAGCGACCTGAGAGAAAAGATATTCAATCCCTTTTTTACCACCAAAGGAATAGGCAAAGGTACTGGAATGGGACTCAGTATTTCCCACTCTATCGTAAGAGAACATAAGGGTGAATTTTATATAGATGACCTTTGTCAAAATACTTGCTTTGTTGTGTCACTTCCAAAAGCAGCGCAAGCGGCGGCAGCATAGCCGTGATGGCTGTGATCGCCCTGGATAGAAAAGTGTCGATCAAATTGGGGCTCGGGATTTAGTTGTGGGTAAATTTAGAAAACTCAAAAAACGGTGCAAAGCCGTTTTCGAGAAGTTCCGTGTTTTTGCGAATATTGAAGACTCAAACGGCAGTTCTGAGAGAGTACTCTTAAAACTCCATGGTAGGGTTAAGTTCCTTGGGTGAAAGTACTTTGCTCTGAATCGCACGATGCGATTCAGAAAGGCCGCACAGGATGGCCAGATCACTTAAGAACCGAAAGCAGCTGTATGAGCTGGTAGCTTGCCAGGTCACTTCGTGTGG
>JBBKWD010000099.1:0-6264 GCA_037968775.1 Bdellovibrio sp.
GTCCTATTTTAAAAAGTGGAGCCTGCTTGAAGGCCTGCGAATCATTCCTGGCCTCTTTGGCCTGCAACCACAAATTTTGCATATCGTTTTGGATCACGATCAAATGAGTCCTGCGCAGATGGTGCTTTCTGCGTTCGCCAGAACTCATCCCACTTGTGTTTTAACGACGTCCCTTTTAGATATTCGCCGCGGTCTCAAACGTCGCAACCCGGTACGTTATTTGATAGAAGAAAGTGACATCGTCACTTGTCCCACTGTGGAAGGCCTTGGCCAGTTGCGGGGCTTGGATGTTCGCTCTACTCGGCAAGGTCGCGGAATTTTAGCGCCCGTCCTTAATTTTTCTGATCGCTCCTTAGAGCTGGATGAAGTCGACAGCGAACAAGCCCGGCTGTTTCAGCAATTAAGTGGTGAAAAATATTTTGTCGTGCCTTTTCGAGAGCGTTCGTTCAATCCTGAATCCGATCGCTTTGAACGGATTCGCACTCTTGCGCAAAAGCACAAGGTGGTCTTGTGGGGTTCGTACTCGCACTGGTCCCTTCGTGAGCGTAAGAAATTTGCCAGCTGGATGGAAAAGTTTAATTGTGGTCAGCAGTGGTTAGTGACGGGTGCGATGCCTGCGCATTATAGCCGCCAACTTTTAAAGGACTCATCAGCGCTGGTCCTTGCCGGCCAAAACTTTTCGCCCGTTGAAATGACCGAATACTATATGCGCGCCATTCAAGCTTCGGCAGTTTTAGTTTTAGATAGCAAGCAGACCAGTGTTCATTCGGACCTCTGGAGAAATGCTGTGAACTGCTGGGTGTTGGATCGACATCATATGGGGCGCGATCTTGTGAAACTCTTGGCGAAATCGAATTTGCGCCTGCCAGAACAGCTTTCCGAAGAACTGGCCCTTGATCGACACCTGATTGATTCTTCCATGAATGAGCTGAACCGCCTGTACAACCGCGCCCTCGGTCATTTAAGATAAGCTTATGCCCAAGAAAACTCGCTTGCCTGACAGTTTAAATATTTGCCTGACGTCTCAACGCTTTCCAATTTTAAGCCGTGCCACAGATCATGGCTTCTTGTGGCCGATTGCTCGAGGCCTCGCGCGCGAGGGACACAAGGTCACTGTTATTGCCGGAAATTCTGCACTTAAAAAGCCCGAGATTGTGCGCGATGATGTACGGGCCTTCTTTTTAAATGAAGGACCTAAAAATTCTTCGCATCTGAGCTTTCAACTCGCCGCCCGACAAAAATTTGCCCAGCTTCATCGTGAAAACCCCTTTCACATCGTTCACAGCATCGACAAGTCCGGCTATCGCATTGGCACACGCAAAGAAGAATTTAAAGTCGCCATGGCCTATGATGTGGAAGCAACTCAGATGTCTCAGCTTTTTGCTATATTAGCAATGAAACGAGACACCTTAGGCAGCATGCTTTCCACAGCCGTCGCCACCGGATACAAATTTCTGACCACCTACTATGGTGGGGATCGCCAGTTGCTTTCAACGGCTGACGGTATTTTTGTGACGAACCCACAGCAAAAAATTATTCTTGAGCGTTATTATCTTTATCCTGATTATTCGACCTATACGGTTCCTTATGGAATTGAGTTGGGTGATTTAACTCCGAAAGAAAAATCCCTTGAGCTCAAAAAGAGACTCGGCCTTCCAGAGAATTCTCACATCGCTGTCACCATCACTGACATGACGGAAGCCCAAGAACTGCAGCCTTTGCTGCAGGCTTTTGAAAAGGTCGCGATAAAAAAACCAAATAGTTATTTAATTGTTGTTGGCAATGGGCCTAAGTTTAAAGAAATCGAATTCCAGGTTTTAAGTTTGGCCTTAGGAAACCGTGTGATCATGACAGGAGCCGTGCCAGCGGGTGAGCTTGAAGACTATATTGTTTTAGGTGACGTATTTGTGAACATGGGTTCACGAAGCACGGGATTTGAACCTTCGACACTTGAAGCAATGGCGCAAAAAAAAATCGTCATGGGTTCCGAGGTTTCTCCGATTGCCAATATCATCGAAGATGGTCGTGATGGCTTCCTTTTGCGTCCTGCGGACGTCGACTCGATGAGTAATTTGCTGGTTGAGATCTTCTCAGGGACCATGCCGGCTGACGAAATCGGAGAAAGAGCTCGTCAAAAGGTCGTAGACCTCTTTGATACCGGTAAAATGGTCCAGTCAATGGTCGCTGCCTACCGTAAAATCCTTCTGAATACCGGAATGTATAAGAAGCAATGAGTTATAATCAGAAAAAGGGATAGTCAGCACCTTTTTGACCTGTATAATCGAGAGTGTTATCAATACTTTAAGGAAAACGGCCACAATGACTAAAGCGGATTTGATAAACTTGATCTCTGAAAAATCTGGAATCACACGCGTGAAGGCAGAGACTGTTGTAAACACCATTTTTGACTCTATGGTGGAAGCTCTTATGCGCGATGACCGTATCGAAATTCGTGGCTTTGGCTCATTCGTGAATCGTCAATATGGGGCCTATAAGGGCCGCAATCCTCGTACCGGGGAAATCATTAATGTCGAAGAAAAGAAGCTGCCTTTTTTCAAGGTCGGCAAAGAACTCAAAGAAGACATCAACGGTGGGAAGAAATAAAAAAGGGGCAACAGCCCCTTTTTTTATGTCCAAAACCTTCTCAATTCTCTTTACGATTTTCTTTTCGATTCTCTTTAAAAATTTGCTCTACAGACCTCTTAGCTACTCTCTCTAATTGACCTGATCACACATTGTATCTTGGACACGGTAATGGCCGGTTTTACCTCTAAAAGTAGTTAAACAATCGAACTCTGGAACCGTACCAGCAACACGGTAACGACCCTTAACAAAGGTGCGAACGGCAAGGTCCACACCTTGTACTTTTTCAAACTTATAGCCAGAAATAGAGACACTGCCCTCTTCAAAGCCTAAAGTCGCAAGAACACTTTCATTCGTGTCTTGCCAAATTTCTTTCATTTTTCCCGCAAAAGCAGGCGCCGCTAAAGAACACACCAACAGAGACAAAAGGACCCGTTTCATTGCAAACTCCTCATTCATTTTGAATGTATGGGTTTTACCTAATTCCTGGAGGATCTGCAGAATTAGATCGTCGACTTGTTAAATCTTTAGTCGTGGCCAAAATTTAGACATGAATTTATTTCGATATCGAGCAAGCAAACGACAGGCTGGCAACAGGCAGGAATAACAAGATACATAGGCCTCTTTCAAAGAGCCTCGAGTAAGATAAAACCACACCTTAAAAGGAGGATGCTATGGCAAATCAAAAGAACCAACCGCAAAAAGGGCAACAACCGCAGCAGAGTCAGAAGAACCCATCACAGTCAGATCGTACAAGGAGAGAAGAAGAACTTGGTCGCACTGAACGAAGTGACGAATCTTCTTCTTCACGCAAACAACAGGGACCACAAAGAAGTCAAAAATAAGACTTCTTTTAATGATCTCGAAAAGGGGGCTCGCCAACCTGGCGGACTCCTTTTTTTTTGAAATTATTGAAAGGGAAAGACTCTTAAGTCTGCAATATTTTGCACGCCAGTCAGGGCCATATAAAGCCTCTCCACCCCCAGCGCAATTCCACCAGAGGGTGGTAGACCTCGCTCCAGGGCCGCAAAGAATTCGTCATCCAAGCGAATAGGCTCTTTGTGCATCGAGGATTTCTTATCGACATCTTCTTGTGACCGCAACTTTTGGATTTTGGGATCATTGAGTTCATGAAAGGCATTGGCGAGCTCAAAACCCTGCCAATAAACTTCAAAGCGATCCCCCCATCCCTCTGGCGTCAGTCTTGCCAAGGCTGCTTGATAAGGTGGATAGTTTTCGACAAATATCAAATCCTTCGGTGGCAACTGGTTCTCGATTTTTTCCAAAAAGATAAGAAAAAAATAGTCATCAATTGTCTCAGCACTTCTCACATCAACCCTCAATTTCAGAGCCAATTCTTTTAACTCTTCTTGGTTGGTGGTGGGTTTTAGGTCGAAGTCACAATACTCCTGAAAAAGTGCGGGAATGGATTTGGAATAAATTTTCTGTGGCCCCGGGACTTGAAGCTTTTCCGTCAGATAGGTGACCAAGTTGACAACGTCTTTTTTGATATCATCTAAATTGGCATATGCACGATACCACTCTAGCATCCAAAACTCGGGCTGATGCCTTTCGGTGATTTCACCATTGCGAAAGCAGCTGGCGATTTCAAAAACTTTCTCAGCCCCCATGGCCAAAGTTTTTTTAAGATGCAACTCTGGACTTGTCGGTAAAAACAGCTTTTCCTTACGAGACCCGACCTTGAGCTCTGTGGAAAACACATCGAGCGAGGGCTCAGTTCCAGGACATGGAACAAGAGAGGGGGTCTTCACTTCGACAAATTCTAGCTCTGTAAAGAAGTCACGCACATCTCGAAGGTAAGCATTCCACTTTTTAATTTTTTCTTTGGGAAAAAGGGGCCCCTTTTTTAAGACATTGCTCGGGGCTAACAAAAGGATCTGGTTGTCTTCCAGTAAGGCTATGATATCGCCCGCGATCAAAATATCAGAATAAAGGGGGATTTGGAGCAACTCAAAGCGCACATGTATGCCGTCTCTTAAGATTTCAAGCTGACAGCCGCCCTTTTCGTTCGGGGTCAGACTGTGAAGGCGTCCTGCCGCCCGAGTCTTTGCCGGCAGCGCAGGATAGGATTCCCATGTTGTTTTTAAATAATCGATTCTTTCCAAAGTTTTACCAATTTACTGGCAAAGCCCCTGTCCACGCAAGGACTCAAGTTGGCTTGAGATCGCCTCCATGTCATTCGCACCATAAACCACGTCATCGGCCACCAAAATTCGATGCTTCACCCAAGAACCCCGAAAAATCCCTTCGCTGCTCAGATCACAGGAGCTACCTGCATGAGTCTTAGCTTGTGCGGCATTTACGGCCAAAACCATCAGAAGAGTTGTGAAACCTGCTATTAAAATTCTCATCGGAGCGTCCTTTCTTCGGGGTGGCATCTTGCTGGAGCTTCTTGGCACCAGTCGATGTATTGAAACCTTATAAAGCAAGAGTCTTGCCAACATTTTTCGGTCTCACTTTGCCACTCTGAATAATTGACCGCACTTCAGACGGTTTCCGTCACTTCAGGGACCAAGAGGCTTGTCTTTTCGCTCTGTATCCACTATCAAAATCATTGCAACTCATTCGGAAAAGGGGACCCACATGATGGATCTGCAAAGCACTCTGAACTCCCTTGCTCAAGAAGCCGACTGGGTCCAACTTCGTCATGTACGGGAAAAAACCACCTATCGTCGTGTTCGCGATGAGAAGCCAGATCGCAACACTCTTCATTTCGATCAAGGAATCATGGTCGAAGTTCTGGTGGACGGACATTTTGGATATGCGGGCACCAGCGATTTGTCCCCGACAGGTATCAAAAGAGCCCTCGGCAAAGCCGTTATGATGGCAAAGGTAGCATCCCCTTTCAAAGTTCATTCATTCAACTTAGAACAACGGCCACCGGCTCGAGGCGAATACAGGTCCCCCATTGTAAAGCCCCTTGATTCCGTCGGTGCTCGGGAAATCACCGACATCCTGATTGATGCCAACAAAGCGATGAAGGTGTCAGATAAAATAGTCTCTAGATCCGCAGCCACGATGATCGTAGAAACCGAACTTGAAATTCTGAGCAGCCACGGCAGCGAGCTTCAACAAAAATTTTCAATTGTAACCACGGACTTTTCTGCCACCGCTGCTGATCACGGCGAAACTCAAATTCGCACCGACAACGGTGGCCAGGCTCGCTGTCTCCAAATAGGTGCCGAAATATTTGACCGTGAAAACCTGATCGACCGCTCAAAAAACTTGGCCGCTGAGTCCCTGGAACTCTTGTCTGCTGAAAACTGTCCGTCTGAAAGCATGGACCTCTTACTGGCGCCAGATCAAATGACTTTGCAAGTTCATGAGTCTATTGGCCACCCCTTAGAGTACGACCGTATTCTGGGCGATGAACGAAATTATGCTGGTTGGAGTTTTGTGAAGCCGCAGGATTTTGGTCATCTCAAATACGGATCCAATTTAATGAATGTCACTTTTGATCCCACTGTTCCTGATGCCCTCGCCTCTTATGCTTTCGATGATGTGGGTAACAAAGCCACGCGAGAGTATTTGATCAAAGATGGCATTTTGCTAAAAGGGCTTGGCAGCTTAGAGTCACAAGCTCGCTTGAACTTACCTGGTGTCGCCAACTCTCGGTCTTCGTCCTGGAATCGCGCGCCGATTGATCGCATGGCCAATATC
>JBBKWD010000100.1:0-9592 GCA_037968775.1 Bdellovibrio sp.
GCTAAGAACCCCGCTCCGCAACCGATGTCCAAGATCTCAGCCTTAAATCCGATATTGCGACGAATCTCTTCGAGAATCCATGGAACTTCGAGTTTGTGTTGATTGCGTAAGAGTGCAATCGGATCATCCTGCGCCTCGTACCACTTCTCAGCCAATAGGTCGTAAGCTTCGTTATTGATAATCTCGCGATCTAACTTTGCTAACTCCATATCCATAATCACCCCTCGTAATAGAAGATTACCAAAGCCCCCCATAGGAAAGACAGCTCCCCTGCGGTCCAGTGGTAAGAATCAGGTTTATTGCTTGTTATATAAAAGGAAGTACGTAGACTTGTTTATATGAATGAAATCTTTGAACTCGTTCTCCGTGTGGTCTTTGCTCTGCAGATGATTTTCTGGGGTTTGAATGGTTTTTTTAATTGGTTCACAATCCCCGCCCCAAGCCCCATTTTTGAAAGGTTTGTCGAGGCTTGTATCGAAGTCCGCTTTCTCATGCCTTTTGTAAAAGTCCTTGAGATCCTTTTAGGAATTTCATTGCTGCTCAACTTTTCGTCGTCACTTTGTTTGGCCCTCTTTGCACCACTGATGTTTGTGATCACAGGACTTCACGCCTTTCACAATCCTCGTCCCTGGGGCGTGCTAATCCCCTTGGTTCTGCCTTACGCTGTCCTTTGGTTTTTTCATGGCGTGACGTTTTTGCGTCTTTTACAATAACAGAGAAACTGTCGCTAGCGGTAAGATGTAAGAACCCAAGCACTAGAAATTAACAGCAGACCTTATAATTGGAATTTGAACTGAATTTGAACTTTGGCCTTACCTAATTCTTTGAATGATGTGATACCCAAATCGAGTGCGCACGATACCTGAGATTTCGCCGGGCTTAAGAAGCTCTGCAGCTTCCTCAAAATCACTATCTAATTTTTTACCCTTAAGATCTCCTAGATCCCCACCGTCAGGAGCTGAAGGACATTGACTGCGCTGGGTAGCCAAGGCAGCAAAGTCTTTGCCTTCAGTAAGAGATCTGAGAATATCTTCAGCTTCATAACGATGCTGAACCAAAATATGGCGAATATGCATGTTTACTTTTTCTCACGCTTGGCGGCTTTTGCCAAGGAGCGACCGAATTGTTTCATCACCCACAAGTGAAAAATAGCTTGAGTACTCACATATACCGGCCATGGCAACCGTGGTCGAAAATCATGAATGGCGGCAATACAGGCCTTCCCGCCTAAAATCTCCCGAAACTCCAAGCGGCCTTTTCCAATTTTTTTTGAAAGCAGACCTCCCCGCACATAAAAGAGCTGACGATGATCCCAACTGCGTTCACGAGAGTATTGTAAGACCAAAATAGGAATTTTCGTAAAACGAATTATAAACTTCACCCAGGGGTCGTTTACTTCTACGAAAATAAAGCCTGTATGCAAACGCGGTAAAAACTTCATATAGGCCTTGGCGACATCTTCCGCATTCCAATTCGGCGGCAATGGCAAACGCTGAACCGAGCGAGCCTCATGATAACTTAATGCCGTCTTCTTAAAGGCATGAGGTTTTTTATCACCTTCATAGTCTTTGAAAGCTTCCATCAGAGATTCAGAAAAATTTAGAAATTTGTAATCTGGTATTTGCAACCGATACTCGGGCCGCGCTACCAAGGTAACTTTTAGACCTTCAATCAACGGATTGACCAGCGCTCTTGGGGCTCCGGTGACAACCGATACCCAAAGTCTGGAGAACCCCGGCGACATTAAAGGCACGGGAATCAAAGCGCGTTTTAGTTTCAAATGTTGCGCAATCTTTATCATCATCTTGCGATAGCTTAAAATATCTTCGCCACCTAAATCAAAAACCTTACTAAAGGTCATGGGGTTCCCGGCACAATGAACAAGGGAAGCCACGACATCTTTTTGCGCGACGGGCTGACTTAATGTCTGTGACCAACTAGGACACAACATCACAGGAAGGCGCTCTACCAATCGAGTCATCACATGGAAAGAAGATCCGTTTGCCCCAATAATCATTGCCGCTCGCAAAATTGTATAAGGCAATCCCGAGTCGACAAAAATATCTTCTACTTCTTTGCGGCTATTTAAGTGTTGAGATGTTTTTTGTGAGCCTTCCGGGCACATGCCGCCCAAAAATATAATTTGCTGAACCTTATTTTTTTTTGCCGCACGAACGAAGTTGTCGGCAACAATAAGATCAAAGTCAGCAAAAGAACCCTGAGAAAGATGAGCAGAAGGGCGCATGGAGTGAACCAAATAAATGGCGACATCCACATCTGCGAGTGCCTTTTCAGCATCCAACAGGCTGAAAAGGTCACAAGAACGCCACTCAATGGGTTTTTCCTTGTCGCTCTGACTTTTGTGAGATCGACTTAAGGCTACGACCTTGTGATTTTTCTCCAGTACTTTAATCAAAGCTCGACCGATAAAGCCGGTTGCTCCCGCCACAGCAATTCTCACAGAAGATTCCCTTCGCATTCATGAGGCCTCATTGAATCAATCCCTCTCCGAAAAGTCCAGATAAGAAGACCGGACGAGAGCCTGTCCAGATGACACCAGACCCAAAGAGCGATATAGTTACCATCATGAAATTTCTTTTCTCGTTTCTTAGGTATTTAGGACTTTTTATCATTGTCTGTGTTTTTACAGTTCTCGGCAGCTCGACTGTGTTGTCCTACTATACAGCCCATAAGCTCACTCATATTGTAAGATCCGCTCCCGAGTCAGAGCCCAATTTGATCTCTGTACTTAATATCTCCAATCGTTATCTGCGGGATTTACGTGAATTTGAACTACTATTGGCCCAAATAAATGATGATAATAAGGTGCCTTCTATCTGCTCAACCTTGTGCCTGCCAAGTTCTTTTGAAATGGATCAGTATAAAGAAGATCGCATGGCCTACCTAAAAGGCTTTTACAAAAACTTTGGGGCCGCTGCACTTAGAGACCCTGAGTTTCTCATGCGCCTTAAAGAATTTAGTTTTGTTAATGGAAGTATTCCCCCATCGGTCCGATCTATTTTGGACGAACTAAGCGCGGAGGGAAACCCGAGTACTCCACTTTTGGCTTTACAACTTGAGGGAGCCTTTTTAGCAGAAACTCCATTTTTACGGCGTCGCTATGAAAATACTCTTTCTGGTCTTGAGTCTCTTGAAACCCTCCGTAAATTGGCCAAGTCCTGCGAACGGATTCCCAATCCAGAAAGCTTGTCAAAAGAATGTGAAGCCTCCGGACTTGACGCGCTTTAAACTTATAGAAAGAATAGTCCCATCAAGATGAGGACCTTTTGGATAAAATAAAACTTCTGGAACATATTCGAAACGATCTGGAAAAAGACCTTGAAACAGCAAAACAAGCTGCCTTAGCCACCTATGAGGCGGCCACCCACGAAGAAAGTAAACCCGAAAACGAATATGACACCCGCGGTCTCGAGGCCTCATATCTGGCCGGTGCCCAAGCAAAACGTGTCGGTGAAATCGAAGAATTGCTAGTTATATTTAAGCATCTTGTTATAAAGAATTTTTCTGAACATGATCCAATTTCTGCCACCGCCTTGGTGGAAGTTGAATACAATGGGAAGAACACTCTGCTTTTCATTCTCCCAAAGGGCGGCGGTTTGAATTTAGTTTTTGAAGGAAAGAAAATTCAAACAATTTCTCCGAACAGTCCTCTAGGCGAAGCCCTCTTAGGCCTTAAGTTAGGTGATGTTGCCATGGTTGAAAATGGGCCGACAGTTAAAGAATACGAAATTCTTTCGCTCCAATAAACCCTTCATTTCTATTTCCAATTCGATAATGCCGACCAGGCTTGGCTCTTCACCATTTGGCTGTAGTCATAGACATCAATTCCCGCAGAGATATCCTTAATGACTAAAAGTGACTCCATAAATTCATCCACCGTCGGAGTAACGGTACTGTTCTGCCCCTCCCAGGTGGAAATCTCTACGTGCAAAATCGGATAAGCCCTTCCGTTAACATGTGATAAAAAATCAAAGGCCGCTTGGCGGGTCCACTCAGGATTAAACACCGTGTCCCCGAACTCTCCAGCCCATTGCTGCCATAAGATTTCTCCGGTTACCAGATCTACCTTTTGTGCACCCTGCAAGTTCATGATTCCATCAAAATCGAAACCGACTTCGTCACGAACCTGCTCCATTTTAAATAGTTCGCCGTTGGCGTGAGCCGGCCAGGTTTGCACGACTCCTGACTTAATATTCTGGGCATGAGCTTCCTCAGACATTATCGCAAGCAAATCCGTTACGCCTTGCGCGCGAAACTTTCTCCAGTTTGAATCTCCTAGTGTTCCCTGTGGATAAAATTGTTGAAACTGCTGGTTCGCCACGGGATTAAAATCCGCTTCAATCTTCCAAAAGCAGTCGATGGTGGGCTCTACGGCTTCGATAGCATACAGGCCGGAGAAGCGGTGTAACAAATCTGCAAAGTACCCTCGTAGCCATTTTCGGTACCCAGGATGCCATGCAGATAAGTGAAACACATTGGAAAATGGTTGATAGTCGTTTCCGTCTAAAGTTTTCGAACGCCACTCGGGATGCGTCTGCCAAACTCTTTCGAAATCTAAAATCGGTATCACCGCAACAACCAGCAGACCCGCCGCCCTGGCTTGATTGTAGATAACCGAAAAAATTTGGCTTTCCCCCATAACGGGCTCGATTTCAATCATCGGATAATCTGTTTTGTAGAAGGCACCACTTGTTGGATTGTGTGCATAAATAAAGAGCGTGTTCACATGAGCGCGCAGCGCATTTTTTACCACATTATTTGCGATCTCCGCGGCTGACTGATTTGGATATATTTCGTAAAAATAGGAGGGATCTACTCGAAGTCCTTTGATATGTTGAGTGTGCTGTTGAGCCCAAGAGTTTTTCGAACAAAGAATAAGCAGGGCCACCAAGTATAAAGCACGCACTAAGTCTCCAATCTTTTTATTCATTTTGGGTGAGCTATCTATTGAGGCTCGATTGTGCGTTTTTAATATAAAAAAATTCAAATTGATTATCGCCTCAATTCCTTACGATCGCGACATTCATGACTAAACTGAAAATATTTGCGCCACGACACATGCGGAGGGCAAGGACTCGACAACTGCAGGAATGCAAATTCTCTACAACTATTTTGATTTTGATATTCCTAAATTTAAAAGTTTCCATTGTTCAAACTTTTGACAGTCGCGAAATTTTGATAGGATCTATGGAAAACTATAGCTTCAAACTCGCGCCAAAAAACTGGGTGTGTTAAGGTCGCATCTTCGGTGTTCAAGCTTGTCTTTCTTAGTGAACCACATGGCGAACACCCAAAATTCTCATCCCCCCCGACGAGAGTTTCAAAAAGCCGCTGTTTCAGTGGCTTTTTTTTTGCCTTTTTTTGTCCCAACTGACCACTCCCCCTTTCGTTACGCCATTAAAATACTTTCTTGAAACCTCCCAGATTAATAGTTTGGAGACCTAAAAGACTTTCTTGACGGGATCATCACGGATTGCGATCCTTTTGGAATATTCACGGAGGATTTAGTATGTTGCGATCAGGATTGTTCGTATGTTTTTTAGTCTGCACGGCAGCCCATGCCCAGGAGAGCACCAGCACTTTGGAGGCTTTCTCTCTCTCTAGTCCCTCTAACACCTCGACTATTGCGGCCCCTGTCCTGGCTTCCCCTTGGAAGTTAAGTTTAGGGTCTGAGAGCTTTACTTATGAAATGGACCAACGAAACCACGGATCTCAGGCGGCAATGATTTCATCTAATTGGATCGGTGCCTTATACCAAGCAAGTCCTATCTGGGCGTTTGAGCTTCGCCAAATGATTCAATACGCTTCAAGTCTTGAAAACCTAGGGCCTCGCGATCAAGAATTACATCAGGACAACCACTGGGCGCTAGCTGAGACTGTTTTACGAGCAGCTGCTAAGCCGGGTTGGACGATTGGCAGCTCTAGTCCCGTGCAATTCGACCTTCGTTATTATGCTCCTACCGATCGCGCCAGTCAGGCCAATCATGAATTAGGTCGTTTGCGTGCCGACGCCTATGCAGAATGGCTTTTGAATACGAAGTGGACAGTCGCAGGCTGGGCTTCCTATCGTGTTTTGCTGAATGGCGAAGACAATCCTGATACAACCGTGGGGGCAGACGCCGGTTACTACCAAGTCAAGGCAGCACCTTACTTTATTTATAATTGGACAGACAGATTCCAATCTTATTACGCTTACACTTATTCAGGAAAATCTAGCACGGCACAACGAGGCGATGTACGAGCTGATATGCACAACCTTGGGTCTCATGAAGTGGGTTTGTATGCGACTGCGGGTTCATTTCTAATCAACCCTTCAATAATGAGCGATACGAATCTCAACGGAGGATCTGGTTCTCTGATTTCTAGCGATTCACGTGCCTTTGCCTATGAGACTCTGAGCTATAACTTCAATGTTTATGCAACTTTCTAAAATTCTTGCCTAATAGAAATAATTTTGTCTTTTTTCGAACCGCCTCCAGAGGCGGTTTTTTTGTGCCTCGTCATTGAACGAGCTGGCAAATCAAATCTCGCTTTCCTCTACCTCTGCTCGACCTCCGTAACTCTTTATTTCAAAAAATCTATGCAAGGTCCCTTGTTCATCTGCAGGATATTTAGATATTTCATGTTAGCCGTCTTATCTTTGTCGGAAATAGCCAATAATTTCTGGGCAGGAGTAAAATGGAAGGCAGAACAACTCACAGGAAGATGAGGTGTAACATGGAAGCAAGGAAGCCAATCCTATGTATGACAATGTCTCTCCTATTTGCAATCTGGAACCCCGCATTTGCAAATTCGCAGAGTCCCGAAGTCAGCAGAACCACAAACATGATTGAAGAGCTTGACCCCTTTGATCCTAACATTGAAGAAATCCTAGAATACTATGACCAGATTTATGAAGAAGAAACCGGAAATTCTCCGTTCTTAGATGACAGCTTTATCAGTGATATCATCGGACTTGGAACCTGCCGCCACAATTCTTGCGCTGTGTGGGCGCAAGTGGTGAAGTCGTCTCAACGTATGTATCTTTATGTAAATGGCAGTTTGCGTGGCTCTTGGCCCGTCTCCACCGGAGTTCCAGGATATGGAACGCCGGATTTTGATCGCCATCCGAACGGTCGCGTTTACGATCGCTACTCTTCTAAGAAGTTTCCCGGTGGCGACTATAATGGTCTCGGAAATATGCCTTATGCAGTATTTATCACTGGAGGCTTTGCCTTACATGGCACACCTCAAGGCAACTGGTCCAAACTTGGAACAAAGGCCTCCCATGGCTGCATCCGTATGCATCCAGACAACGGCTATATGTTCAATCGCCTAGTACGCGCCAATGGAAAGGCGAATGTTTGGATCACTGTGCAGTAGGCACATAGAAGAACTGCGCAGTAGACCACATAAAAACTGCGCATCCACAGTTTAACTTAGTCGTTAACTAAAAATCTGAGGTTGATTTTTAGTTAACGCCTTTTTCTTATTTGGTTTTTTACTCCATTGGTAAACCAACAAATCCAATCGGCCTTTGGCGTCTACATCAACACCTTCAAGTAGCAGCCGCTTCTTCTGTTCTGAAAAATTACGCGTGGTTTTGGGAAATGAGATTTTGCCCTGGGAATTGAGAACCCGATGCCAGGGCAACTTATATGTCTTTGAACTCGAATGCAGAATCCAAGCGACCCCACGGGCCGCATATTTTTTTCCGGCGAGGTCGGCGATCTGCCCGTAGGTGGCCACCTTCCCTGCGGGAATCATTTGAATAAACTTTATAACTTGTTTGGAAAAATCAGAAAGCTCCGTCATTTATAAAACTAATCCACAGCGCTGATTCGCATTCTTTCCATTCCCACCTTTGCACCTATACCACCAATAAGTTGCACAGAAACATTATAAGCAAATTGTGGAAGGCCCAATTTATAAGCCGTAAAATATCCGGCCCCAGCTCCCACCGCGACTTCATAGTGGGTCGTTGCATAATTCCCTAGAATCATCTCGGGGTGCTCATTGAACAAACTAATTTCTGAGGACAGGCCATGAATTTTAAAATAGCCGATACCCACTGTTGGTCCCACTTTATAACTTGCGATATCCACGCGTATGCGTTTTGAATACTCTTCGCCAAAAACACTCGCACATTTAAGTTTTCCAAATGCTCTCGTCGTAAACTTTCCGACGATCAATTGCACTCCTTTAGAAGTACCTTTAAAAGACATCACGCAGGCCCATACTCTTCCAGCTTTTGCGTCGACAACACCTGTTTCACTTGAGTGGGCGACGGCGCCCAAAAGACTTAATACCAATATCAAAACGATCTTTTTCACACGAACCCTCCTTGGCCGAAAAAAGTACTCTCTTCAATTCACATGAGTCCGCAACACCTGGCAATGAGCGAAGAAAAAAACATACTTTGATCTATGCCAGAGTAATCAAGAATCGATGGTCTGGTCGAGGCAGCCCCCTCAGTCAGAGAGGGCTCTATAGATCTATTTAAAAGATACGCGATTGAAAAGGGGGCGATACAAATGCCAGAATGCAGATGCTGCCAAAAAATGAACAATGACCATCACCACGGGCACCAATAAGTTTTCTAATCCCGGAGTTAAAAAGGCATGGAATAGAAAAATTTGAAGCGTAATCGGCGCCAAAATTACCAAAGCCAGTGGAGCCGCAATTCCCGTAAGCAGTAAAATGCCGCATGTGATTTCTGTGATCTTTAACACGGGAAAAAAGTAGGGCGCTGCCATGATGCCATTGAGGTAGGCCATCGCACCTTCTGGCATCGGCGGTGGAGCGGGCATAAATTGAAGAAATGCATTCAGACCAAAAATGACAAAGATCAGACCCAAAACGATCCTTGCTGCGACAGCTACTTTTCTATTCATGGGGACACTCCTCGTTGTTAAAGATTGAACCCTAATAGGGTATCCCCAAAGAAGTTAAAACTTCAAATGATTCCTCTTTTAGATTGGAAGGATTGTGATTTGGCTGTGACTGCGCCGACTACTGCTCTAAGACGGCCTTCATATCTGCAAGGCTCTCGTCCATATCTAGAGCAATATTCTTCTGATTTCCAGAAACGACATTATACACAAAACTAACGACGTTTAAGGGGAAGTTCATTTCATCAGCCATTCCCATGGTCACTTTCGTTTGATTCTTACCGATGGACTCCAACTTTAGGTACGAAGCAAACTCGGCCTCAAAAGGTTTTTTAAAGTGAAGGACCGTGTTCACTTCCCTATATTCAACGAGGCCAACGATCTCTTGTTCCGCCGTACCAACGTCAGGGTTCGGACTGTCCCAAACAGCCTTAAATCCGACTGTCCCATCAGTGCCGAAAAATTTCTTTTTCAAATTAGGGTCCTTTTTCGACCAGGCACTCCACTCATCATGGCTCTTTAAAAGCTTCAGCGAATCAAAGACATCCCTGACAGGCCGGTTTACAATGGTGTCACTCTCTAACCTAAAGTCTTTTGGGGCCAGTACGGCCAGAATAACAAAGACTATAAAAAAGGCCCCTGCCACGATCCATAAAGCTTTCATTCCTTTACGCTCTCCTTGATTATCTCAAGTTTAGGGC
>JBBKWD010000101.1:0-13917 GCA_037968775.1 Bdellovibrio sp.
GCATCCGCGAATGCAAAAATGATCTTACCCTCTTTGTTGACCACATAGGTCGCAGCTACCGGCAACTGCCAATCAGGATTTCCCTGGCTCTTTTCCAAATCAATACCAAAAGACAAATACAACTTTTTTAGGTCCTCAGGAACTCCAAAAACCAATCCCAATTGACTTGAATACATATTACCCACGTCTGACAGGATTTCGAACTCGATCTTTTTTTGCTCTTTCGTCAAAGTAGTCAAATCCGGCTTTTCCGGAGTGATCGCCACAAGGCGAGCCCCCTTTTTCCTAAAGTCTGCTAAATGTTTTTGATAGCTAGCTAACTGGGCATTGCAATACGGACACCAGCCACCACGATAAAATGTGACGATCACCGGGCCTTCTTTTAGCAAAGCCTTGAGCTCCACTTTTGTGCCCTTCATATTTGGCAATACAAAGTTCGGCATCTCTTGCCCGACTTTCAGGGACTTTTCTGCAAGGTGGCTTGCTCTCAGTCGCTCCGTTGCATCGTCCATAACTTTCCGTTTCTCGGGCGGCAGTTTTGCTATCGACGCTTTTTTCATAAGGTCCAACTGAGTTTCTAGCGGCAAGTTCACCAAAAACTTATCAATAAAATCTGCAATCGCTTTTTCATTGGTAATCCCGGTATTGCGACCCGTTTCCAGAGATCCCTTATAAGCTACAAAGGTTGACTGACTGGTGACCTTAAGGTCTTTCTTAAATTCAGTTTCCTTGTCATAGTCGACCGTAAAAGCTCTTACGCCTTTAAGGCCACCTTTTTTCTCAATCGCCACTAAATGCTTCTGTTGGATTTTACAAGTCGGACACCATTCGGCGTGGAAATGCAAAAGGATGTTTTCACCGCTCTTTTGCGCCGACTCAAAATCACTTTTTACAAAGGGTTGCGCCGCCATGGCGACCTTCCCGAAAAAGAGAACCATCAATAGATAACCAAGTCGTAATTTCATTTTCCCTCCAAGACCATCAAGATCCCAAAAAATTTTAATTTAAAATTTTGTTATAAACTCAATCCATGAATCCGGCAGCGCCATTGTCAATGTCGCCTCCAGGTGTCGATCCAAATCGGTGACTATCAGAATTCCAAAAACAATCATCAAAACTCCGAATATCTTTTTTATCTTTCCAATAGTTGACGCCCGACTTCTCATTTTAACCATAAGACCTTTGGCACCATAGGCAATCGCCATCAAAGGAACAACCGCACCCAAACCAAATACAAAAAGAGTCAGAGAAGCTTCCGCGGGGCTTTCCGCTTGCGCCGCCAAACTCAATGCAGCTCCCAAACTAGGGCCGCTGCAAGGGGTCCAAACAATTCCTAATAAAATGCCTGAAACAAACTCACTCAACAAAGGCGGCAACCTATTTTCTCCAATAGCAGAATTGGCCTTTCCTGAAAATCCAGAAAATAGCTCGGCGAATCGTTCCGCGGCCTTGTCTGAAAGAAACAGGAGTCCACTTAAAGCGAGCAGCACACCGGCGCCTCTGCGGATCCATGTCGGCTCTATTCCCAATATGGCTCCGGACTGGCTGATCAAGAGGGTCACACCCACAAAGGTGATCAACAAGCCCACGGCCAAGGCCACAGGTCCCCATCGACTCTTTCCCATAGAGGACGCGGTCACAAACGGCAACACTGGCAGCACACAAGGCGACAAAGTCGTTAATAGTCCTGCCAATAAGGCAAATGACAAACTTAAGGTATTCACAGTTGATATCCTCCGCCCAAGGATCGCAGCGTTCCATTTGCAATCTCCGTTAAAAACTTCTTATCCGGCTTGAACTTTGCCATCTCCCGAATGGAAAAAGCTGTGGCATAGACGCGATAGGCCGCTTTCTTGGCGTCGAGCGTGCTTGGAAGTTCGCCCTTTTTTTTTGCGGATTTTATAAGTGTCTCAAAAAATTCCTCAAGACGATGGACTTCCTTTAAGACCATTTTAGACAAGGCGCCGAATCCCTGGCCCAGCTCCATCGCACTGTTGAAAACCAGGCAGCCTTTTCGGCGCGTCTTGACACTGCAAGCATCTATGATCAAAGAACGATAGAGACTCACCAGTGTCTGCATAGGACTGCCGCAGCGTTCTGCTGATGGCGATTCATGAAGAGCATAGTGTTGTAATGCTTTTTTAAACAAAGCCTCTTTGTTGCCAAAAGAAGAATACAAGCTTCCTTTGTTTAAGCCCGACGCCGCTAAGAGGTCATCAAGAGACGTCGCCTCAAAGCCTTTTTCCCAAAAAACTCGAGTAATAGCGGCGAGCACTTCATTTTCATCAAACTGTCTTGGTCTTGCCATAAAAAGATCATAGGCTATTTTGGACCAAATGGTCCAAAAATAATTGAAATTCACAACACGGTCTGACAAAGGGATAGTTTAAACATAACTGTAACTCGAATATTCATTTACATATGGGATATTTAAGGAAAGACTGACAGCCTTCAACCATGTCATAGGAGCATCTATGAGCCCCTCACGGCGTTTTCGAATAACCCTCGTTCTTTTTGTGCTTGCGGCCTTTACGGCCTTTTATTGGTTTGATTTGGGGCAATATCTAAATCTTGAGAGTCTTAAAACCCAACAGTCCTTGCTGACTTCGTATTTTGACACTCACCCGCTTGGTTTTTCCCTTATCTATGCCTCTATCTATGTTGCTTCTGCAGCACTCTCCATCCCCGGCGCCACAATTCTAACCTTAGCTTCGGGTGCCATTTTTGGATTTTGGTGGGGATTGCTTTTGGTTTCACTCTCTAGCTCCATCGGAGCGACACTGGCGTTTCTTGGATCACGCTACTTGTTGAGAGACACGGTTCAAAAAAAATTCAAAGACAAGCTTGAGAAGGTAAATGCCGGAATCGAAAAAGAAGGTTCTTTTTATCTCTTCACACTCCGCCTCGTGCCTCTCATTCCATTTTTTGTTATCAACCTAGTGATGGGGTTAACCCCCATGAAAACTCGGACTTTCTTTTTTGTCAGCCAACTGGGAATGCTCATGGGGACGATCGTGTACGTCAACGCCGGAACCCAACTGGCAAACATCACCTCTCCTCGAGATATCTTAACTCCATCCCTTCTATTTTCTTTTGTTCTCATTGGCATTTTGCCCTTAATTTCAAAATGGTTGCTCAACAGATTCAAAGCAGGACAGCATATGAAAAAATTTAAGAAACCAAAAACCTTTGAACAAAATATGGTCGTCATCGGCGGCGGATCTGCTGGCTTAATCTCCGCCTATATCGCCGCAGCCCTGAAGGCGAAAGTGGTGCTGATTGAAAAAGACAAGATGGGCGGCGACTGCCTGAATACCGGCTGCGTTCCGAGCAAGGCACTTATTCGCTCGGCCAAAATATTTCATCAAATAAAAAAAGCACAAGAGTTTGGCCTTGAAGTTTCTTCGGCCAAGGTGGATTTCGCAAAGGTCATGGCTCGCGTTCAGAATATCATTTCGACCATTGCCCCACACGATTCACAGGAACGCTACAGAGGTCTTGGTGTTGAATGTATCACGGGTGAAGCAAGAATCATTTCGCCCTACACAGTTCAGGTAAACGACAAAATCATCACCACCAAAAACATCGTCATCGCCACGGGCGCCGGCCCCTTGATCCCACCCATTCCTGGCTTGGATACGATCCCTTTTTTAACAAGTGAAAATATCTGGAGTCTCAAAGAACTTCCAGAAAATTTGCTAGTTCTTGGAGGAGGCGCTATTGGCTGTGAACTGGCGCAAAGTTTTTCCCGCTTAGGATCCAAAGTCAGTTTGGTCGAAATGTCCCCCAGAATTATGGCAAAAGAAGATCGCGAGGTCTCCACACTGATTGCTCAAGAATTCGAAAAAGAAGGCGTTCAGGTATTTACTTCCCACAAAGCGCTGTCCATTGAAGCTTCCGTCGAGAACTCCACTCAAGCTCTGGTTTGCGAAACAGATGGCAGAGAGGTGAGGATACCCTTCAGTCATATTTTAGTGGCCCTCGGACGAAAGGCGCGAGTGAAAGGCTTTGGCCTGGAAGAAATGGGTGTCGAATTAGCTAAAAATGGAACCGTCGCCGCCAATGAGTTTCTGCAGACTACCAACTTCCCGAATATCTACGCCTGTGGCGATGCCACCGGGCCTTTCCAGTTTACCCACACCGCAAGTTACCAGGCTTGGTATGTGGCGGTTAATTCACTCTTCAGTCCTTTAAAAAAGTTCGCTGTCGATTATCGTGTCATTCCTTGGTGCACCTACACGGATCCAGAAGTTGCTCGTGTGGGATTGAGTGAGCAAGAGGCCAAAGAGAAGGGAATCCCCTATCAGGTCGCTCGATATGAATTCAGTGACCTTGACCGCTCTATCACGGAAGGGGACACATTAGGATTTGTGAAAATTCTGACGCCGCCGAAGGGTGATAAGATTTTAGGAGTTACCATTGTCGGCAACCACGCTGGGGATTTAATGGCCGAGTATGTGGCCGCCATGAAACATGGACTCGGCATGAACAAGGTCCTTGGAACCATTCACATCTACCCGACCTTAGCGGAAGCTAATAAAAATGTAGCCGGTGTTTGGAAGCGCCAAAATGCGCCTCAAGCTATCTTGAAGTTTCTTGAAAAATTTCACGCTTGGCGGAGATCTTAGAGATGACTCTTGTCGGTGTTTTACTGTCGCTTTTCTCGATGTTTCCCTGCGCTCATGTTTTAGCCTCGGGAGACGCCGCCATGACTGTTGATATGGCGGATCCGAGCAAGTGGATTCAGGTAACATACAATAAGATTCCTCCGAACAAGGTGTCCTTTGCCGTCGATGGCCTGACCGTGCAGGTCACCAAGTCCGCAAGTCCACTGATCTACAAGTTACCCGCTCCGGTGTTTATCCAGGGTTTTTCAGTCAAAGCACAATTCAAACAAATGGATCTCGAGGCGACTCTTCATTCAAAATTCCGACGCGAGGACAGCCCTCTCCGAGTCGGACTAGTCCTTGAAGGAGACAAGAGCCTCGGCTTCTTTCAACGAAAACTTGCCGCCGATTGGGTGTTGAAACTTTTCGCTTTGGCGAGTAAGGGCCAGGGAATTTCCCATATTGAATTCTATAATATTGCTTGGTCCCCAGAGGATCTCAATTTTTCTCGTACGCATCCAAAAAGTGATCTCATGAAGGAAAAATGGTTTGGTGTACCAGACAAAAATAAAAGCATTGAGTCTTTTATCGCAGTCCAGCCCACTAGCAAGGTTCTAGCCTTGTGGATCAGTATTGATGGGGATGATATTGGACTTGAGTACGAGACAAAAATCCAACACTTGAAATTATATCCGCGCGAATCGCAACATTAATAATTTTATTTTTTTCTGAATTTAAAAGACTGCGAATATTCAATCTTCGCAGTCTTAATAACTAGAGACTGGCTTCAAATACCGAACTTGCCTTTTGCGCCACCATGACCGGCGACAACAAATAGCAGATAACATCTTTGGCACTATAAGAAGATTCACCGGGCTTGATCATGCGGGCAATATTATTCAAATCGTCGCCAGCAGTTAAAAGAGGCAACTCTGCAACTCCACCGGCTTGAATTTGCCCCATACCAATATCGGCCATCAAAGCGTTGCACAGACATTTTCTGCCAACAGTGTCTTCCTCAAGACCGCCCTTGCGAACGTAATCTTTGACCGGTTCTGCGGGACATCTTTGTCCGACGCTGCCGTCTTCTTTTTTGTAACCATGACGAAGGTAACCTAAGTCACAAATGCGTTTACGAGATAAGTAAAGTTCTTCGCCAGAAATTGTTCCCGGTAAACGAGCCGCTTTAAACGGAAAGCTTGTCGGTGAAGAGCGAGGATCCGTAAAAATCCAACCACCTTCAGGAGCAGGATTATTAAGAATTTGCTGAAGTGTCGAACGGCGGTGTTCTTCTTTGACGCCTGATTCGTCTGAAAATGCAAAAAGAGTTCCCACTTGCACACCGTGCGCACCAAGTGCACGTACTTCGGCAAGCTTTTCCGGAGTCGCATAAAAACCAGCCATCCAGAATGGTAATTCCAATTCTGCCATGTCTTTTAAAGAAACTTCATCGCGCGTACCATAAATAGGTTCGCCCTGGTCATTGAGTTTCATCGGACCGCGTGGAGGCGCATTGTGACCGCCAGCCAAAGGACCTTCGACGATAAACCCGTCGACGCGACCTGTGGATTTTTTCTTAAGATTCGCCGCTAAAATTGCGGATGACACGATAGGAAAAAAGAAAGGTCTTTTTAACGGTACGAGCACTGTGTCTTCCATCACGTCTTGCGGATCAAAAGAAGTCAGAACTTCTTCGGTCGCAGCAACGACTGAAAACTTAATGCTGGCCTTTTTGTTTTCGCTCAGCAAATCCAAAGCTCCTGGAATTTCACGAGGAATACCTGCACCCATGATGACATAATCAACGCCAGCAAGCAGACCGCCATAAAGACAAGCCAAGTTCGGCAACTGAACTTTCTCAAGCAGGTTTAAACCGACAACACCTTGGTGACCTTCGCGCGCCAACCACACCTCAACAAAAGAGGCTGCGACAGTTAGTTGAAGCAAAGCTTTGGGAGAATTCACAGAATATAAGGGTGCTCTTTTATAGGGCTGCGTGCCAGCACGACCGCCCTCAATAAAATAAGTGTCGAGAATTTTTTGAGCAATTGCCTGAGATGGAAAGGCCTTAAGACCTCGGCGCACATGTCCCTCAAGGTCACCATCCTGAAGACGTCGAACCATGACTGAATTAATGGCGGTTCCGGATACGACGCCCATTTGGCCTGTTTGCGAAACAGATTTGGCAAGCTTCCAATCAGAAACTGCTATTCCCATTCCACCTTGTATAATTATCGGATGCGAGTATTTCATGCGTGTAACCTATCGGGGTGCTAAGTTTGTCTCAATACTTACCTTAACAACGCGCCGGGTCTTATATGCTTTTTTTGTAATTTTCTTGGATATTCCAGCCAAAAGGCAGGAGTCAAAAGAGGACTTCGGGTATCTTTTACACGAAGTTTTTGTGATTGGGTTTCTCAAGCAAGGATCACTATGCTCAACAACATACGCGAACTCATGGACTCTGTTGGCGGTAGGCAGCCATAAAGAGTCAGGTGCTACTCCATTTTCGAGTTGGAATATTTAATTTAACTTTCAGCTCAAATGGCAGTCCTGAGAGAGTACTCTCAGGACTCTCTGGTAGGGTTGGATCCCTTAAAAGAAAGATACTTTGGTCTGAAGCGCATGGATGCGCTTCAGAAAGGCCGCTCAGGATGGCCACAAATTCACAATCGCTTCTGACAGTTGTTTGAAACCCGAATCACCGCGCGGGTTTCCTCGCCACATACTGCTGTGACAAATTTGAGATCTTCCACCGTCCTGTGTGAGCTGTTGGACCGCCATCGTGGCGGTCCAAGCGAGGTATCTTTTGCTATCGGGAATTAGAAAGTTCGTGCTTCACACTCACTCGCCTGCGAGCATCTCTACAAAATCACTCAAAAAATTATTTAGGCCTTTTTCATTTTTTAGCGAGCTCAAGAAATCAAAATCGAAAAGTTCTTGCGTCGATGTTTTGATCCCCGCAAGTCTCAAGTGAAAGCTCGTGGTTTGAATTCGAAAACGCTCGTTGAGGTTAAATGCCAACTTTCCAAGAGCACGTATAGTTTTAAGCTGTTTCGGATTCAAATCCTTCGCACCAGAGAGCCTTAACATCTCTTGGAACTCACGGTCACTGATGCCTGGTCTTAGAAAGTTTGCAGACAAATAGGACAACAGCATAAATCGAATCAGAACGCCAGCGCTAAGCTCTTCGACAGCATTCTTAAGATTCGTACGATTTTCAAACTCACAAACATAAGAGTTCATTTCATAAAAAATGCGGTGCGCGGGATCAGCGACCTCTAGGCAGCCAAATAATTCACAGGCGTTGGAACTGGATTCTTCCAACAACATTCTTAAAGTGAACTCTCGTTCGGATCGCAAGTCTGAAATCGGTTGCAAAGAGTTTAGATTTTTTTTAAGCAGGTCTCGAACGACACCGTGACAGGCTTCGTGAAAAATAAAATTCTTTTTCAAGTTGCCATCAAGATCCTGCCAGCTCAATGCTTCCAGCTGAACTGCGGAAAGATCGTCAAAGCCTGCCACATTATTTGAATAAGGAAATTTTTTATTCTTAAGCAGGCGATCCAACTGCAGCAAGGGGAAAGTTTCATAAGCGGCATCTGGTTCTGAACTAAATTGAAATCCTAATTCTTTTGCCGCGACTCGAATGTTGCGAAAGACACGATTGTTTTCAATCAAAAATCCATCCCCCAAATTATCTGCGAGTCCTTGTTTTTGGAATTTTCGATGCTGCTCTAATAGACGGCTTACTTTCATGACTACCTCAGGGGCAAGCTTCCCCTATCTCCAGCAAAATTTCACGTTCATTTTGAGACAATGAAAGAATTCAAACGCATTTTTGAAGTTGTCTCCCTTTCATACAAGCGTCGCCGCTTTATTCATTCCAGCCGGATTATTTTTTTTCAAGTCCGATAAGCTCGCTTCCTAGCTCGTGTGACTCAATTTGGATCTCTCTGACCCTCTAAGTGTTACCGATAGATAAGGTATGATGATGAACAAAAGATCGGCACTTTTTATAACTTTTCTTTCGGGTATCGCGATGGTGGCCTTGTTTCAGAACATGACCCCTGTTGAGTTCGCCACCTTCAATATGCCCCAGATCGACGAAAAGGCCCGCCAGGACCAGGCTCAGGAGCTTCTGGGAAGCTATTATCAGGGCAGCTTGGCGCAACGCCTAGAGGGCCAAAAGGATCTCAATTATTTGGTCTATAAAAAGCTTGAAAGCTCGTTGGCAAAAGAATGGAAGTCTTGGGCTCCCCAGATCACGACCGAGTTGATTAAGGAATCTAAAAAAAGAGACCTAGATCCGATTTTTGTTTTAGCCATCATTCAAACTGAAAGCCAGTTCAACACCTACGCCAAAGGCACCTCCGGTGAAATCGGACTGATGCAAATCTTACCACCGACCGGACAATGGATTGCTAAGAAATACAAAATTCGCTGGAACGGCGAGAACTCTCTCTATGATCCGATCACCAACATCAAACTCGGCATCGCCTATTTTGCACATCTCCGAACTCAATTTGAAAGCCGGGCTCACCACTATGTGCCCGCCTACAATATGGGACCTAAAAATTTGCGAAAAGTGGCTCGAGATATTTCAAGTGTGGGAGCTGATGATAGGGTTCTTTTAAGTGGTATCTATGGCTCGAAGGTGATGAAAAACTATCAGTAATTCCACGAACTATTTAACCGAAGCCAAGGCGGCAGCGTAGTTCGGCTCGTTGGCGATCTCTGAAACCTGTTCAACATAAAGCACTTTGTTGTCAGCAGATAAAGTTACAACAGCGCGAGACAGCAATCCTGCCAAAGGTGAATCTACAATTTGCAAGCCCCAGTCCTTACCGAAGGTACTGCGGAAGCTAGAAATCGTGTCGCAATTTTTAATGCCTTCTGCGCCACAAAAACGCGCTTGAGCAAAAGGTAAATCAGCGGAGATATTCAAAACAACAACGCCTTCTAAGTTAGAAGCCTCTTGATTGAATTTTCGAACAGAAGCAGCACAAGTCCCCGTGTCGACACTTGGGAAAATATTAAGAACTTTTTTCTTGCCGGCATAAGATTGCAGAGTGACTTCAGAAAGGTCATTTTTAACCAATGCGAAATCTTTGGCAATCGTTCCAGAATCTGGAAGTGAGCCTGAGGTATGAACGGGATTGCCTTGCAGTGTGATGTTTGCCATTGAAAACTCCTTTGAGACGAAAATAGGTCCGAAAACCAAGCTATCTTTAAGAAAGCCTACCAGCAAGAGCTATTCGACCATTTGGAACCAAACGCACCGTCCTGTACCAATGTTTAGTTTTTCGAGCTCCACCATTGTCTCAAGAAATTCGGAAGCCTCAAGAGCTGATGGCTTTTGGAATAGACAATTTTTTGATTTTTATAAATTCCTAAATGCCCAGTCATAAAGTACGCGATCCAGCAACACACAAGGGCATAGGGGGCCACCTGCCAACCGAACAACTCACAGGCCATGACCGCGCACGCAATCGGCGTATTTGCGGCAGCACCAAAGACAGCTGCAAAACCAAGTGCCGCAGAAAGGGCCACAGAAATTGGCAGCAGTGTTGCCAAAAAACTGCCGAGACTTGTTCCAATAAAAACCAGAGGAATGAACTCGCCGCCCTTAAATCCGGAACCGACTGTTATACTCGTGAATAACATTTTATACAAGGCATCGAGACCGCCTGCCGAGGTTTCAAACAGGGACTGAATAGATTCTATTCCCAAACCCGCATAGCGATAAGATCCCTCGAGGTAGTAAAGGCCCACCAAAATTAAACCACCGACAAAAGGCCTTAAACAAGTCTTGCTGACGAATTTATTTTGCAACTTTTCAACCAAGTGTGTGAGCTGCATAAACCCATTGGCATACAAACCAAAAATTGCTCCTAACAAAATCACCACAAGAAATGTGGGAAGATTATAAGTCAGCGACTCTAGCGCCGGGAACTGAGAATGGGGTGCCCCCATAAATCGACACACATAAAAAGCAACATAGGATGAAACCAGGCATTCTAAGAGAGCAAAAAAACGAATCTTTCCGATGTGAATAACTTCAAGACCAAAAAGCGCCCCTGCTAGCGGAGTCCCAATCGCAGCACTAAAACCTGCTCCTGCCCCTGCGATCAAAAGATTTCGACGCTCGTCCTTTGACAGTTTTAACAACCCCGTCAACTGGTCCGCCAATGTGGAACCCATTTGAACAGCTGTGCCCTCACGCCCCGCAGAGCCGCCAAACAAATGAGTCAAAACAGTACCTATCAAAACAAAGGGCGCCATGCGCAAGGGAATCGTGTTCTTGGGGTCGTGAATTTCTTCCAGAATCAGACCCGTGCCTTTTTCTGAAGTCCCCCCATATTGGTGATAACACCAACCAATGAAGAGGCCGGCAAATGGTAAGAACCAAATTATTTTTGAATGCGCCAATCGCCAATTTGTCGCCGCATCCAACAGTATTAGAAACACAGCAGCCGCCATACCGCTTAGATTTCCCACAAGAACACTGAGCGCGATTTTTTTTCCGTAAGTTTTAATGAATTGCACGCTAGCCTACCTTTTTAAAGTATGGGGTAGGAATCATCAGCACGACCTCATAGGGAGCGGCGGTTAAAGGCAGAGTCCATTGCCTATAGTCCCATTCTATTCAAAGGAGCTGCGCCCCGCAACTCAAAATAAGCTCGCTTCTGGGTACGCTATAGATGCCTCGGGCTTGAGAACCCGATATTTATGCCATGGCCGAGCTTTCCACTTGCCAGAAGGTCGTGAGATTTATATCAAAGGGCCATGACGTCTTTTGTTTCAGTACTATTCGTAATAATTTTTGCACCTCATGCTGCCCTTGCGGCAGTTTTACATTTTTATAGCAATCCCAGCGTTCCCCAGCCGATATTCCATGTCATATTGGAATACAAAGCATTCGCCTATGAAGCCGACACACGACAAGGCGGCCGGTACCTACCCATGCGGGATTTGAAAAAAACCGGTGATCTTCAGATTAAAATTGCCGATGACTTGGTCGACGAAAGGGCCTTAGCAACCCAAATAGGCCTGCCGTTTGATTTTAGTTTTATCTGGAACAACGAAAAAACTTATTGTTCAAAACTCGTGGGCATTGCGCTGAATATTCCCCCGCACCCAATGAGCTTCGCGGGGACTCATTATTTGGAATACTATCCACACTGGATCAACCGCAATGACCTCGGACTTTCTCCGGATGACATTTATGATTTCGCAATGAAGCACGCACTCAAGGTGATTCGTAAAGAGGATTTTCGGGCTCCCTAGCCTATCCATCAGTGAAGCACCTAAGAATTTAACTTATATAATTTTTTATGAATTATTTGTCAGCATTCAAATCACCCAAAATTTGGGGTTTGATCAAAAGTGTTTGATAGATCCTGTAGTTACGATTTACAAGACGCACATATTCGCGAGTCTCTGAGTAAGGAATCATCTCTACAAAAAGATTGATGTTTTCTGTTGGATAACGTTTTTTCCACTCTTTGACTTTCAATGGGCCCGCATTATAGGCCGCCAACGCCAATTCAACGGAACCAAACTGTTCTATGAGGCGCCCCAAGAATTGAGCCCCCGCTGTGATGTTCACTTCTGGGTCGAACAAACGTTTTTGACTTTTCACGCCGAAAATTCGGGCCGTTGGATAAATCAACTGCATCAAACCCATAGCTTTGGCATGACTTCGAGCCTGAGGATTGAAAGCACTCTCTTGGCGGATCAAAGCTTTTACTAAAACTGGATCTGTCCCTTTGCTATTCTCGACTATTTCACTCCAATATCTAACCGGGAAAAGCAATCCAGCAACAGAAGGAGCAAGCATTTCAGGATGCTCTGACAGATAGCTGTGCATAGCCCGGAAAACTGGCAAGTCAGCTGTCGCAAAATTCATTAACACCAGCATCGAGGTCTGGAAAGAGATCGGCAACTTTCGGAATTCATCGAAATTCATCTTACTAGCGATATACTTGATTGTTCCACTTTGGCCTTTTTCGCTTAATTCAATAAAAGTTGCCAACAAGCGATCCCAATCGGCTGAACCGCTGGAGGTCGTCAGATACCATGCTGGCGCCTCAAGACCTTGCAGTGGACCAGAATCTCCTAAAAGTATTCCGTAACCACCCAGTGGGTTTCTATGGGCAACTTTGACATCCTCGTCACAGAGGCTGCGCAGGTATGTAAGTCGATCACTCGCCCCTTGCTCAATGTCTTTCGGGAAATCATTCAAATATTTTTCAGCTCTTTTGCAGTCGCCTTTTTGCACTGCAAATACGGCCAATCTAAAAACACTTTCATTTTTAGGAATATCGCAGGTCAAAACTTTTTCATGCAGTGCTTGCGCTGCAGTCATGGCTTCGTCGGCCGGAAAATCGATTTCCATTGAATAGCCCAGAGCTTGAGTCTCAACGGCTTTATCGCAATTAAAATCACTGACTAGCTCTTGTGCCTTGCTCGCACGCTTTTTAGAACTCCATTGGCGATGGCGACGTAAAAATTGACCCTGCTGACTTTTCACCTTAGTTGAAACAGAACTCACCCGAGGCGCTTTCAATGAGTCGGGAATATTTTTTGCTGGATCGCTTCCAGTGAGACCGCTGAAGCTTTTAGCAGTTGTCTGATTTTTGAGATATTCTAGCGTCGGTTTTACACCTTGACTGAGAGCCTCACTTAGCTCCAGCGCCCCCTCGGGTGCAACAGCCGCCGGCAGACGTGTACGCGTGGCACAAGCAGAAACAAATACGAATAGAATAAGCAATAAATAGCGCATGGTCTCCTTATCGGAACTTCTCATAATCCCCTGCGACTAGTTTAAAATATTTTTGGTCTACGAACACGACCTATTCGGAGATTCTGGACGAGGGTAGAGTAAATGCCACCTTATGTCGAGAGATCGTCTAAAGAGTTTGCCGCTCAGAGATATTTTCTCAATTCGAGACGCTAGGCAGAAAAACCTCTAGACTCGTCGAAGTGATGCTAGGTTAAGGGCCATTATAGGTCTGTTTATACTTTTCAAAAATCTTTTGCGCTTCGCCCGATTTTATCAACTCATCCATCTTAGAGTCCCATAGCCGAGCTAAATGATGACCTAAGTCTGTTCGATGGACCACCACATAGGCCTTTTCAACAACGCCCGCAGGCGCGCTGTCGATTTTGGCACAATTTGCGCCGGAGATTTTGCATTCGTCTTTAAAGGTATAGGAATAATCAATCAAGACATCAAAACGCCCAGCCTCTAACATCTTGTAGGCTGCCTTGATATCGCTGAACTCGGTAAACTTCACCTTATAGG
>JBBKWD010000102.1:0-7258 GCA_037968775.1 Bdellovibrio sp.
GGGTTTCCTCGAGAGTTCTCCGCGCGATTCACGGGTGTACAGGCGACAAGTACATTTCTTATGTTGGGGGAAGTGGCCTATGGTCAGTGGTTTGAGGATCTCTTTACTTGGAGTAATTATTGGGTCTCTCGGCAACGTTGGGGCGTGAGTGCGCGGTATTTTCAATCCCTCAATAATTTAAATATAAATTCATCGGGTGGGACGGCTCCTTTGACTGTATGGAATGCAGATCTCAAATACAGACTGACGCCGGGACTTTGGGGACGAGATGAAACAGTAGGAGCAATTGTTTCCTATCAAAATGTTACTTTTGATCCATTTGAAGTGCCGATGTTGGGCGGGGGTGTTTTCTGGGCACGATCTATGCCCAAGATTTTCGATGATATTTTTAATTTAGTGGCTTTCATGCGCTATCCAAAGTGGGTCGATATGGAGTTTATCTATTATGCAACTTCGATGGATCCGAGCATTCAATTGAATTCTTCGATGTCTTTGAACTTTCACGGTAAGGTTCTTTGGACTGATCGTATTTTCGGCGAAGCCGGATTTGGTATCAAGCGCTATGCTTTTCAAAATGCCTCCATCAATCAACGAGCCGAACTTAATGCCTTTTACGGCACGGTTGGATTGGGTATAAATTTCTAATTTTACCTCTAAAATTGTAAGTATTTCAAAAAACCACCCTATGGGTGGTTTTTTTTGGGCCTCAGGCAGACAGATTCGAATAGCCCCCTTTAATATTGGCGCACTCCTTGCTCCGTGCGAAGCGGGATCTTCGACTTTGAACTTTCTGACACCAGCCTTGGGGGCTTCATGTCTTTACGAATTGTTTATGCCTGTGCCATCGTTTTAATGCTGATTTCAATCGCCAATGCCGAAAGCGTCTCGTTACCGCTTAAGACAGTCAAGAAGCCTGCTTCCGATCTGCTCAGTAACTCAGGAGTCGCCCTGGATGTGGGAGAGGCTGCTGCAATGGCACAAAAGGGCGCGGATCTCAGTCTTCTGAATCCTCTTGATAATAAAATGTGGCAAAATCAAAGCTACCCCGCTGTGGAGCACTTACCTGGCAGTTTCCCCCAAGCAACCGCCGGTGTAAAATTCCTTTCTGAAGAAGCCGCACTGCCTTTCACCTACATGTCTCGTGTTCAGTCCAATGAAAATCCCGCACTTTTTTATCGACTCAGTCTCAGCCGCTTTACTCACACGGCACTGATGCGCGCGGCCCTGTTGCGCAAATTGGGATATTATATTCCGTCGCCAAAATACTATAAAAACCTGCGTTTGAATTTTGACAGTGAAGCCAGTAAAGATGCTTTCCTGCAAAACGCGCAAGAGGCGATGATTTCTGATTTTGACAGTCGTGGTTGGGTCGTAGAAAACGACAAGGAAAAACATTCCTTGGTTTTTTCGGATGCGGTGTTAGAGCCAGCTCTTGCAGAGTACTTTGATATTCATTGGGGTTATGCTCCGAATCCCAATAATCCAGCGCAGCTACCAACGGTGAATCGTTTTTCACGTTACCGCGCTTATCGCGCCTTGATATTGCCTTTTGCCTTGGTAGATGTGCCGGAAAGCATCAACCGGTTTTCGCCAAAAATGGGTTCAGTCCTTTCAGGTCATGTTGTTCTCAATCATCCTTCGGCAGAGTCCTTTGGTCTTTGTACCTATGAAGATGCCCGCTGGTTGGCGCGGCGCTTGGCAGAACTTAAAAACTCAGACTTCGAAGAAATCGTAAAAGCGGGTGCTTTCCCTGCGGAGCTAGAGTCATTAGTTCTTGCTAAAGTTCTTTATCGGGCGAGCAATACATTTGAGTTGCTCAATGTTAAAAAAACCAGTTCTTTGAATTTACCGAATTTGAATATGAGCTCGCCATCTGGATTAGTTAAAAATGGCAAAGTGACTCAGGAATTTGTTCCTGGGTATCCGCAGCGATTTGCTCATGGAGATCGTCAATCGCCCTTTCAAGATGGAGACCTTGAGCGATACTTGAGCATTCGCGGTTGGTCCGTGGCTATCTCCACGGCCTTGGCGCATATCAACGACAAGCTGGATATTTTGAAGGTTTCGGATGTCTATAAAGATCGCCAAGGTCAAGTTATGGACCGGATTAATAAACATATTCGCGAAAAGCCCTTAGAGCCTCTGTACCAAAATGTAGAAGCCTGGGGTGGCCCCGTGGGGGGCTTTAACTTGTCGGCAAACCGTCAAGTAACAACAGGAACTTACTTTGGCAGTTCGGCTGCGATTCAACTTGTAGACAATCTTTCGGTAGGAGCTCGATTGGGTTATTTTATGACCCTAGATGGAGTTTCCAACTATATTCCTGTTGCTGGCGCGAATGTGATGGTGTTGCGGGACTACACGCATGTTCGACCGTTATTGTCGATCCAAGAAGGAACAAAGGTTCCTTGGAAAGATCTTGTGATTCCCGCGTTTATGAATAAATTAGCGGCGGTCTTGGGCGAAAAGGCCAAACCTGCGGAGGACGGAAAGCCCGCGCGCCAACCCCTGGATGCCTTTCTTGCCGACTTGCGAGAAGGCGAAGTCTTTACGATCACGGATTCTGTGGCCGTTCAAGGCTATGCGCAAGCATCGGCAGGTTTGGATAATCTTATCGGTATCACACCTTTAAACTTCCTAAATTCTGTTTCTTTAGGTGTGGATGGCTCCCGAGTGATCCTCAAACAAACTCAATTCATGCGAACTCGGGACGGTGTTCAGGTCTATGTGCGCACGCAAAACAGCGGAATTATGGGCGCGTCGCTGGATTTTAATTACTTTATCAATGTGATGCGTGTTCGCGGACAGATGTCGAAAGCTGATGTCAGTTCAGATGTATTTGTGATCGACTATAATCCAGAGTATGCGGACCTTATAGATCTAGATAAGCCGGACACTCGTTTTGCAAAAGACTTTATTTCGACCCGGGATAATTTACGTCCCGCTCTCAAGGCTCTTTTTAAGAGCAATGATTCAGAGCTTCTGTATTCACGATTCAAACATAAAAAATTTGATGTGGAGCACGATCTCAAGACCAAAGAGCTTCGCTCTAAGTTCTTGATGTGGCGATCGGCTTATTTTAGCGAAGACCATCTACTTAAAATTCGTTACCCCACCAATCCAGATGTTCCCGACGCAAATCCGCTGGATGAAGAGGTGACATTGTTTGCCAACAAAAGAGGCGAATTAAAAGGCCGAGACCTTTTGGGTTTTGCCTTTGATTGGATCGAGGGGCTGCTTAATAAGTATTCTCCCAAATCCAAGGTGGACCTGGCTCGCTCCGAAGATCCGAATCCAGCAAATTCCCCTTTCGGTAAAGCTTTTTGGCGAATGGTTACGACCGAAGCCGACCTCACTGTCAATGGGACACAGTATCCCTCCATTGCGGTTATTCAGCATGTGTGGGGCGGCTGGCATTTAAATAAAAAAGATTTCTTTAAGCTCTTGGATGAAGTGCAAGGGGATCTGAAGGGCGCGCCTATCGGACCTTATCGTCTGATAGAGCCAGAGGCCTTTGCTAATGTGACAGCGGTGGATTTTTACCGACTAACTGCGCAGCTGTCGATCTTACCGGGCGGACTCGAAAAAATTAAAGCTCTGGTTATACAGCCAGATGCAAAAGGCTCGACAAGAAAACTCAACGCTTATGAACGCTTCATTAAAAAAGTAAATGCAAAGTTAGGACATCCCGATCGCCCGAATGAAGGAGAGATGTTCGCAGACCTTATGACAATCATGGGGAATGGTGACTACAAACGAGGCGCTAAGCAATTCAATGAAGAGTGCAAACGCTTTCAAGAAGCAAAGCCTAAAATGTTGGATAAGGCACCACCTGCTAAGTATAGCGGTAAAAGAAATGGCACTTACTATGAGTGTTTGATGCCTTGGGTAGAAACACTCATGACATTGTCTTCAAATTATCCCAAAGACAAAAAAGCGCAGACGCAGTGGATGACCGATGTTCTTTATGTGCTTGAAGACCGCATTCCTTTGCCTCAGTTGTTAAAGCTGTTGGGCGAAGAAAACTATATTTTCTTTGTTCGTATCAATGGATTCCGAGCGGGTGATGAAGATGGCGACATTGAGTACTTCTCCAACACTCTAGGTGATCCTAAGAAAAATATCGATTATGCAAATGGACTGATCGCGATGTTCGCCAATAAAACGCGAATTTCACCGATTGAACTAGATCGTTCGCAAGGGAGCTTCCGATGAAAAACTGGTTAATACTTCCTTTAGGACTGATGTTAAGTGTGGGTGTCTCGGCAGTTCAAGATCCTTTCTCTGAATTGCAGTGGGGCCTTTCGAACCAAGGCCAAGCGCAAATGATCGACTTAGATCCATTGCACACTTTTCGAATTCCCGCGCGCAAGAACGAAGATATTCGTAGGCCTGCACCGCAGAGCCCTCTGAAAAAAATATTGGTGGCCGTTTTAGATACGGGTGTGCAAAAAAATCACTCGGATCTAAAAGGAATCATTCATCGCAACGAAAGTGAATGCCGAGCCCTCGAAAAATTTGAAGCCTGTGTCGCTGACAAGGATCGCAAAGAGTGCGAAAAAATTTGGATGGATGTGAACAATCCCGAAGTCGACCAAGACGGAAATGGTTACCCTTTGGATTGTCAGGGTTGGAGCTTATTAGGCGGGGTGAATGAAGCTGGCATTATGGGCCGTCCTGACTTTGGTGATGACCAAGGGCATGGAACACATGTGGCCGGTATCATTGCAGCTATCCAAAATAATGGCGAAGGTGTCGCCGGAGTCAGCAATCAGGTTGAAATTCTGCCCGTACAAGTGATCGGTATACAACCTAGCGAGCCTATCAAGCCCTTATCCATATATGATTCACCAAAAGAAGAAGGCCGAGAGTCGATAAACCGCAGTCTGGGGGACCTTGTTGCCCGTGGCGTAATCTATGCCATGCGCTCTGGTGCTAAGGTCATTAATTTTTCGATGGGATGGCCTCAAGCCAAAGACTCGGAATACATGCGTGAAGTTATCGCGATGGCACAAGCTAAGGGAGTCATCATAGTCGCGGCTGCAGGTAATGACTCGACGCGAGCCCTCTTGCGACCCTGTGCCTACGCCAATGTGATTTGTGTGGGGGCCAGTGGACCTGATGGAGCCTTTGCTCACTTTAGTAATTTCGGCAGTGGTGTGGATATTTTGGCGCCCGGTGTGAACATCTTAAGTACGTATCCAGAGCAAAAACGTCCTGTGCGTTTTCGTTCGACATTGGGTTATGAATACTTGTCGGGCACCTCGCAATCAGCTCCTTTCGTCGCCGCAGCTGCGGCAGAGCTTTTGGCGCGCGGTATTCCTGCTGATGAAGTGTATGCACGCTTGGTGTTGAGCAGCCGGACTCCCCTCGCTAATCTTTCATTGGTTTCTGGAGGTTCTCATGAACAAGGAAGTGTTTTGAGTCCTGAACGAGAAGTTTACAAAAAATATTCGGTAGGTGGAAACTTAGATATCACTGGAGCTTTAAAAGTAGCGCCTCAGGCTTTGGTTATTCCAGCTGCAAAAGAAAAGATAGAAATCAATTGGGATCGCAAAAGCCGCGACCTTACTTTTGAAATTAGCTTCGTGAACAAATGGGTCGATACCCCTGTGAATCAGGTGCAGATGAAGGCGGACTTCCTGAAGGCTCATGCCGAGTCCGTTCGTCCTTGGATTTCGGGAATTAAAGAAATTGTTCCTTACCCAGCTATTTGGAAAAAAGGCGAAGTGCGTAAGTTTGTCGTCAGCATGTCTTTAACGGACGCGGTAAAAGCTTCGGATTCGCGAGTTCCCAGTGAACTTGATTTAGCAGTGGATGTAACTGTCGCCGGACAGGCGTCACGTCGCTTTGTATTTGAAAGCGAAATTGTCGTGACCTTGACTGCTGATACGACAGCCGACGACATCACTGTCATTCCGTTGACAGGGGTTCCTGTAGGCCGAACAAGCTTTGTTCCTGTAGATGAAAACTTGGATGCCTGGCCCGAGCGACGCGACTATTTTGTGGTGTCTCAGGATAGTAATAAGTGGCAGCTTTGGCTTGTCGGCGACACCGGAGTCGGTGCTTATACAACCATCGGGGGTACGAAGATCAATGTTACAGGTGACACAGAGCTGATGCGCGAACAGGTGATGGTGCGCTTGGATTTAGATGACGATGGTCGCAGTGAGTATGTGCTGGGTGTTTTAGAGGACAAAAGCGAAATTGAAAGCCAAGAGTACCTGCCTTCGCCGATGAGCTATTATATTTTTGACTCGGCGATGAAGCTAAAAGAAAGCTTTGTCTATACGGGCGACTTGGCGCCAACACCTTATCAGGTCTACTGGCAAAAAGTGGGTAAGACAAAGCGACCTGCGTGGGTCGGTGGTGGGAAAGAGCCCAACAAGAAGCGTTCCTTGAAAGATCGTTGGGAAAATCCAGATGACCATGAGGTAGCAAAAACTCGTTTTTATTATTTGAATGAAAAGAATGAGCTCAAGGCCATCGATAAATATGAAGATTATGACATCATTGATGTTATTCAACCACGTCGTGAGCAGGCGATGGCGGGGCGTGTTCCCATTTTGTTGGCTAAAAATTTAGGCAGCGATGCGAAGCCAAGCTATCTTTATAGTTTTGCAATTGCTGAGGTTATAAATGGAAAAGTTGAAAACTTTAAAGAACTGGATCTTTTTGCTGATCAAAGCACCTATCGAAATATTTTGGACACTCGGGTCGATAAAGTACAGAACTTGGACTACAGCAAAGATGAATTTGCTGGCAGTTTTTGGTTCGGAGAAGGACTCAATCGCCAACAGCGTCTTTCGTTTTTAGATACTCACAACTGGGATTTGTTGGATCGCAGTCTTAGGGCGGAGAGGTCCCAATTTGACTCTGCATTGTGGGTGCGGGCTGTTTTTTCTGGTCTTCAACGCAAGGGCGCTTTTGTCCTCACAAATTCGGAGATTCAGTATCATGATCTGATTTCCGATCAGATCATGAGCAAAAGTTTCGAACGTTATACCTTCTTTCCCGACATGCTTATGACCAACTCGTTTTACCCTTTGACTATACAAGACAGTCAAAATAGAAGTGCAAAACTTCCGGCATTGTTTACGACAGAAGGTTCGGGTTTGAGTCGGGGAGTGCGCATGTTGGTGCCGGCATTAGCTCGCAATGGAAGCCTTATGGAGTTGGTGTCGCCAGCTCGATTGCGCATCATGTCTGGCAAGGGGTGTCGTGCGTTGGAAACGCCTGTCTTCATGGGAGATCAAGA
>JBBKWD010000103.1:0-2545 GCA_037968775.1 Bdellovibrio sp.
CGTTCTTGTCGGTGCAGGTCATGCCAACTTAAGGATTCTAAAAAACCTGGCTTCAAAGGTTTTATCTGACTGGGAGATTGTTCTCATCGATGAAAATCCTTTCTCTATTTATTCAGGATGTGTTCCTAGTTGGATTGCGGGAGTCGCCCGTATAGAAGACATTCAAATTGACCTTCAAAGTTTTTGTGCCAAATTAGGCGTCACCTTTACTCAGGGGCGTCTCGTGAACTTGGGAGCGAACCGTCTATTGCTGAGCGATGGTAAAGAGCTTCCATTTGATTTACTATCTTTGAACGTCGGAAGTGAACCAGAACATTTAAAAGAAAATTTCGATATCAGATCGGTTTACTTAAAGCCTTTTTCAAGTTTTAAAAAAAAATGGATTGAAATAGAACGAATTTGTTCTGCCTGCGCTACAAACTCCTTTGCAGTTGTTGGGGGCGGAGCTGGTGGCATTGAAGTGGCATTGGCTTTGAGTACGCGTTTTCAGATTCGGAATAGCAAGAAAAGTCGAGTGACGCTTTTTAGCAGCGGGCGCCTTTATGGAAACACCACTGACAAGATGGATTTAAAGATTCGCCAGGCGCTTAACCGCAATCGAGTTCAGATCGAGATGAATAAAAAAATTGTGAGATCAAAAGACGGGATCCTTACTTTTTTAGACGGGACTCAATCTTTGGAAAGATTTGACAGGGTGTTTTTACTGACGACGGCAAAAGCACCAAATTGGCTTGAACAAACGGGGCTGCCGCTTGATGACGAGGGTTTTCTGAAAGTCGATCCTCAGTTACGTTGCACGCAAAATATTTTTGCTGCAGGGGACGCCGTGAGTGTGCAGGGGACCTCGGCCCGACGTTCGGGAGTGCGGGCGGTTCGTCAGGGAGAGGTCGTCTCTGCGAATATAGAAAGAGTAATGAACGGGAATCAAGCTCTACAGACCTATCAGCCACAACAGAAAGAACTGAATATTTTATTTTTTGATCCCAAGACGGCACTTCTTTTGTGGGGGAAGTGGGCTTGGTTGGGGAGAATTCCAAGGCTGCTAAAAAACTATATCGATTCGAAATACCTTAAGAGCTTTGAGCGCTAAAATAGTGGGGGGAACATAGCAACAGTAAGAAATGCCGTTATTGATTTCATCGAGGGCTCCTTGTTTTTTTCAATGAAACTCTTGTTAATTTAGTATGACAATGGGATGCGTAAAGACTGGTCCGATGGATGGGCCGAGGACAACTGGACAATTTCGGATTGGCCCTGAACAATAAAAACGGGTAGGCTCGAGTTATGACATCATTCATACAGAAAATTAAATGGATTGAAGAGACTTTCAAAGAAGTTTTGACCTCGGACGAGGTGGAATTGGATATGAAGTACGCGACGAGTGATAACTTCATGCGGGTGGATGTCTATAAGGCCTTTGATCGGTGTTTTCTGGCGCCACTGGCTTTTGAGATGTTTATGAAAGCCTGTTTAAAACTTAGGACCGAGCATCCCGAGTTACAGTTTTTAATTTGGGACACCTTGCGACCGCGCAGCATTCAAGCCCAATTTTATGATCATCTAGCTGGCACTCCCTTTCAGAGTTATGTGGCGGCTCCTTTTCCCGGCTCCTTGCATAATTTCGGCATGGCGATGGATTTGACTTTGCAAACTAAAAGCGGTGTCGCGCTTGATATGGGGACGGGCTTTGATGACTTCAGAGATCTGGCACAGCCGCGTTTAGAAAATAAATTTTTAGAAAGCGGAGAGCTTTCGCAAGAGCAGCTCGGCAATCGCTTGCTCTTAAGGGGACTTCTTGAAGAGCAAGGATTTAAGGTTCTAGATCATGAGTGGTGGCACTTTAATGCTTTACCCAAAGATCAAGTGCACGGTCAGCATCCTGTTTTGGAATAAGAATCAGCGCAAGTTAAGCCTTCACGGTCACCGTTTTACTGTTATAAGAAACCACTTGGCCGGCGCGTATTTTTTTACCTCGACGGGTTTCAATAGTGCCATCAACGGTGACCTCGCTGTTTTTAATAACATTTTTGGCTTCGCCTCCGGTATCGCATAGGCCGCTGACCTTCATGAGGGATTGCAAGAGAATGAACTCTTCACCGTCTAATTTGATTTCCATTTTTGATCTCATTTATGGTTTTAGTTGAAGGTTTGATCGAGGACATGAATGGGGGCTTTTTCAGGTAAAAGAGTCAGTCCCTATTCCCTTGATGTCATTTTGAACGGCCCGAGTATCCACTGAAAGTTTAGAAATCTCAATCAATTTTCACCTCCGCCCGTGCTGTGATCGGCCCCAGAAAGGGGTCTCGGGTTTTAGTGGTGGGTAATAATTAAGAAGTTCCGAAGACATCCTGTCATGGGAGCCGCCCGCTCCCATACCCTGGGGTAAAGCCGGTCATCGTGACCGGCTTTTTGCGTTGTGTCTCTTAAAAAGAAAAAGCCCATCTTGGCAAAACCTATGATTTGATTTTTTTACCACAAAAAACTTACTCAAAAGGACAAGGCCAAGGATGGACCTTCATCATTTGATCAACAGCTTGTTGGGTCT
>JBBKWD010000104.1:0-25314 GCA_037968775.1 Bdellovibrio sp.
TCAACAATGGCAACACCTGCATAGATGATATAAATCGTCAGAGCAATGGGCAGAAAAGTAACGAGACCCTGCAAGAAAATTTTTTGAAGCTGCTTCATACTTAGATGTCCTATCTCGAGTCGCTAGACAACTCTTTACTCAAGGTAAGTTGTCACGACATACTTATCGGATTTTTAAAGCTAATAGATAGCAGTTAAGTCGGCCGCTATCAAGAAATGAGACGGTCGCAAAATGAGACAAAAAAACACCTTCAGGACCCTAGACTTCCGGCCGAATAGATAAGTGTTCATCACTAAGCAGAATCATTAAGGAGAAAGAGTGACGCTTATTAAATGTGGCTTGATCCTATCAGCATTGACCATCGTAAGTATGGCTCATGCTCAAGAACCCCAGGTTGTACCGGGGGAGTATCTGGTCAAGTTTCGCCAATCAGCGGCTGCTCCCGGAGTGGCTCAGCAAAAACTTAGCGGCAAGGTCAATTTAAAGGCCTCGTTCGGAATTTTTGGTATCTATCATGTGGCTTTAAAGCCAGGTACTGGGCAGGCTGGTTTAGACGCACTTCGTGCCGATTCCGAAGTCGAGTATATTGAACCGAACTACATTCTTTCAAAAACTGAGATGGAAGACAGTGTTCAGGCGAATTCTTTAGAGGCTTTAGTACAGTCCGGCGAAGTCAGCGCCCAAGCAGCCAGTTACTCGCAATCCGCAGCCCCGACAAGTGTGGCGGCGGCCTGGGCCCTGCAAACGAATTCAAATTCAAAAATCATTGTTGCGGTCATTGATACCGGTCTTGATAAAAATCATCATGTCTTCTTACCAAAAGCTCAAGGTGGAACCGGGGCACTGTGGATGAATCAGGCCGAAATAAATGGACAGCCCGGGGTCGACGACGACGGCAATGGCTTCATTGACGACTACAATGGTTGGAACTTCGTAGCAAACAACAATAACTTTTTCGATGACGATCGTAATGGCCATGGAACTCATGTCGCGGGAATCGTCGTTGGGACGGGTTTGAATATTTTTGCGACCCCTTTGGAGGAGTCAAAAATTCTAATCATGCCATTAAAATTTCTCGGATCGGGCGGAACGGGCTCTACGGCAAACGCCATAAAAGCCATTTATTATGCGGTTTATAACGGAGCCCGAGTGATCAACAACTCTTGGGGTGGTCCTAGTTACAGTCGCTCTTTGCACGAAGCGCTTTCATTTGCCTATGACTACCGTGTCCTCATAGCCTCTGCTTCCGGAAACTACTCTGATGACAACGATGCGGAGCCGATGTATCCGGCGAATTATGACGTTCCAAGTAATATCTCAGTCGCGTCAACGAGTGCAAGTGATCGTCTTTCTAGTTTCTCAAATTATGGGACCACGACAGTTCATATAGGCAGTCCCGGAGAATGGATTGAGAGCACGGTGCCCGGTACAAACAGTTATGCGCGCATGTCTGGTACGAGCATGGCGACACCTTTTGTTGCGGGATTGGCCGCATTGGCCATTCGCGAAGCTCCATCTTTATCGGGCTATCAGATTAAGCAGCTGATTATGGGCTCAGTCGATGATTCGAACTATTTGCACGGCTATGTTTCAACTGGTGGTCGGATCAATGCTCTGAAACTGACCCAGTCGGCGCAAGACCCTTCGAATGCAGCCTCTTCCAGTCAGCCTTCTTATAAACCCAGTTATTTGGCGGAACGCGGAGTCGCGGGTGAAGCGTCGGGTGCTGCCGGTGGTTGCGGGTTGATTTCTGCTGCCGTTAAGGGCGGGCCCGGTCAGGGCGGAATGCCTTCGGCAGGTGGTGTGATTGCGGGACTACTTTTACTACCACTGATTGTGTGGAGAGCGCTGCGCTCTCGAGATCCGAAACAACGACGTCGTTTCGATCGATTTAAAATGAGCTCGGAAGTTCGTGTGATGGTCGGTGACAGAGAACTCATCGGAAATATGAATTCGATCTCTGAAGGTGGATTATCGTTCGATGCCGAAGAAGCTCTGGAGAAGGGCGGCATCGTGACAATGCAAATCCAAAGTCCCGACGGCAAAGAGGTCGTGCAAGTGCAAGGACATGTCGTTTGGAATGAGCGCAATCAAAGCTATGGAGTTCAATTCGACAATGCCCGTGAGGGTGTCGTGGCCATGATTCGTGATTGGACAGCGGGCCTTGTAAAGAACTAAATCTAATAAGAAATTTTTAATCAGAAAGAAGCGTCGGTAAAGACGCTTCTTTTTTTTGAGTCGTCGTCGACGCTCGATTGTTAGCGTCGCAGAGTAGGTGTCAGTGGTTCAATGACCAAATCCACACGTCTATTTAGGGATCTGCCATTGGCATTGTTATTTGAGCCAATGGGCTTTTCAGAGCCTAAGCCTACGGAATTAACCTGACTGCGGGGGACAACACCATTGACGACTAAATAGTCTTTTACAGACTGAGCGCGCTGCTCTGAAAGGGTGAGATTTCGCGAATTCGAACCGGTCGAGTCGGTATGCCCCTCGACAAGAACTCGGGCAGGTCCCATGGAGTCTAAAGCGCGATTTACTTTTTGCAGCAGAGCTTGGTTTCTAGAGCCCTTCAGAGTCGCCTGATTGGTCGGAAAGTTCAAGGCCTTCAAGCGCACCATTACTTTGCCATTTTCTGTAAAGACCTCAGCCTCCGTGGGCTCGAATTGTGAGCGAACTTTTTTGGCTTGACCTAAAAGTCGCTCCAGACATGCAAGCTTCGCTCGGTCGCGACGTTCTCGCGCGACGGCCACTTGTTTGCTGCGAGAGGGGCCTTGCAGAGAGCGTATTGCGAATTCCTCTGTCGCACCAGCGTTCACCTTGCGAGTGATAGCTAATAGTTTTTCAGCGTGATCAGTCGCTTCATTGCTGGCTTTTCGAATTAAGGCCGTGTCGCGAGGATTGTTCTGAATGAGTTTTTGGGTGGAAAGATATATGGCCATCGTCGTATTGTAAGTGACTGGCGCGACCTTCGGTGCATTTTCAACTTCGGCCGATTTAATCAGAGAATTGGCGCGGTCTAAAAGTCCGACAATCAAGCCTTGAGATTCCATGGAACGAAAGTCCGCAACAATTGAAGGGCCACTTTTTCCAGAGGGTTTGATATTTCCTCGTTCAATAGAGCGGGTCAGTTTTTCGAGATCTTTGTCATTACTTGCCCACTCTTTAGGGAAGTAGTCATTGGCTCGAGCCCGCAGGGCCCCTTTTCGGGCATCGGTGATTCCGGGCATTTGAGTTTCGGCCACTTTCGAAACTCGCATAGCTTCACTGAGCCAGCCGCGAGAATAGGCGACCTGCTCTAAAACATCGATATCACTTTTTCCACTGACCTGTTTATCTCGGGCTTTTTCGATGCGATTTTCAGCCTTTGCAAAATTTGATGGTGACAGAACATCCATTTGGCGAAGGCGAGCTTTTTCGATCCAATTTTTAGTGCGATCAATTTCTTGATAAGTGCTGGCGGTCGGTGCCAAAGGAGTGTAGTGGGGAGGTTTGCTGGCACAACCCATGAGGGTGAGTAAAAAAATGGAAAAAATAATTAGAACGGGCTGTTTGAAGTGTTGCATGAAGCCTCCGCCGTGTCAGAAATTCGATACGAAGTCGCAACATTAGGTTATGCTGAAAAGTATTTGGAACAATCGAATTGTTATTTTTAAGGCGAAGGTAAGAGGCTGCCCTTGACGGGCAACACACTTACAGGAGAACTCCGTGTAAGATAGCACTGGCTAAGCTAAAATAAATAACCAGACCGGTCACATCTACGATGGTAGCAACTGCGGGTGCAGAAGCAGAAGCCGGGTCAAAGCCGACGCGCTTCAGGATAAATGGCAACATCGATCCAGAAATAGTACCCCACAAAACAACCCCGACAACACTGCCTGCGACAGTTAAAGCGACGAGCATATAGTGAGCGGTGTAAAGGCTTTCCCGATTCGGCCACAGCATAATACGAATGAAGCCGATCATTCCTAAAGCCAAACCTAAAACCGATCCGGTGACGATTTCTCGTCCAAGCACACGCCACCAGTCTCGCAAGCGCACTTCGCGCAGAGCAATGGCACGAACGATCAAAGTGGAGGCCTGTGATCCCGAGTTACCACCTGAGCTAATGATCAAAGGAATAAACATCGAAAGCACCACGGCTTTGGCTAATTCATCTTCAAAGTAAGCCATAGCAGTGGCCGTGAACATTTCTCCTAAAAAGAGAATCAACAACCAGCCGCCACGCTTGCGTAACATCTCGTGCATCGAAATTTTTAAATAGGGTGCATCCAGGGTTTCAACGGCACCGATCTTATGCATATCTTCGGTGGCTTCTTCTTGAATGGCCATAGCCACGTCATCGAAGGTGACGATACCCTTCATCCGACCTTCTTCGTCGACCACGGGAACGGCCATCAGATCCTGCTGAGAAAAGATTTGACCAATTTGCTCTTGGTCCATTTCAACAGGGACTTTGATGATATCTGTAGCCATGATGTCGGTGATTTTTTTTCCTGGAGTCGCAGAAAAGATTTCTCGGAATGAAACCACGCCTAAAAGTTTTTGGTCCGAATCCAGAACATAAGCGTAATAAATTGTTTCAACATGGGTTTTCGCCTGAATGCGAATATAACTAATTGCTTCGTCGACGGTCATTTCTGGTCGCAAGCGCACAAAGCGGGAGCTCATCAAGCCCCCGGCTTCATCTTCGGCATAGGCCAAAAGAACGGTGACTTCTCGACGGGTCTGCGGGTCTAGAAGAGCTAAGAGCTCTTCTTTTTCATCCAGACCAATTTCTTGTATAAGATCGGCCACGTCATCCGGAGCCAGCAAACGAATCCAAGAACGCTTTTCAAGGGGACCGGCTTCCGAGATAAGCTCAGCTTGGTCATGGGTTTTAATACTTAAAAAAAGTTCTTCGGCATCCGTGCGCGGCAGTTCGTGGAATCGTGCTCGACGTTCGGCGGGGCTGAGGGCGGACCAGGTCTCAGACAAACGCAAAAGCATGTCTGTATCTTGAGAGTAGTCTTGTGTGTTGTTTTGGGCCGAATCTTGGGTATCATCGACGATTTTATTGTCGTTATCCATCCCGGCCTCATCCCGTTGAAAAATTAGTAGTGCGTGTCCGCAGGAGTACTCCCTTTTATCGGCAGCCGCAAACTTATTTTTTAGACCAGTTCTGTTGATTTAAAGCGGGGAAGGACTTCGGATGTCGGGCCCAATGCTACAATCTCCCCCTTTTGTAACCATAAAATACGATCACACTTTGCAAGAGTCGAAAGGCGGTGGGCAATGATGATTTGTGTGCGTTTTGAAAAGAACTCTTCGGTTGCCCGTACCATGATCTCCTCGGACTGTGGATCCACAGAGCTTGTGGCCTCGTCCATCACGACAATCGGGGCATCTTGCAAGAGGCAACGGGCCATGCACAAAAGTTGGCGTTCGCCCAAGGAAAGGTTTTTACCGCGTTCTTCAATTCTGAGATCCAGGCCCTCGGGGTGGGATTGAATCCAATCTTGAAGTCCCACTTGTTCAAGAATTGCTAGCAACCGAACATCTGTGTGGGAGCCTGCGATATCGAGATTAAATCGAAGGCTGCCTTGAAATAAAATCGGTTCTTGTGAGATAAAGGCAATAGACTTTCGATACAGATTTAAATCAACGCCCTTGGCGTCTTCGTCCAATTTGGGACTGTTCTCATTAATAGAAATGCGTCCCTTATCTAAGGGGTACAAATAGAACAAGGCCTGAATCAAACTGGACTTTCCTGAACCCGTTCTGCCGACAATTCCCAGGCGTTCGCCAGGCTGTACTTTGAAATCTATATTTTTTAAGACCCAGGGCAGATCCTCGCGATAGCGGAACCAAAGGCTTTTAACCTCAACCGAGGCGCTGCGGTCGTCGGTGAGTTTACGATGACTCAAGTACTTTTCAAAAGCCGCAGGATAGGTCGGGTGCTTTGTTGCAAATTTAGCCGAAGCGGGTAGGTTATTGCCATTTTCGATATCCATGCGCAGGTATTGATCCAGGCGCTCAACCCCGATCATCGCTTCTTCAAATTGATTCAACCATTCAAAGAACATCTGAACTGTATTGCCAGATAAAGTAATAAAACTAAAGGCCACCCCGACGGAGCCAATTGTTGCCCAGCCTTTTTCAACCATAAAATAAGCCACAATGCCGGTGATCAGCAAAAGCAGGGCGGTCAAGCTGTTCATTTGAAAAGAGAAACTTAAAAGTTTTTTGACTGTGTCAAAACGTTGCGCCAAATAATATTGATCCAAAGCTTCAAAGCGATCCGCAAAAGATTGCTCTTTGCGGAAGGTGCGAATGGTACTAGCCCCTTGGGTGGTTTCGGCAAAGTGGGCAATACTCGGGGATCGACTGGCGGAAAGGGCGCGCCGTGTGCTGCGCAAAGACTCTTGATTCAGCCGATACACCAATAAGTTCATCACGCCGATCAGTGCCACCAAGCCCAAATAAAAGGGATTGGCCAAGGTGATGAGGACGATCATCATAATCAGATCAAAAATGATCGACAAAAATTCTGCCAGCGGGCCGCCAAAGAGCCGAAAGATATTTCCATAATCGCTGGAAAAGCGGGTGATAATTCGACCGGCAGGAGTTTTGTCATAAAAACTCATTGGCAAACGAGAAGTTCTCAGTGTGACTTCATCGTAAAAGCTCGAAATGGCATGGGCGGATAGGCGTGAAAAAACAATCCGAAAGACCGTAGTGAAGCAAAAACCCATAAGAGCCATGGCCAAGAGTAAAAAAACGATCTGCGAGGACGTCCAAGTACTCAAATGACTGGGCTGGCCCACAAGGTTGTCGACCCAGTACCCAATCACATTGGTATTGCCTAATAAAAGACCTCGCCCGAGTAGTCCCAGAATTAAGACAAGAATAATGCGGAACAAAAACGGTTTATAAGCAAAGTACAAAGTTTCAAAAAGAGTTTTATTATAACCACCCTCCTTTTTTACTTCGCCGTCAGACAAATAATTCGGAGTTTTATTCGCCATGAACAGACTCCTTTGCAACGGTGGTGGTGTATTCTCGGAATTCCGAATTGCGCGCTATCAGTTCTTCATAGGTTCCGGAGTCAATTAGCTTGCCCTCTTGTAAAAAGAAAATACGATCCACTCGTGGTAAAGTACTCAAACGATGAGTGACGAGAATCCGTGTTCGCTTTTTCCAGGCGCCCATCAACAAGTCATCAAATATTCTTTGTTCGGTGTCGACATCCACGGCACTGAGACAATCATCTAAAAGCATAATGGGCGCATCGTGGAAGTGCACGCGTGCCAAACCCACGCGTTGCCTTTGGCCACCTGACAAGTTCACGCCGCGTTCGCCGATTTCGGTAGCCAGCCCATTTTCAACTCGCTCGGTGCTAAGGTCAAACTGAGCAATACGCAAAGATTCTTCAATCGTGGGATCAATCTCGGGTTCGATATCATAAAGGAAAGCGACGTTTTCACGCAAGCTCGCGCTCATAATAAAGCCCTCCTGCGGCACATAAGAAAAATGCGAGCGCAGTTCATCAGAAGTCTCTTTCAGAGCATTTTTTCCTAGCAATTGATACTGCTCAAATGAAGCCCCTGTTTCACCCAGCAAGGACAGCAATAAAAGGGACTTTCCAGAACCAACTTCGCCAACTACGGCAACAAATTCGCCATGGACAATTTTGAGTGAAATGGATTTTAAAATATCTTTACTGCCAATTTTTAATCGCAAACCGCTGATAGAGAGCGCCCATTTCTCACTATCCTGTTCGTCACGGGAAGGCAGGCGGTGGTGATCCTCGGGGGTTTGATTGTTTTCTGTGGCAAAAAAGACCTCCAGACGTTTTAGGGAAGTCCAAGAGTCAAAAGCAAAAGTAAAAAACCACGGCATCTGACGAAAGGGGCGGGTTAGGAAAATTCCCACGATCCACAGCAAGGCCAGTAGTTCGCCACTGGTCATTTTGTGTTTAGTAAAAAAGACGAGGCTGCCGAGGGCCACGACATTTAAAATAAAGGTGATCGATGAAGAAATAGAGTTCATCACCTGACCATTTGTAACCATCAAGACACGATTTGTGGTTTCAACTTTGCGCACGTCAAAAATATTTTTTTCAAAATGGGACAACCACCCTAAAATACGAATCGTGCGAATATTCTGAATCCACTCGTTCACTAAACCAATACGCTCAGCCGCCAATTGTTTGAAACGAAAAAAGAAGCGCGACTGGCGAAAAGCCATATAGGAATTAAACAGAGTGATAAAAAGCATAATGAACAAAACTGGCCACAAAGGGATTTCAAAAAGTAATGAGATCGCAAAGGGTGCCAGTATAAGCGGAAACAAGGTCGAGCTTCCTGCTGGAAGGGTTTGTTCCAAAAAAACTGTCGCACCGGGAATATCGGTTGCATAGAGTGACACAATTTCACCAACGGGTCGGCCGCTCATAGTGTCGACTTTAAGATTCAAAGTTTTGGCATACAAGCGGCTGGCGAAAATCTTTTGCATGATCAAGGCTTCGCGTGAGCTTAAATAATTTGTAAGCTGGGAAAAGGCCTGCGCCAAGAGCACACACAGAAAGGCACCAACGACATACCAAAGAGGAGAACTAAAATTGAAATAGTGAAACTGACTTTTTTCACCAGTGAGGTGGTCAATGAACTCTTTTTGAAAAAAAGGTCCCACTAAGCCAAAGGCCGCAGCGATGAGGGAGCAAAACAAAATAAGCAATCGAGAGGAAAATCGAGTGAAGACGACTTCGGCAAAGAGAGATCTCATAATGCATCGTCCCTAAACCAGCCGGTAAGACTTTTTCGAACGCGTGCGTTTTTTTCCACCTGGTGCGGAAAAACTTCGCTGCGAAAAAGTAAGAGCTGTCCCAATCGGGGTTCGATCATGTGAATTTTTTCCTCTTGGCCTTGAGGGTCAAAGAGCGACAGTTCACCACCGTGTCCAGTCGCCCAATCTTCGTTTAAGTAATAAACGAAAGTGATCTTACGATGACTGGCGCCTTTGTGGTTGTCGATATGTTTCTCATAACCATGGCCCGGTGGGTAGAGTGCGAAGTGACCTTCAACGCTTTGAAGTCCCAAATAAAAATGTTGATTCAACGCCAGGCGGATTTGTTCCAATACAGACAGCACTTCGGAATGCAGACGAGAATCCATACAATCTTGCAACCAAAGTGTATCGTCACCACGAATCTGGCTTTGCACAAACTTTGAAGAGCCATGACCTATGGAGGCTGCTTTGAAGCGACCTTGAGTGTGAAGATTTTGACACTCAAGGGCAAGAGCTTGCGCCCAAGAAACAGGCAAAATATCAGAGGAACAAGCCCACTCTTGCTGGGCTAGATCATCAAACATTCGTGCTAAAGATGTGGGATTGATTTGATTCTGTTCCAAAGTGTTGCCATTCTATTCCCCTGAGGGATTGATGGCAAAACGTTCTTATTCTCGACGCCAGTTTTTACAAGTTTCTGCACTGAGTTCATCAGCGTTGCTGATGAGTTCGTGTACGACTTTGGATAATCTGGTTATGGGCGATAAAGCGGACTTGGAAAATGCAGTCGTTATTCTGGGGGCAGGTGCCTCTGGGCTTGCTGCCGCCTATGCCCTTAAAAAGCGGAAGATTCCGTTTAAAATTTTTGAGGCGTCGTCCCGTATTGGCGGCCGTGTTCAAACTGTGAATGTTTTTTCTCAACCCAGTGCGCGCGGTGAGTTGGGGGCCGAGTTTTTCGAAGAACAACATCGAGCCATCTTTGAAATTGCGAAAGATTTAAACCTACCTATCAGTGAAGTAAAATCAAGTGCCGGTCTTGAAGCCCATTTATTCTCATTTCACAAAGAGAATTATAAGGTTGCTAGTTTCGCAAATAAAATGAGTACGCTGCAACGGCCACTTAGACGCATCCGCAGTGATCTTTATCGGGATCAAGAGGTCGTTTTGAGCTATAAAAATGCTCAACAATATGAACGCTCAGTTTATTATGACTCACTTTCGTTGGCGGCCCTGTTGCAGCTGTGGAGCAGTGAAGTCGACCCCTTGGTGCTGTCCTTGATCGAAGCTCAAGCGGTGGCCCGATTCGGAGTCGATGCTAAAAACCAATCCGCGCTGCATTTTCTTTCAACCTTAGATGCCGAAAGTAGCAGTCTGCTTTCGGGCCGGCCCATTTATAGATTTGAGGGCGGACTGTCTCGGCTCATGCAAAATATGTATGACCGTGTGTCGGGTGTGATTCCAGGGGCAGTGGTGATGCGCAGTTCACCGTTAGAGGAAATCAGCGAAAAAGATGGAACTTTTGAGTTGACCTTTAAAACTGCCGACGGTCGCCAGAGATATACGACTCAGAATATTATCTGTACTATTCCTTTTTCGTGCTTGCGAAATGTAAAGGGCATTGGCAAGTTGAAATTTTCCGACCTCAAGCATGAAGTTATTAAAAATCAAAACTATGCAACTCACAGCAAGGGAACCTTGGCCTTCACCTCTCCATTTTGGCGAGAAAGTCAGGGGAATCAACGCGGGAGTTTGGGCAATTTGACCGGGGATTTTCTTTCGCAAAAGTTCTGGGATTCGGGGCGCACTCAAGAGGGCACGCAGGGACTTCTAACTTACCAGAGGGCAGGAGAATCAGGACTGGTTGCTGGTGCGAACTCTTCGGAGGAAGCGGTTGCAGATTTAAAATTGTTTTATAAGAATATTCCCGAACGAATTCCCCAAGGTGATCAATTTGTGAACTGGGTGACTCGTCCTTGGAGTAAAGGATCGATGGCGGTCTTTGCTCCCGGGCAATATATGAAATACCGCGGAGTTGCCGGAGAGTCTGAATATCAAGGGCGTTTTCTATTTGCAGGCGAGCATACGAGTCTACGTTTTGCAGGCACCTTGCAGGGGGCCTTGGAATCAGGCGTGGTCGCGGCAGCGGCGATCCAAGCCCCAACCATCTAATTATTTAACGATCTTTACAGTTAGAGTGGCGTTCTCACCCTGGGCTTTTACGAAGGCGTCGACATCTGTGCGATTCAAGGTGTTGATCAATGAGCTTGCGTGGTTCGAAGTTGCAGTTACACCTTGTGGGATGGTGCCGTCGGAGTTTACCCAGCTATAATTTGGCTGCGGCGACACCACAAACACGATGATATTGTAAGAGGGTCTAAAACCTTCTTTTTCAACTTGCACAGCGGGTGTGTTCATTTCATCGGCGGTCAAATAGATGGTGCGGGATTCTTTAACTTGAGAAATCGAGATCTGACTCGTATCCGTCGAAATGAAGGGTCTTGACCCCACAGCATAAAAGATGGTCAAGTACTGACCTTTGAAGTTTCCTAATTGAGCAACATTCAAGGCGGGGATGACTTCGAAGCGAGCGGCTTCGGCATTTCTTTGTGATACAGATCCACTCATCAGGCCGAGTCCGATGATAAGAGTGAGAGCATTGATCAATAATAACTTAAGCGACTTCATTTTACTTTACCTCTGAATTTAAATAATCCATGAACATCACTAAATGCCCACCTGGATCCATAAAAATTCGGTTGATACCGAGCTTGATTCCCAAAATAACAGGAGGTACCGGAATACTTCCCAAAATTTCGTCTTTAGTTTTCCACCCTACGGTGGCCTTCAGAACAGTCTCTCTCACTTCTTTTTGGACCTTGCCTTTGAAAGCGAGTCCTGGCCAGGCGATATACTTATTATCCATTTTGACACTGTCTTCAATCACACTGAAGAGCACCAATTCCATTTTGCTCTTATCACTCATTGGACGCATTTTTACAATCACATCGAGCTTAACAACGATTTTCTTTTTTAAGAATATGCTGTTCGGCTCGGCTTCGATGGCGACATGGCCTTTTATATAGGTTTCATCAGGACGAACTACGACACCGGCTGGAGTTTTTACATAGTCGATTGTGGGAATATTCACAATTTTAAGAGTGCTGCCGTCTTCTAGTTTCATTTCGTTGAAGTAACGTCGCTCAAAACCCAATTGAATGGCGCGATTGAAAATCGCCCGATCTAAGGAAAGTGCGATGTCATATTGGTTTGTGGGAACTATATCAAAACGCGGCTCCCCGCGGCCGATATCACCAGCTGGTGGTGTGCTGTTTACATTCATGGGATCTTCAATAAAGGCGTCTAAGTCAATTTTGAAAGGTTCTTTTTGACCATTGAGATTTTTTAGGCGCAATCCCCATTTTAGATTCGGAAGGCTGTCATTTTCGGGTTTTCCTGGCGCTTCCAAGTCGTCAATTTGTTCAAAACCGCCTGCAAAAAGTTGCTGCGCTTTTTGATTCAGCATCTCCGGTATTTGCGCTTTTGCAAAATCAGCCAAAAATTTTCGTGCTTCCTTTAGCAATGTAGGCGCTTGAGCCATCACCAAATTATCGAGTTCCTTGGAGTTGAGATCGAATTGTTTTCCATTGATATTTACTGAAAAACTGGGAACTAAAAGTTTTTTGTACTTAAAGGCTAGTGGCAGTTCCTCGATATTATTTTGAAGTTCAAATGCCTGAAATTCGATTCCACCGTTTTGGTTCACGCGAATGTAAAAAGGCAAGCGCATCTTCATTTTGTTTTCTGGAGATGCCGCCGTCAGCGTGAGGTCTTCGACGCCCAGTTTTCCAAGAAAATCATTGTTTGCATCAGAAGCTTGGATCAAGGCTGTGGTGGCAGTCAGTCGAGACACATCCAGCTCGATGGCTAAAATAGCGCCGTCAGTTTTTCCGAGTTCCTGCATTAATCTGGCATCAGTGACCAAGGCAAAACGACTGAAGTCAGCCACATATCCGAATTCACCCATTTCCAAACGAGGACGGTGATCATTCAGGGAGAATCCAATAAACCATTTGTTTAAAAGGTCTCGAACTTGTCGATAGATACGGACAGCATCTGGATTGGTTTCTGCGTAATCATCAGGATTGATCACTTTGTCAGCGACATAGTCGACCGGTGGAAAGTAACCTTCATTCACTTGATACTGCAGATTTCCCAAGATCTGACCTAAATTCGTTGCATAGTATTTCATGCCTTTATCAGAGATACGAACTTGCACGGCATTTTTAAGAATGTGACGTTGAGGTAGTTGAGGCAGACCTTCCACAGCAAAGGCAGATGCCGACAGACCCAAGGATAAAACATTCCCCAGGCTGGCAACTTTCCATTTATTTAAATGTGGGTTTGATCCCGACTGTTTCACTCGTGCTCCTCGTCGCCGTATCTAAAGCCGTGTTCGATTCAAGAACTTTTGTTGCAAATTAGAGTCCAATACCCTTGGCTGCCCAGTTCTTCGGGGTCTGTTCACCAATGAGACAGTTGACACTTTTTAGAAACATCCTGTTCCCGGTGTCGGTTCTGGGGAGGGGCGGCAACCTTGCTGAAGGCTCGAACACTTCGCGCGAATATGGAAGTGATCGGCGTGATCAGCAGGGCGCGGCTGCAGCCGCCACAGAGTTTCATAGGCTAGGCCCGTCCTTGTATCTTTGGAAATTTCTTCGTTTTTTCGTGCGTATCGGCAGAGGGCCTTTTTTACATTTCTGTGGACGAAAAAGCGATCCACTAAATTTGTGGAAACGAGTTCTTTAAAAAGTTTCCACTGAAGTTCAATCATCCAGTCAGAACGGGCGGACCCTTTGTGAAGCGCCGATTGTCCCTGATCCTTAGGGTCTTTAAAAAAATAGCTCATGTCGGCGTCTAGACCATTTTTGTGGGAAAGGTGTTTAGGGATAGGGACGCCTTTATACTTCGTATAAATAGTGCCGCCATTCTTTTTGGACAAATCTCCAATTCGCACAGAGTAGTCGTCTATATGGGTTAGGGCAAACTTACCAATTTTTATGATGAGGTAAGCCAACTCATTGCCACCATAGTGAATCTCTATTTCCGGTCGAGCAATATAGTAACCGACTGGCTGGTGTTTTTGGGAGTAATCGTACAGATTCAACGCCTTCTTAAGGCGTCCTGAATTGGCAAATCCGATAACCTGCATAATTTTTTTTGTGATATCGATTTCATTTTTAACGGGTTGTGAAGTCTCTTCCTTTTCCGCCGGTTTTTCTTCCGGCGTCGGAGCTTGCGAAGTCTCACTTGGCTTGGGTGTCACTTCCGATTTTGCAGGTCCTGGCTTGACCTCTGCCTTTGGAGTCAATGGCTCTGTCTTTTTGGCCGGCTCTGGTTTTTTGTCGTCGATTTTTGACTCCGGTGTTTTTGGAGTGGGAGCTTTTTCTTCTGTTTTTTTTTCGTCAGTCTTTTGACCCTTGTTGTCGACAGGTTTGACGGGGGCTACTGGAGCGATAGCGGGTACGGCAGGTCCAATGGCATCTTTGGGTTCGGCATAAAGTATATTATGAATATCGCCCTTCAGGTCACCGATATATCGGCCCGTTTCGCCTTCTACATCATCGTCTTCTTCGATGGGCTCATTTTCGTGATCTAAACGAACTAAAGGGAGACCTTTTTTTACGCCGCTATTTTTGGGAGCAGTCACATCGATCACGCGCGGCGAGTCGACATCTTCAGTATCATCATCGTCTTCTTCGGCTCCGACAGAGGTAGCATAGTCTGTTTTTTTGTTTTCGGATTGAATCTTTTTTGTTTTTTCAGAAAGGACTTCAATCTGATGATGATAGACACGTTTATTGTATGAGAAATAGATATCAATAAAGGAGTCGTCACAGCTAGTTTCGTCTTCACCAATACAAGTTGCCTTGGCCGCGATTTTCATGCCTTGAGGCAGTTTCGCCGAGGGGGTGGGTCTCATGGTGATAGTGCCAGGGAGCTCGCTGCTACCAAAGAGATCGAGATCAAATTCAAAAGGAGCTTCATTTTCAAAGGGCGTAAAATTCACATGTCCTTTTAAGGACATAGTTTGGTCGGCACTATTGTAAGATGTTTTTAGGTCAGGATTTTTCAAAGCGCCTTGGACAACCTCGACATCGTCTTCCTTATATATCTGGGGACGGATGATCGGAATTTGTGTAGCCGTCGGTGTGGAAGTGACCACGGCCTTCTCCTCACTCGGGGTGCAGGCCGCCATAAACAAAGGCAAGATTAAAATAAGGGAGGAGCGGATCATCTTCATCAAGCTGTTTCATAGCAAGACTAATGCTCGGTGAAGATAACATAAATTTGATCTGGGCCCTTTAGGATGTCTAGAGCGCGGAAAGAAGGGACAATTTTGGGCTTCCCAGAAAAACGGCTCTCGGGTTTTAGCTGTGGGTAGCTATCGCGCCAATACAGCTGTTTTCGGTTCTCAAGTGATTCTGGCCATCCTGTACGGCCTTTCTGAATCGCATCGTGCGATTCAGAGCAAAGTACTTTCACCAAGGAACTCAACCCTACCATGGAGTTTTGAGAGTACCCTCTCAGAACTCCCGTTTGAGTCTTCAATATTCGCAAAAACACGGAACTTTTCGAAAACGGAGTCGCACTGTTTTTTGGGTTTTCTAAATTTACCCACAACTAAAATCCGAGACCCCAGAAAAACTTGGCCGGGGCGGTACCTAGTCCTGCGGCTCGTATTTATCGTGCCCATCTTCCATGATGTTTTTCATCTGTTTATAGATTTGCACAGCTAAATTATTATCGTTTGCCAAGAAGGCCTGTTCCAACTGCTGGCCCAAATTGTAAACCTGCTGAGTCAGGTCTTGATAGTGAGCAAAGGCCTCAGCTTGCCTTTCCTCAGGCAACTCCAGGATGGTGTCAGGTACTTCGGTATAGACTTCACTCAATAAGACTACGATTTGTGCAGCCAGAGCTGCATTGGCTTCATTCTGTGAAGTGTCGCGCATGGTGGAGCTAATCTTTTTAAAGTGGCGACCCATTTCTTTCATGTGTTGTTTCATCAGCCCAGCAGAGGCCGAGAAGGAAAAAACAAGGATCAAAAAAAGTGAAATGATTGAACGCATAGTTGGAGTCCTTACAGTTTTTTATGAGCGTGGTTGATCAGGTCGTCGACTTCTTGACACTTTTCTTTGAGCTCTTCAAATTTGCGGTCCGCCGGGGATTGCATTTCTAATTTCCCAAGCAGTTCACGAACTTCTGCCAAGGCAGTTTTAAAATCCGTCATATAATAAACGAGATCCTCGATATATTCAGTCAGAGCTTCGCCCGATAGAAAGGCCGCCTTAGAAGGCAAGAGGTCCCCACTTGGATTTTTGATCACGGCATCTGCACAGGTGATGGCGATATTGAGTTTGTCGGCGGCATTGGCCAGTTCAGCATTTGTAATAGGGTCTTCGTTGGAGTTGGTGCCCTTGATGTAAATCATCTCGGTTGGCATATAAAAGCGACCCAAGTTACGCATCACGCGACCGATAGTCAGGGTTTGCTCGTTTTGACCAAGTGGGCAGGCGTGGGCTGAAAAAGAAAAAGCGGTGAGGCAAGCAAGTGCTGTGTGAAATAGCAAAAGTCGTGTCATTTTCATAGCTTCAACTCCTAGAAGCCTTTGAAATAACGAAAGACCCGAGGCCTGTCATGGACTGACTCGGGGAAGTGTAAAAATGAAAGCTAATTGAGACCTAAAAGCCGCTGGCCAGCCTTAGAATTCCCAGGCATATCCAGCGCGCAAGATCATCTGCGAGGCTGAAGAAGTTTGGTTGTCGGGAAAGATAGAATAAGAAAACTGGACAGGGATCGAGGACTCATTATTTAGGCGATAGTTCATTCCTAAAAGTCCAATCAGAGTTTGGTTCGTGGAAATTTTGGAGGTGTCTAGGACATTGGACTGTTTGCTCATGGCATAAAGAAATCCTAAACCGCCGCCGGCCCAAAAATCGAATTTAGAAGTTCGGATGAACTGGTACTCAATTTGCGCCTGAAGTCCTAGGTAAGCGATTTCCACATTATAAGCGTCATTTTTAGCTGCCAGCGTTTCATAGCCAGCAAGACCACGCACAAAAATTTTGTCGTCAAGTTCTCGTCGATAAAATCCAGATAAATTAAAACTCGATCCCGACAATTCAGCAGTGCTGCTGGAAAACTTAACTGTCATGGTGTTCATTGCATAGCCGGCCAAGACTCCTACGGTGGACTTTCCAATTTTACTGCGTCCGCCACTGACAGCGGCCGTGCTCCCGGCAGAAGGGCTTCCATAGACCTCCAAGGAGTAGGACTGTTGTACAGCCCCTTTTTTAAGAACAGCAATGGCTCGTCCGCCTTTAATTTGCTGAATTTCTAAAACGGCTTTCCGTTTTCCAGCTGCATCACGAGCCATTAGCATGGTTCCGACAGAAAGGTTTTCATCTTCCAGATCAATAAGAGCTTTGTTGTTCTTAATGGAAATAAATTTTGCGGCTTCCGCAGAGTGGGAACCCAAGGTGAATCCGACAAAAAGAATCCATAATATGGCGATGGTTTTCATATAAAACCTATCGACATTTTTTTTTAGAACCTAAACAGAGGACTCTATGTCTAAACAGAGGTCCTGCTTGGGGCCGGTCGAGTTTGTGTCGAATTGAAACATCAGTTCCTATTCGCCGACGAGCGTAGCAGGTCTGCCAGATTATTGGCGTGTTCCTCCTCGTCAGCAAGGATGGATTCTAGCAAAAGCCGCGTTGTGGGATCCTGAGTGCCAAACCATTCGATCATCCGGCGGTAGACATCGATAGCAACTCTCTCTGCAATTAGATTATCTTTTATGAGTCCCAACAGATCACGATTCATTCCGTATTCAGTAATAGATCTTTGCGCGATCTTTTCCGGATTGAAGTCGGGATCTCCGCCTAATTGCTCAATGCGGTCAGCCAGGGCCATCATATGCAGCTCTTCATTGTCTGCATGTTCGCGAAACTCCGTAGCGACTTCGATGTTGTTAATGCCATTGGCAATCATTTGATGATGGCGATAGCGTAGGACACACAGAATCTCTCTGGCCAAAGCATCATTCAGCAAGCGGCAAGCCTCTTCGATATCCAGAGGGGAGTCGTCAGTTGCGGAGCCGTGATCAATCGAGTGCCTTGCTTGTTCGCGAATCTCTTTGACGTCATAACGTGAACTCATTAAAAACCTCTAAGCATATTTTTAATATTGAGCTTCGGAGCGGCGGCTTTTTGGAATCTGCAAAACCTGATGTTTGTATTTCTTGAGATCAGCCAGCATTTCTTCGGGGTCTTCAAAAAAACGAACTGCATCTTTCATATCGTCAGGCCCCCATCCGCCACAGGTAAAGGCAATGGTGGCGATGCCAGCTTGGCTTGCGGCGGCAATATCGTAAGGCGTGTCGCCAATCATGACGACGTGGGAGGCCGGCAGGTTAATTTTTTTAAGGGCCATCTCTACGAAGTCGGTCCTTGTTTTTGATTTTCGCGCATCACTTGAGCTGGTGCTTTCGTCAATGAGGCCATGCAGTCCTGTTTGCTTTAAAAGGGCAGAAAGGTCCGCAGGATTTGTAGAGCTCGCGGCGACGATTTTATATTTGAGACTTTGCAGCTCCTCAAGAAGTTGCTGAGCATACGGAAAGGGTTTGATATTTTTTAAATGCACATTGTGAAAAATTTCCGAACGAAGGTTTTCAATTTTTTCACCTTGGGGGGAAGTGCTTTGAATTTTTGCGACCAGGGGTAAAATATTGTCTCCAGCCATACCGATTTTTTCACGAATACTTTCATAGGTTAGCTTAAAGCCAGAAGCTTTAAGTGCAGCCAGCCAGGATCGTGCATGGGCTTCGTTGCTATCAATAAGTGTTCCATCAATGTCCAGCAAGATTCCTTCTACTTGTTGCATGGTCCTCCTTCACTTGTGGTAAAAATTGAACGGGAAGTTCTGTAAGACGCAGGGGGGTTGTTGCGGGGCCATTTAGGACCTCGCCGGTGCAAGCAAATCTGGATCCGTGACAAGGACAGTCCCAGGTTTTTTCGGCCGAGTTCCAATGGACGACTCCTCCCAAGTGGGGGCAGATCGCAGAAAAACTATGAATCTGAAGAGCCTCATCACAGTACACGGCAACTTCATGGAGCCCTTGTTTAACTAAAGTCCCTTCGCCCGGCTTAAGCTCTTCATTGCGTAATTCCTTTCGCAGATGGAGGTGATCTTCGTACTGGGCAAAGCTTTTAAGATTTTCCTGCATCATCTGAGGCAAGGCACGCCAATGAATGCGGGCGGGATCATAGAGTTGAATCCATTCGTTTTCTATGTGTTGAATCAGATCGCGAATGATAATTCCAGCAATCGTTCCATGGGTCAGTCCGTGGCCGGAATCGCCGCAGACGATATAGACATTCTCATCACCCGGATTTTTTCCAATATAAGCTAAGCCATCGATCGGCTCAATGATTTGCCCTGACCATCGTTCTGAAAGGGGGCCTTGGATACCTAAGCGAACACGGGCCCATTCAGCCAGTTTTTCGTAACACTGCTCCGGAAGGTCCTCCTGTCCGACGCGATGATCTTCGCCTCCAATTAATAGAGTGTCAAATTTGGTTTCGGTTTCTAAAACTTTCCGAACGTAGTGATATGGAGAAGCGGTATCCCACATCAGTATGTCGGGGAACGAATCGGAAGGTATTTGGAAGCCGATGACATAACTTCGATAGGCAGATTCTTTGGTATGAACGAACACGCGGTCATTGATAGGAACGTTAGTGGCAACCACGATATGTTCTGCATGGACTTGATAGCCCGATTCTGTTTTTACGTGTCTATTTTTTTTCCCACTAACAACTTCTTGAGCGCTGGTCAGTCCAAATACTTGCCCACCCATTTTTTGAATGGCTTGTAGGAGGCCATTCATATACTTCAAGGGATGAAAATGGGCTTGATTCGGAAAAGCGATGCAAGGGCCGAAGTTGGCAAAATAGCGGGGAGCTGCTTGAATGTAAGCCTCTTTGAGACCGATTTGCTGACAGGCCTCAAGCTCATTTTCTAAGTACCGTGACGGCGTCTCAGAATCTAGAAAAAGATAGCCGTCAAGACGGTGGAAATCACAGGCAATAGATTCTTCAGCTATTATTTTTTCAATTAGATCAATTGCATCGCAATGACTTTCATACGCAAGGCGCGCTCCTTTTAATCCGTGCTGGTGGATGAGCTTGGCAAATCCCTCATCCAAAATACTTGAGAGATGGCCGCTAGTCAGAGCGGTTTCATTCAGAGCAAAATTTTCTTTTTCTAACACAGCCACTTTAAAGCCATTTTTTAGCAAGAGATAAGCAGTCGTCAGACCTGCAATGCCGCCACCAACAACACAGACATCCGTCCTCAGGTCTTGCCCCAGAGGCAATAAAACCGAAGTCTCAAATTTCTGCCAAATAGAATTTGAATTTTGGGATCTATGAATCATAGGGAACCGGCCTCTTTCTTTTCCTCCTTAAGGTTCTCCCTTCTGAATTCAACAGCCAAGCAGGCCTCTGCTGATATTTCATAAAACATGGTTTGTATTGGAATGAGGCAACGTGGGACGTGCGTGTCTCAGTGCGGGATTTCGATTCATGAAAATTGAAAAATCACCCGAAGAAGAACTAGAATTGATTTAGGGGGAATTTTGCCATACTTACGCCTTAAAACAGGCCGCTCGTGCGCATTTTTAAATGTGCAGGGACAAGCTGTGTCTTTCGTCGGGGGCAAGATCCTCTGGTTGAGGTGTTTATGAAGTTAAAACATCATAATCTGCTTTGGGTATTAGGTTGTGTCGGTGTGCCGGTTCTGTTGATGAGCTTTCAAAATTGTGGCGGCGAGTTTTCCCTGCAGGAAGACGTCGCTTATCAGCAAAGCCTTACAGATTTGCAAAATAATTTGGACCGGAAATACTTACCGAGTCTTTTAGAGAGTTCAGACCTCGGGTATTGGAATCCAGATGGTAGTGGCGACTCGATTCAAAAAAGTCCTTTCCTTGCAAGTTCCCTGTCTTTAGTGATTGTAGCTGACCGCCTGGCGACTGGCAGTTTGTTGACTGTCGGTTCGGGCGTCGGCAGTGAAGAAGGCATTATTTTTATCACAAGTGGAAAGATCCGAGCCATTCGCCGAACAAGTGCAGTTAGTTATTCCTATCTAGAGGTCGCATTGCCGACCGAAGGTGGGAAGATGGTCATCGCTGCTGGCTTTGGCGAGGCGGCGGGCGACATTTCACTTCTAGTGAACGGAATTATTCAGTCGGGGACTCCGGTTGTGGCAGGGGTGCCTTTGGACTTTTCTTATCTGCAAAAAAGTGTGGTCTCTGTTCCGGTCGGTGGAAAAGTTTATGAGTCCATGGTCTATGGACTTAAACTCGGCAATGCAGAACTTAATGTGTTGTCTCGTTATTTGGCTTCAAGTAATCAATTGAATAATGTTTTCTTGGATCCGAGTCTAGGAGAATAGTTTTTTCTGTTTCAGAATCACCAGTATTTAAAAAGGAGACCGCATGAAATTCATTTCTTCCATCATTTTTGTTACGGTATTAACTTCGACTGCTTATGCGCAAGAAGCCGTTGTCGATGTTACTTTAAATCCAATGGGAGATTTCAAGGCTAAGACCCGAGATGTTCAGGGCAGTGCCGTGGTTAAGGGTGACGAAATCTTTGCGCAGAATATTGTAGTGAATTTGAAAACTCTCAAGACAGGTGTGGAACTTCGCGACACCCATACGCAAAAGCACCTGGATTCAACAAAATTTCCAACAGCCGTGTTGGTGTCCGCACAAGGCAAGGGCGGTAAGGGGGTTGGAAAAATCAGAATTCGTGGCGTCGAAAAAGAAATTTCTGGAAGCTATAAAATCAGTGGCAAAACATTGATCGCGGAGTTTGATTTGAATATTGCAGATTTTGGAATCAAAGATATCAACTATATGGGCGTGGGCGTGGAAGACGAAGTAAAGCTTCACGTCAGTATACCCATAAAATAGAAAAACAGCGGCTAGTGAAGTGATTGCTCCCTAAGCCACTCCACAGATCTGGTTGAAATCGAAACTTAAAAGCGATAGTTCATTCCGATTTTCCAAAAGGTGGCTCCGTTTGCAACGGGGCCTATTCCTTGATACAACTCCCAAGTATTGAAAACCCGAACATTTAAATCGATCACCGGAAGGATGTTGGGGTTTTTTCCACTACTGGCCTGGATGGATCCTTCGCTCGGCCATTCAATGATACGATTGAAAATCATAAAGCTTGTGCCGAAATTAATTCGGCCGGAGAAGCGATAAAATATGCGCGTGGAAGCTCCTAAAAGGGAATAAGATACTTTGGTTTTCAAATAAGAATTGGCGCTGCCACTGTCACTGCCACCGTTGGCATAACCAGAGCCGACGAGTCCTCCAAAATTCCAACCCCAGCGATAGCGAGTGAACTCTTTTTGGATACTCACTAGCATTCCACTAAAATTGGCAGTGCTGCCAACGGTGACCCCACCTTGGGCTATGCGCATTTCCTCATTCCACTGAGTCATTCCAAGGCCCACAGCCCAGTGCTCGACTTGTTTTGTTTTTAGAGATGACGTGCCAACTGAATCCTCATCGAGCTCTTGAGCCCAAGAGGCCCCAGAAAAAATAAATATAAAAAAGAATATGAACAGGAAGATTTTTTGCATAAAAATTTCTTTCTAATAGGAAAGGTGAAACTGACCTTGGAAGGCCCAGGAATCTGGGACGCCGACAGTGTCATCATAGGCCTTTCCATTATCAAACATCAGGCGAAATTCCGAGCGAGGAAGCGGGAACATCAGGGCCCCGAAAGCCCACTTCATGGATTCTCGAGATGGTCGACTGATATCGGACCTTGTGTGCTCAAGGGTGGATAAAAAGTTATAGCCCCTTCGGATATTCACCAGCGTTTGAATATAGGCATAGGTTCCTAGTTTTGCTTCAGCGCCAGAAATCTTGTCTGTGATTTCTTTAAGTCCGGCTTCAGCCATAACGGCAGAGCCTTTGGAGGTCCCCATGCGAGTACTTACGGCCAATAAGTTATATTTTTCTTTATCACTCTCAGAGTTCAATGCGGAGGCGCCCACCTTGAATTTTTCATAGATTTGATATTCGCCGGTGACAGAAAGGCCGCGTTGTTTGTCTTCCTCTTCTTGCAGGCCATTTCCCAAAAAGATATTGGTCGCAATATCCCAGTCTGGATAAACGAAGTGGGCGATCACTCCTTGAGATTGATCATTCATGCCGAGTTTGAGGGGGCCGCGACCATAGTTCGTATGATCAATTTGGCGGATTCCGAAGGCCTTGTCCATTTGGCCTATATAGACAAATAAATTGCGATTGTACTTCCAACGAATATAGTACTCGCGCATATACCACTCATAGGTTTTTCCGTAATAAGTCTCTTTGTCGACATAGCTCGCAGTGTTGATCAAGGCGATGTCTTGTTTTTTATCAACGAAAAAATTTAGGTTCACATCGGCTTGCATGTTGATAAAGCGTTCAATTTTTTCTTCGGAACCAAGACCTCGCATGTATTTTAAGCCGCGATATTTGATGCCGGGGCGTACCCACCAGGGCAGCTGTTTAGTGCCTAGGAATCCGGATTGCGCGGCGATAGCTTCTTCGTCCATATCTTTCGGAAAGATATCACGTGCGGTGATCTCGGTGGCAAAGAGGGCGCGGCCATAGTCATTTAAGGCGCCCCCCCCCAAACTGTTGTAATGGCAGGTCACGCAGGATGAATAGCCATAGCCGATAAAATCAGGATAAGCCCCGGCAGGAAAAGAAATAAGGGCAGAACTAACGACAATTAGGATGGAAATAGATATTGAGTGTTTCACATTGAGAATGGTCTCAGTCACCCTAACAAGAATCAATAAAAAAGCTCATTTTATTTAGGGTCCACGCCGATAGTTAAACTATGCAAAAGTTCCTGCGGATCGTTCCACTGGTCATCATGCTGATACCTATAATCGACTTTTTACTGAGCCGGAATCTCGACTCGGCGATTTTCACTATGAGTGAGAGAGTTCTTTTTTTCGTAGCAGCGCTTTGCCTGTTAGTTCGTCATAAAGTCGCGTGGCTTTTAAGCGTTATTTTCATGGTGCTTCTAATTGGTCTATTGGCCAATAATCTATTGGTGGCCGATTATTCTGAACTGGATTTAGGCGCGGTTACAAAATTTATGTGGACTGTATTTGGTTTGTCCCTGTTAGGAATATTAGGATATTCATTTAGGTACCCCTATTTGGACATGCGCCAAAAATGGTTCGCGCCAACGGCCAATCGTTATTTGGTGGCCACACCCGTATTGGTAAATGGAAAACTCGCTGGAAAAACGACAGATCTTTCCTATAACGGCGCTAAAATCATTCTGACGACTGAGTCGGAGCTAAAACAGGGCGATAAAGTATCCGTCCAATTGAGCGAAGTATGTGATCTTGAGTGTCAAGGCGTGGTCATTGGTCGTGAGGGTGTGAGTCTGCGGGTGAACTTCAGTCCGATCACGGGGCGAAATCGTGATTTGCTGCGACAATGGCTGATCAGCCAGAATTTCGAGAAGACCTAGGTCCCTTGCGGCGTTCTGGCACCATGGAACTTCTTCAATAGCTTATTCAAATACATTTTGCTAAAAGCAGGTATCCACTATCAAAGGGCAACTCATGGCAAAGACGTCAAAAAAAGGCGAGCGAAAATCCGCTAAAAAATCTGTTCAAACCAAAAGTAGAAGCAAAGTGAAGCTGACTTCGGTCGAAGACAAAGAGATCGAACTCAGTGTGAAGTCTATTTTGGAAAATGTTCGTCCGACACCGATGGTGCAAAATGGGCTCAGCAACGATGAAAAGGTTCTGCGAATTACAGAGAAATTCACCGAAGTGATGGAAATCCTGGGATTGGACCTGGATGATGACAGTTTGCGTGAAACACCACGACGTGTTGCTAAGATGTATGTGAACGAAGTCTTTTCAGGACTTGATCCCAAAAAATTCCCGAAGATGACAGTCATCGATAATTCTATGAGCTATGATCAAATGATCGTGGTGCAAAAGATCGGCTGCTTATCGTTCTGTGAGCATCATTTCTTGCCGATCGACGGCTTCGCGACAGTGGCTTATATTCCAAATAAAAAAGTGATTGGTCTTTCTAAAATCAATCGCGTGGTTCAGTATTTTTCTAGGCGTCCACAGGTTCAAGAACGTTTGACGAAGCAAATCGCAGATTGTTTGCAATACGTGCTTGGAACGGAGCATGTGGCGGTTCACATTACGGCCAAACACTATTGCGTGGTGATGCGGGGGATTGAGGACTCGAATAGTGTGACCTCGACAGCGGATCTGCGTGGGCACTTTAAGGCGCGCATGGAGACTCGCGAGGAATTCCTGCAGCACTGCGGTTGCCGGGGGTAGTTGTAGAACATTGCGACTCCGTTTTCGTTTTCGTTTTGGTTTAGTGTTGTAATTGAACCCACTGCTCAAACGGCAGTCCTGAGAGGG
>JBBKWD010000105.1:0-9274 GCA_037968775.1 Bdellovibrio sp.
GGAGAGGGTGGGATTCGAACTCAAAGCTCACGAAAAATTGTGCACTGACCCCCTCTAAATAATGAAAACTCCTTGATTTTCGAGTTTTCTGGACTAATTTGTCGAAATTTCGTCAGCTATTCAAATTCCGAGGCCCCCATGCTCACTGCCCGTTCTTATCGTAAGTATCCAGAAGCCGTTAAGCTCCAGATTGTCAAAAGCCAAAACCCTTACCTTTTTCCCGAATACGATATTCCTCGCACTACCGCCCTTTATTGGATCCAAAATGCAGACTTACCCGCAGAAAAACTATCCGAAGATTCGCTTACAGAAAAAAAAATCAAAGCGCTAGAGCAAGCGCTGCAAAAAGAAAAAGCACTGACGACTCTCGTTGAAAAATTAAGACAGATCTTCCCCCACAGCTTTAAAGACCGAAGGGTTCCTTCAAAACCAATACGTCGTAAAATAGTTCAAGCCGTCCAAGCCGCTGCTAAAATGAATTTGGTCGGCGACTGCTTAAAGCTCATTGGCCTTTCAAAGAGTACTTATGCAAACTGGCTGTCAGAATTTTTTCTTTGTGAAGACTCAAGGGGCCGCTGCAAACAGCGTAAGCCCCATCAGCTTACTCACGATGAAATTGATACGATGAGAAAGCTTGTGACCTCCAAAAAATACTCTCATTTTTCCATCCAGTCTCTTTGTCTCTATGCTCGCAAGCAGGCTCTCTTATTTTGCTCTTTAGATTCTTGGTACAAATATAAAAAAATATTTGGCTGGAACCGGCCACGAGACATTAAAAAAGAAAAGGTGGAACACACCGGCATTCGTGCCACCAAAGCCAACGAGCTTTGGCACGTTGATGTGACCCAAGTGAAAATCGCCAATGGTAGAAAAGTTTATATTCAAGTGATCTACGATAACTATTCAAGATTTGTATTAGCGTGGAATGTGAGGATGGATATTTGCGCCCTTAATACAGTGGAACTGATCCACAAAGCCAAAGAAAGGGCCTTAGAGTTGGGAAAAAAGAACCATCCAACCCTCATGTCGGATGGAGGACCTGAAAATGACAACCATGCTGTTCTCAATTTCCTTACCGCAAAAAGCATAAAACGCATGATTGCTCGGGTCGATATCCACTTTTCAAACTCGATGGTGGAATCTTTGTTTCGCATGCTAAAGTCGAACTTCTTAAAGTCAGAAACTTTAAGAAGCCTTCGCGATGTGGAAAGAAAAATCGATTTCTTTTTTAGTGAACACAATGAGATCATCCCACGACATCAATTTCGGGGCGCCACCCCGAAGGAAAAATATCTGAATACATGGAAAAAATCAGATCTACAGAAATTGAGCGACGCCATGGTCGCCGCAGTCGATAAGAGAATCCAGGCCTACAAAGAAATTTCTTGTGGCGCTTGTAAGGTTATCCACTGATAAGTTTTGTTCCTTTTTTATTTCCTCAATAATCTGCTGCATATCGGTCAACAATCTTATTAAGGGTCTTGTGCCATTCGTTCAAACAAACTGGCGAATACCCCTTTTTACCATTTTTTGAGTTTTCCCAATACTTCGGGAAGACATCTTGCCGACAACGAAAAAGATCCAAAAACAATCTCACTTTTTCATCATTTGTTTCCGGCGGGCGGCTTAAAATCTTTATTCCTCTAATATCAGCAGTCGGTCTAGATATAGATTTATTTTGGCTTTCTAATACAATAAGCTCTTGAAGGATTTTTTGTTTTTCTTCCTCAAGAGCTTTAAGGCGGTCTTTAAGCTGATTCTCTTTGACCTTGGTGGAATCCACAAAACCTACGCTGCTTTGTTCGGCTTCACTTCAAGAATCAGTTGATAACCCAATATATGCAAAATTCTATGGATCGTTTCAATAGTTGGCGTTCTGCGATGATCCCCACTCTCCAAGCGAGCAATCATCGGCTGACTAACTTTCGCCTTTTTGGCAACTTCAGCTTGAGAAAAGCCAGCTCTCTCTCTTAGATCTCGCACGAGATGAGCCACCTGAAGATAAAAATTCCTTTCCTCGTAAGCGATCTTGAAATCTTCATCTTTTTGGTATTTTGCCATTAATTGATTCAGCGATTTACTTTGTACTTTCTTTTTCATGACAACACCTCTTTGAGTCTTTTTCTTGCTGTTTCCAATTCTTTCTTTGGCGCCTTCTGACCTTGCTTTTTATAGGCATGAAGACACATCATCTCTTCACTAGAAATCATGGCATAAAAAATTCGATAACCACCGTTGGGAGCCTTGATTTTAGTCTCCCAAAGCTTTCCAATGAGAAGTTCAGTTGCAGTTCTTAATGATGCAAGGGGCGTTCGAAAATTTCCAAGTTAATTATTTTGTTTTCTCGCACTGATTTTAGCTCAATCTGGTAAACTTTCTGTCTTTTTTGGTAGTGAATCAGAGAGAACGGGAGCGAAAGTGCTCCAGCTTTAGTCCAATTCGAAAAAAGGCGGTACTCTTGTTCAGTTCCTTTCGCTGTTAGAAGACCGGATTCGCTATCGAAACAAACCAGTACTTCACTTTTTTCTCCCTTTAGACATTTGTTTTCTTTGGCCCAATTAGGAGTGGCAACAACCTTTAAAAAGCCCAACTCTTGCTCAGCCCAAAGAACATCTCGATTCGCTACACGTGAGGTTTGCCTCATCTGCTCGACGAGATTTAAATCCTCTACAAAAGAATATGATTTCCCGTCCCATGACCAAAATTTCTTGCCGTTTGTTCCTCTACTTACAAGAATTTCTTTTGTGGTTTTAAGCTCTTCTAGCAGCATATTCGGATAGATGATATACGTGTTGTAAGAATAGGTTTTATTCGGAATAAAGAATTTAATTGTGCCTGAGCGAGAAATACTTCTAAGGTCTTGATGTGCCGACAGACCACCAGCAGCTTCAATATGCTTACTGATAATTGCCAACGCCTCTGGTGTAGAGCTTTGGCTGCGCGCATCTGGTGACAATAAGGCAAGTAAGACAATCCATTTGATCATCATATCTCTATAGACGTAGATCGCTCTTCAGTCAACGCTCGGAACCCTAATCTTTCGGAGCCTTAAAACGCATATATTTGCACTGCTTCTTGGCTCCAGATAACTCTATTCTGTCGCGACCGTTCGAGCCAAGGGATCCTTTGTGCGGATCATCACCACTAGCTTGCATGGATGGGATTACGCGCTATCTTGATCGAACCTATTTGGCCTCGGTCATTTAGCCTGCTGAGGCACTCCTCTATATCAAATTATAGAATCGTTTTCGAATTATTTATAAACCCGGTAAGAGCAAAACACCTCGAGTGAAAATCAACCTAGGGAATTTCATTAAGGCTATACTCTTGATTCACTAACAGATCCTGTCCGGTCATCGAGTAAAAGATGCGAATCTTATCAACACTTAGGCTTTTCAGCTGAATATTTTTGCAAGGCAACGGATAGGACGCTTTCAGCGGAGTGAAGAAGGTTGAGTTCTGATCGCCACCGTCTGCAGCACCGATTGTAGAAACCAAATCGAGGGCATTCACTTTTCCGTCACAGAAATAGTTCAACTTTATTCCTTCGGCTCGTGCTGAAGCGGGGGCTAAGTCATATTTAGTTTGAAATATTCGAGACTGCAAAAGCAAGCTTAGGACTCCGTCGTCAAATCCCATCGTGACATAAAGATCGCAGAAAACGGAAGCTGTACAAAAACTAGCTCGCAATAGCTGGGCATTTGGCTGTCTTAGTCTTGCCAGCGTATAGGCTTCTCCCATTGCCGGATCCACCTCATATACAAAGGCAAGGTTGCTGAGGCGCTGGAATTTTTTTAATTCACCTTCGTCAAAAGGCACACTATAGAGATAAAAACCCTCTGTTTTGATTTCGACTTGAAGACGATCCCTTCTATAAATGGACCTAATTTCAAGAGGAAGGTTTTCGAGGGACAAGTTTAAGAGTTCACCTTCAAGATAACTGCTATGCACCAGTAAGTATCGTTTCTTTTCCCCCAGAGACTTTCCTTCCTGAGATACAAAACACTCTTTAGCGAGGGCCGCACTGCCTTCATTGTCATTTTCGAGTATCTCATAAGTAAGATTTCTAAAATCAGAATAAGAAATACCCTTATCATTCATGTAGTCACAAATCTTATCTATCTGAAGAATGCAAGATTCACAGCGTGCAACTAAGCCTAAGTTTCTATAAAAATCATAAAGAGAGGTCCAAGAGAGCACAAAGCCTATAGAAGCAATTGCGACCGGAACCGCGACAAATTTTGTTCTTTTAGAAATAGAAATGTAAAGCTCAATAACAAAAAATAAATAAGAAATAAAATAGAGCATAGAATAGTAACGAATGACCCTACCCGATAAGATCCAAGGCGACATTAGAAGTGTCAGGGTGAATATGCGCACAAACAATCGCTCATAGAAAGTTCGTTCGTGAGGTCGTTTGGAAAGAATGATCCAAGTGCCCTTTACAACGGTGTAAATAAAAATAAACCAATAGAATAAATTAAAAAGGTCCAACTCGGGGATATTCGAAAATGTGCGTCCGACTTGTAACCCCCATGTCTTAAAAAAGAAAGAAACGCCGAGGTCATTTGTATAAAAAACTGGCCCATCATAAAGGCGTAAGGATCCGCTATTGAGTACAGAAAAAACAAAGGGACTCAAAGTCGCAAAAAGGCATAAAAAGAATATTCCAGTGTCTTTGAGCCGACCTCGAGTCTCTGAATTTTTGTCGCCAATTAAAAAAAGAAAAATGGGCAAAGCCAAAATTAAAGAAAAATGAACTTGAAATGAGAGCCCTAGCAGAGTGGACATCAGAAGAAGCATACGTAGTTTGTACTGCGGTAGGGCGAAATGGTATTTTGCAGCAAAAAGGCAGAGAAGTTGGGTCAATGGCACAATAAGGGCTGCATTGTTTGGCCAATAGAAGGAGCGCATGATTATCGGAGATGCAGATAGAAATAGGTAAAAGTAAAAAAAAGGGATAGAAAAAAGTTTTTCTAGGTAGCGACTAAAATAGAACTGAATAACCAACTTAAACGTAAATAAATAGATAAGAATATAATCCGCTTTTTGAGTAAAGCGCACTATTGGCGACAGGAGAAAATAGAAAAATGGACCCGGAGCATAATTGCCAGACGTAAAATCAGGTCCGACCGAAATAAAGTGCCCATTTAAAAGTTCTTTTGCTCTGAGTATATCGCGAATAAAGTACTGATTCATCTCAGCCGCTGGAAAACAGATGAGAAAGAAAAGAAGGATATCTATCGCGATAAGTGCTGCATAGACCAAATATTTCCAATCAATGCGCAGTGTGTTTTCCAGTGGTCGCATGAGGGTTTCCTTTACGTAGTGCATACACGTTAGCGAATCCCTTGGCATTGAGCAATTCAAACTGTCTTTAGCGGAACATCCATTTATTTGGATCGTGCTTCCATAGGATTGAGGTGCCCACTAAAGAGGCAAAGAACAGCGACGCCGAGATCGCCGAAGGTCTTACATAGCTGATTTTTCGGGGTCTTTTTTCGAGGTCACGCGACCATCTTAAGATGCCACACAATTAAAATGGCCTTGATGAATATTTAACGATGCTTAACCACTACCTAGCCACTATCGCGACTCGCTTCTTCTATTGCTCTTTCCAAACCTGCATTCCGTACCAAGAACCACTTGCACCACTGCCAATAAAAAGAAATTGGTAGATGGATTCCTGGCCGGCTGCCGTCGCAGGATCTGGCGCTGAACCCGAATCCCATTTAAGAGTATCCGATGCGCCCTTAGCCCAAGTAATAGTTCGAGTACCAGTTCCATCCTGCTTAACGATAATAGTTAAACTAAACGCAGTCCCCGTTGGTGCTGGGTTTGTTGGCAATGTAATCGTGTTCGAGGCGCCGAGGTCTACTCTGTGAATATTTCTATCGGCAGAAACAACTCCACTGGCCACTGCTGCGGGTGCTCTTTCTATATAGGTTGCATTGACGTTAAGAGGACTTTCAGTTTGTACATATCCCGTACCCTTTGCCTGCACTTTCATTGTGATATTCGCATCTGTGCCTGCAACATCCAGAATCGGCGTACCCGCAGCTGCGGAACCCGTCGCTCTCATATAGTTCGCAGAGGAAGCACTTCCCGTTTGATAAAAATCTTTTCCACACACCCAACCCGTAACGGTCCAAACAATCGACTCGCCAGCTGCACATGTTAAACTTGTTAAAGCCGTGCCGCCAGAGTTTGCCATGACCAAACCATAACTCGTAAATGAAGAAGCCCCCGTACCACCGCGCGAAATAGCCAGTTGCGCTTCAGAAGACATCACTCCGGAGCCATTATTGATCAGAACGTGATCCGCTGTACCACTGGCAAGCTTAGTTCTAGCAATTGCAGCTGCTGCATTAATGTCAGCATTCACAATCGAACCATCCGTTATCGCAGCAGAATCAACTGCCGTTAAAGCAGTCACCCACGAAAGCCCACCAGAGCCATCGTTTGAAAGAGTTTGATTTGCCCCGCCCTGTGCAGCTGGAAGAGTCAATGAATAGGCCGCGGTAGCCGCCGCTGGCAAAATCGTAACTGAATTCGTTGTGCCCTTTAAGTCTAAGCCCTTAACCATGGCCTTGCTCGAGGCATCTAATTGAAGGATCGTGCTTGCATCAGCTGCGGTCGTTCTTTTTATCGTTGCAACACCTGCTGCGACAGTCACTCCCGAAGTCGCCTCGTTCGTGCTGAACTGTACAACACCTTTTGCTGCATACGAAGCATCACCTGGCGATGACGGTGTGGCCCAACTTAAAATGCCGGCACCGTTTGTGGAAAGAACCTGGCTCGCGGATCCATCTGCCACTGGCAAAGTCCACACTGTGGATCCCGCTGCTGCTGCGGGCTTAAAGCCCGTATATCCGGAGGTTGCCCCAGACATTCGAATTTCACCTTTTACATCAAGTTTAGCACCCGGAACATCCGTTCCAATTCCAAGGTTGCCGGCATTATCTCCGACGATACGTTTGTTACCACTACCATCAGCTATAATCAGATAATTCGAAAGTCCCGCAGGAAGCCCTCCGACTTGTGATCCAATGATCGTATTTCCGGTTCCTGTGACAATACCTCTTCCTGATTCAAACCCCACGACCGTGTTGTAAGAATAAACTGAAGGAGTCGTATTATTATAATCATAGAGTGCATTCTTACCTATCGCGATACTCCCACTTGAAATCGTATTAGACTTCAAGGACCCCACACCAATCGAAAGATTTCCACTTCCGGTCGTGTTGTCTAAGAGAGTGTAGTAGCCAAGGGCTATATTGTCGGCCCCAGTTGTGTTTTTATTCAAAGCATAAGATCCGATTCCGGTATTGTAATGTCCAGAAAGACTGTCTTTCAAAGCAAAGGCTCCCATGGCCACGTTTTGAACACCCGTGGTATTGGTTTGAAGGGCCGCGTGACCTACCCCTGTATTTCCATTGCCGTTGGTATTGGAATTCAATGCCAGGTTTCCAACCGCTGTGCTTTGACCACCTGCAAGGTTTTTTTCCAAGGCCGAATAACCGACTGCCGTATTTTCACTTCCGGTAGTATTTAAATTTAGTGTTTTCGAACCGACACCTGTGTTTTGAACACCAATCGAATTCGTTTTTAAAGACTCAAAACCTACAGCGAGATTGTTCGTTCCAGACGTATTGAGCGTTAAGGCCAAAGCTCCAAAGGCCGAGTTCTGTAAACCGATATTATTGGCCTTAAGTGCTTCGTACCCAAAGGCCGTTGCATTTTGGCCAGATGTATTTGAGGTCAGCGTATTCGTACCGACGCCTGTATTAGTTGCAATGGCACCGCCACCACGACCAATATTAACGGAATTCACGACAGCATCGCCATTAACATCTAATAGCTTTCCAGGAGCCGCAGTTCCAATTCCCACTTTTCCTAATGCGTCTATTCGTATGCCTTCATTGCCACCGTCTCCACTTAACCAATTCGAACCGAGCTGTATGTTAGCCGTCGCGGTGTGATTTCCCAGGTTATCAGCTCCGCCACCGGCACTGGCCCAAGAAAGAACACCGGCGCCATCTGTTTGAAGTACTTGGTTTGCCGTTCCGTCAGCAGCTGGCAATGTCCAAATTTTATCCACTGTCACTGTCGCCGGAGATTTAAACCCCACATAATGATCTGAGTCCGCATCTGCAAAACGCACTTCATTAGCCGCACTCATTTGTACATAGTTGGTGAATGCCTTTGCACCACTGATGACTTGTGTGCTGGTTTTGTCTACTAAATTAGCCGAATCCGGAGTTCCACTTGCCCATGTTGTAACGCCCGTTGCGTAAACGACATTGCCCGCTGAGCCTGCTGCCAATGAAGTGACCGCGGCAGTGCCACCGCCGACAACCAAGTTACCTGATCCGATTGAGGCAGCACCCGTACCACCGCGACTGACTGCCAACTGGGCTTCAGAAGACATCACTCCGGAGCCATCATTGATCAGAACATGATCTGCAGTGCCACTTGCAAGCTTGGTTCTAGCAATTGCTGCGGCTGCATTAATATCAGCATTCACAATCGAACCGTCCGTTATCGCAGCAGAATCAACTGCCGTTAAAGCAGTCACCCACGAAAGCACACCAGAGCCATCGTTTGAAAGAGTTTGATTTGCCCCGCCCTGTGCAGCTGGAAGAGTCAATGAATAGGCCGCCGTAGCCGCCGCTGGCGAAATCGTAACCGAATCCGTTGTGCCCTTTAAGTCCAAGCCCTTAACCATAGCCTTGCTCGAGGCATCTAATTGAAGGATCGTGCTTGCATCAGCTGCGGTCGTTCTTTTTATCGTTGCAACACCTGCTGCGACAGTCACTCCCGAAGTCGTTTCGTTCGTATTGAACTGAACAACACCTTTTGCGGCGTAGGAAGCGTCGCCTGGACTTGATGGAGTAGCCCAAGAAAGAACACCCGATCCATTTGTAGAAAGAATCTGATTCGAAGTTCCATCAGCATCCGGCAGAGTCCAAATTTTATTTGCACCAACGACAGCCGGTGATTTAAATCCAACATAATTCGAAGAGTCTGTGTCTGCGAAACGAACTTCGTTTTCAGCATTCATGGTCAAAGCGCCAGTCATACTGTCGCCAGCTTTTGCAACTTTACCAGTGGCTCCCGTACCTAAGGCATCAATTTGTGATTGAATACCAGAGGTCACTCCCGAAACATATCCCAACTCAGTCGCCGTCACTGCCGAGTGCGTAGGAATACCATTAGCATCAGAAATCAAAGCCACATTTGCATTGATTGCAGCGGCATCAGCCATCACACC
>JBBKWD010000106.1:0-17893 GCA_037968775.1 Bdellovibrio sp.
TCCTCTAATAGTACCTTCAGGTGCCTGGCGAAACAATGGATTTGTTGCGATGCGACAGGCGAAGCAAGTAGCTCAGTTTAGGGTGGACGTGCCCCCCCATCTTCCCTATATTGTGGGGCTTTGGGAGAACTAGCATGACCACATTCATCGGAATTTTGCACATTTTCGTAGCGATCGCATTGATCGTCCTTGTATTGATCCAAGACTCAAAAAGCGACGGCGCTCTTGGTATGGGTGGCAGTTCTGGCGGCTCAAACTCTTTGTTGGGCGCAACAGGTGCACAATCTTTAGCTGGTAAAATGACTGTTTGGTCAGCGATTCTTTTTGCGATCACTTGTTTGTCTTTGTCAGTCATGACAGCTTCTAAGCAAAAGTCCGTTGTTGATTCCTTGCCGTTGCCTACGGCTCCTGTTTCTGCTCCGGCAACGACCGAAACAACAGCTCCCGCAGCTGCTGATCAAGCGGCTCCAGCGGCAGCCGAACCTGCAAAGTAAATTTAGTACATCTTCAGTTCGATCTTCGCTATAGTGACCCTATGGCGAAGACTAACAAACTCATTCTCATTCTTATCGGCATCGGCATTTTCAGCTTAGCCCTTTCTCTTTTCATCGCATCACAAACTGAAAAAAGATCCCCCGGACTTCAACCCGTCGGTCGCGTGCAATTAAATTTGGGCACTGTTTACGTTTTAAGAAAAAATCTAACTAAAAAAGAATTGGTCACACGAGCATCCTCTCTTTTTCCCTTAGACTCTGTTGAAACCTCGGCCGATGGTGATGCCACTCTAGATTTTGACTCCACGGATCGCATCCATATTCAAGAAAGCTCCCTTGTCACATTAGACGTCGAAAGCGAAAGAACCGTGATCATCATCAAACGCGGTGATGTTCAGGTCGAAAATTTCGGCCCTGGCGATGGTCTGCTGATTTCAAGAGACGGAAAACGCTGGACCACCCGAGACTACGAACTGAAATTCAAGCAACAAGACCCCGGCACAACGCTTCCCGATTTAGCTCCGGTCACTCCAGAGGGCATCGCCCCCTCATCATCAGTCGTCACAGGACTTCCCACTGAATTCATACAAGACGTTCTCAAAACTCATCGCCCAGCCTTCTTCAAATGCTACTCCCAACTCCTCCAAAGAACTCCCGGAGTCGTCGGTCAAGCCTCACTCGGGTTCACAATAGAACGCACCGGAAAAATCTCGCAAGCCGAAGTCATCTCTTCAACACTCTCGGATCCTCTCTTCAAGAAATGCCTCCTCGAAGTCACCCGGAGAGTCGACTTCAAATCCTTCAGCGGAGATCCGATCTCCACAATCTTCCCTCTTAAATTCGAATAACCCGGGCCCGGGCCCGGGCACGGGCACGGGGAATGGCTTCGTGCTAGGGTCTACTGAGGGAGTTGGGAGTTTGCAATCCGCTTCGGTCGGCACGCGTCCTTGCTCAAAGCCGCCGTCGCCTTTGGCGCCGGTTCGCGCATCGTGCGCCGGCTAAGGCCGACCTTCGGGCTTAAAAACTCCCAACTCCCTCAGCAGCTCCTTGCTAACTTCACTTCTCGTTTTTTATATTTTCTAAAATTGGAATCCGGAAAAACTAAGAAGCTCAGCTCCCCATTCCCCCAAGCGAATTTGCGAACAAGCAAGTCCCCCTCTCCGAACGAAGTGTGGGATGGTAAGAGGTGTGGCAGATCGGCTTATTCAAGGCGTGACGAGGAGGCGTACGCCCGTACGCCGACGAGGAGCAACGCGGAAGAAGCCGATCTGCCGCACCTCTTACCGGTAGTCGTGTAGGTAGTCTATTCTTTCTGGGATCCAGGGCTCGTGGACGCCTTCCATTTCATAAACGTGGCCGTCTTCGACGCGCTTTTCTTTTAGCGGGCTTACCGATGGCTCATAGGAAGGGTAGAGCAGACCTTTTTCGATAAAGAAACTTCGAGCTTCTTGATAGGCGGTTTCTCCTAGAACTCCTCGGCGTATGAATTCGTCGAAACTTTTCATGAGTTCTTCGGGGGTGTAGCCGTAGTTGTAGATCATGTCTTGGATGACGCCATACAATCCTTCGAGCGCCAGGCGGCGATCCTGATAGAGATCTAGGGCGACTTGGAAAGTGTTGTAGGTTGCGAGTGTGCGTCTACCGAATTTTAAATAATAATCGGGGTCCGTGTCGGTGGCTAGATTGATATAGATTTTTTCTACGGGATCTTGTTCGGGGATTTGTGATTGTAGATCTAAAATTGTGTCCACTTGATCACCCGATACATTTAAACCTTCAAGGGTCATGCGAATTTCATGGGCTCCAATTCGGCGAGCGCAAATGTCGGAATAGAGATTATAAATAATGGCATCTGTTTCGCTGTCATCGCCCCAGCAGATTTGTCTTACGTTTTCTGACAGGCGCGTTCGAAGTTGCATGAGGGCTTGTAGCTTGTAGCCGACTTGTTTGGTTAAACGCCAGAAACGGCCCGGGCGCAGGTTTGCAAGATTGTCTTTGTAGAAGCAACCAAAAGGGCGGATGTTGTCCAATTGAAATTTTTCAGAGATGCGCTCTTCCATTTGGGGGGGCGAAGCTGTGATAAAATAAATGGGGAAATACATATAGCCCTTGTTCTGTTTGCGGAATTCTGACAAGGATTGCAAAAGGGTGTTTGTTCCAGGAATATTTTTTTTATTCAGGGCTTTTTCTAAAATAGTCGTCATCAATCCCGAAAGGGAATCGATGGTTGTATCTAAATAGGTTTTATCGAGATCCCAAAGAAAGACCTCTTCGTGACTCTTTTCCATTCCCTCGGAAACATAGGGAAAGAAAACCACATCTCCATTCATATCACTGCGACTGCGCCAATCTGCCATAGGCTCATTGTTCCAAGACATGGGCTGCTTGGCAAGAAACTGCGGGAGGAATCTTTTTAAGAGGGCGCAACTGGACCTCGGGGCTGCCTAAAAACACCCTGAGGCTTTTGCCGGATCCGGCAGTTGACGACAGCGCACCTGGGCACTACTGCACTTAATTCGCAAATGAAAGTGCGTGTTGTGATCAACGTCCCCGCTCAGACGACGCAAAATTTCAAAAGCCTCTCCTTGAGTGTCTTCTTGATGAATTTCACCCTTAGCAATGGCAAACTCACAAAGTGCTTTCTTCAGAGTTTTATGAATAAATATACGATCCACTAATTTAGTGCGGTTCAATGTCTTAAATAGCTTCCATTGTTTTTCTAACATCCACTCTTGGTTTGGCTTTTCTGAAGCCACTGCAGAATTAAATGTAAACTGAAGTTTTTTCTCTTCAAAATAATAGGCAATATCTGCGTCCAAACCATTTTGATGAGATTTATGAGAGCCGAAGGCTCCCCCTTTTTCCCGAGAAAGATCACCAATCGGCAAAATATAACCGGGTACCTCTTTTTTTGTGAATTCACCTATTTTAGCAATCACATACATCAATTCATTGGTGGCAAAATGGGTTTTTCTTTGAGGACGCAATACAAAAAATCCTGCGGGCGCATGGGCAGACATATAGTCTAGCGCACTGATCGGAGACTCCAGCCGTCCTTTATTGACTTGATCAATAGCCTGGGACTTTTTATTCGCGTTCGGGATCGTTGTTTTTTTGGGTTCTTCTTTGGTGTCACCCTTCGGGCCAGAGTTCGAGTCGTCTTTTGAATCGTCATTTGGTTCTACTGGGCCTGTTCTTTCGGGCTGCTGCTCCGACTCTAATTTTTTTCGTGGAATTTCTAAAATAACTTCGATGTCTCGAACCGTATCGCCAACATAGGGACCCGTCACATCGTCTGCTTCGTCGCCTTCTTCTGCATCGTGGTCCGTGTCATCCTCTGGCTGGTAAGCTCCAGAATCAGGGATCTGTCCCTCTGCTTTATGCTGCTGAACTTCGATTTGATGGTGATACACGTGCCCCGCATGAGCGATATAAATATCCATAAACGACGAGCTGCAATCCCAATTTTCACCTAGACAGGTAACTTTGCCACCTAGCTTTATATCAGCAACCGCATGAGTTCCGGCGCGTGGCTTTAAGATCGCAAAGCCATGGTCGTCGACTTGGCCTTCCAGATCCAAAGTTAAACTCTCGCGGTCATTTTTAACAAAGTCGATAGAGCCCTTAATCGTGATTCGATTGGTGGCTTTTTCATAGCTTGATTCCAAGTTCTGAAGCTTTAAGCCACCACGAACAATTTTATAGCCCTCTTGTTCAGTGACCTCAATATTGGGGGGCTGATAGGTCGTCTTAATAGAGGCATTGTCTATAACAAAGCCCTGATCACAACCGGGGCTTGTCACCAAGGAAACTATTAAAAGACTTAAACTGACAATGGACGACGAGGCTTTCATCACCCGCTTGAAATTGCAGGTTCCATGCTCGTTCCAACTTCAACCAATTGAATCCCATCCCCCCCCGAAGGAAAGAACTTCAAGGGACTGCCGAAAAACGGCGCGAAAGGTACGCCGTACCTTTTTGGTGTGCGCCGCGGCTCCCCGGTCCTCGGGATCAAAGATTGCATCTCCCTTCTCCTGAATCCCTAAAGCGAGGTATATCCGTAATGAAGTCAGTCATTGTCGGTGCCGTAACATTTTTTGTCCTTTTTGTCTTCTCCCTAGACAAGGCATGGTCCATTGAAAAACAGCCACTGTCTGTTGATTTCGAGTTCGAGGAAAAAACCTTAGAACCGGATCAGGTCGTTAAAACAGAGTGGTTTTATGAGGTCAACGTTGGCAAAAAAGGGCTCTATAGAATAGAGCACACCGTTCCCGACGTCGACGTCATGCGAGCGGCCTTAGGCTTAGAAATTCCTGAGGACACAAAAGAGGAAATTCGCAAGGCCGGGGGAATTGTTCCCAATCCCGTGGATCCGCTTGAGGCCTATAATGAGCTTAATACTCAGGAAAAACTCGAGTTTGAACATACGCGTCTCATGATCTCTCGATCGGTTGCGCGCGCCCTTCATCATTCTCAAGGATTGATCTTTACCGGATCTCTCATTTCGAATTCCTTGAGCTATGCCAAAGCAAAACTTTTTGGTAAAGAATGGAATCCCACAAAAGAAGCTTGGGCACAGAAAAAACAACGAGTCATTGAAGGTATCATCCGTAGTCTTAACTACACTCTGTTTTATCAGGCACCTCTAGTCCTTAAAAGAAATGAATTCGGCGTTGTTGGTTCTATTGGAGGCATTGGTCTCGCGGGATCTTTTCACCACGGGCGAGGCGGCCTTGCAGAACTTGGTTTTTCTCTTGGATACAACAGCAAAACTAGAGCCTTGGTCTTTCAGGTTCTTATCAATCCCGAAAAATTTAAAAACACCATTATGCCTGTCGTTTCTGTCGCGGGGATAAATTTTAAAGCGGGTGGCTTTATTTCCTATATTCCTGAAGGACGAGAGACTATGAATATCCGCGGACAGAGTTTTTACCCTCCCGCTGCACCGGGCTTTAAGTCCACATCTCCCTACCACTTTGCATTTGGATTTAGCTCGGGCCTGGGACTGCCGCCTCCCCCAATTGCAGATGGAATGACTTTTACAAATTCGATGAACACTACCCGCGTCTTGCGAGTTTCCATTTCACCCTTTATCAAAGGTTTTGTGAATATCGGTGTTGGCGAAGTGGGACAACTTATATCTGCCACCATGGTGACGATCAAAGAAGCCGTCGCGACTTTCAAACTTCGTCTTCAAGAATATCGCCATCGTCCGGGTGCGCAAACCTGCGAGCAGATGTTTTAGCTTGCGTCGCTTGACCTGCAACAAGGCTTCCCACACAGAGGAGGCCTTTTCCCTCTCCTGCCCGATTGACACCCACTGAATCCTATCTAATCATCTAATTATGATAAAACGCTTTGAACACAACTGGGCAGATTTCAAATGGGTCGACCTTGAAGGGCCTGCCCATTCTGATTTAGTTAAAATCGCTGAAGAATTTAGTTTACCTCTGATGGAACTCAGCAATGCCCTTGAACCCGATATTCTGCCTCACTGTGAAATTAACAGCGATTATACTTTTATTTTATTGCGACATTTTGATGCTGGTTCAAAGCATAAATCCGCCACAACACAAGAGCTGACAACTAAGATTTCCTTTTTTATCGGCCGTGATTTTGTTCTAACTTTGCATCGACTTCCTCTCCCATGTATTGAGAAAAAACGTAACAACGTAGAATTCGTTTCCCACAAAAGATTCAGCCTAGTGAAAGCCCTTTGCCACGAGACAATTTCAAGCTTCGATGGCCCCTTGGACGAACTCGATAATAAAACAGATGCTATCGAGGCCCGTGTATTTGCTTTGAAACGGCGAAACATCTTGCGTGAAGGCTATGTCGTTAAACGTAAAGTCGCTTCGTATCGTAAAATTTTTAAGTTCACCTTTGATACATTTAACAAAATTAGTTCTCGCCACACAATCCCCGCCGAAGACCTTGAAGATTTGCGCGAAACCTTGGGTAAGCTGATGTTTTATGCCGATGAAATTCACGAAGAAATTTCCGGCTTGATCAACTTGCATTTGTCTTTAATGGCCCAACGAACCAACGATGCTTCCTATCGCACCAACGAAGTGATGCGGGTTCTGACCGTAGTGTCTATTTTCTTTTTACCCCTGAATTTTATCACGGGAGTTTACGGCATGAACTTTGAGAACATGCCTGAGTTAAAATTAGAAAATGGATATCACCTCGCCTTAGGAGCCATGGCGACGGTGGTCCTTATAATTACATTTTGGATTTACAAAAAAGGCTGGATTAAAAAGGACGAAATTTAAGTTCTCGCCCGTGCCTGGATGAAACTATAGAAGAAAACTGCATTCGGGTCATTGGCTACCCGGGCCATTTCCTCTTTCATGCCGTCTACAATTTCCTCGGTCACCATTTGTGCCTGCAAGAGCTGATCGCTTGCGCTTAAGAGCAACTCCATCCAGTATTCGATATGGTTCTTTCGCTCTTGAGGATGACGGTTGTCTAAAAACCAAGTTTTCACTTCTGTGCGAATATCTTTGTACCCCAATTGCATCAAAAAATTTCCCAGCTTCGCACCCACGAAAGGATCTCCCTTTTGTTCTAACTGAAACTCATTAAAAGCCATCCAGTACTTCCAGACATTCGGAGAATAAGGATCTAAGAAAAAAGAAGAGTTCATGACCTCTGTCACATACACTATAGATCCTGTGCGCAGTACTCTGCGTACTTCCGAAAGAACACGAATCGGATCGGCCACATGCTCTAAGATCCAACATAAAACAGCACCGTCAAAAGAATTGACAGAAAAGTCTAGTTTCGCGGCATCCATTTCCTTTAACTGAAATCTCTGGTCGGCAAAGCGCAGACCTTGGAGATGCTCTTTAGCCGAATCCAACTGTTTGGAGCTGCGATCAATCCCGGTAAGCTTTAAATCGGGAAATCTTCGTAACAAAATTTCACTTTGAGCGCCTACGCCGCAACCGACTTCGAGCAGGTCTTTGACTCCAGAAAGATTCATGCTTTCGTAAACTGTGAATTCGCCAAAGCGAGCTTGTCTCCGTAATCGGTCTTGCTCGACCTTACTAAAGCCATGGACATAGGAAAAATCTGTGGTTTGAGACATAAAACCCGACCTCCGTCAGAGAGAATATTTTAGTATCCTCTAGTTTGAAATAAATCTTTTTTTACCTCTGGCAAGTGCGAAGACTTGTAGCTTAGCATAGAATCAATATCCAGGAGGGACACAATGTCTTTTAATAAGGTTCTTTTCATCACAGGTATTTTATCACTCGCCCTATCTGCGTGCGCAAGCAAACCCGCAGCTGAGGACTCTTCAACCGTACCAGAAATGTCGGTCAACATGCCACAAGAGCTTCCGACGGACTCTATTGCTGCAGAAGCTGCACCGGCTAAGAAAGTTTCAAAAAACAGTAAGAAGTCTAAAAAGAAATCTAGCAAAAAGAAGTAACGATTCTTTAAAAGCTGTCCCACTTGATTGCGGCCTTCGGAAACTCAACCCAATCCTCGTCCTCGGGGAATCCATCGGGACGAGATTCTGTAAGGCCTTTAAATTTTAAGAATGCCGTCAGTGCACAGACAAAAGCCTCAAAGGCATGATTATTTTCGATCATTAGTTTGATATCTTGATCATAGACGAAAACCACGTTGTGAGCGCTCAGCGACTGCAAAATCACACGGCGACTTTCATCGCCACCAAATGAATGTTTGTGAAATCTTAAATGATTTTTATTAATCTGAAGGGATCTGCCGATACGCCACAGCGACAATTTTGGAAACACTTCAATAGCTGGCAACTTCAAAATATTTTGGAGATACATGGAGCGAGCCAACAAGGGGGCCGCATTCGCTCCCATTGCATGAGGAAGATGAAAGGGCTCTTCAATTTCTGTGGTTAGGTACATCTCTACACAGCGCTGGGTGTAAGGCGTAAAAAGCTTTCGCGGTTTCTTCTTTTTATGAAGCTTCCGCGTGTAATCCCACATCCACTTTAAATGAGGAGCATTGGCCTCATCAATTGAAGGACGCCCTTGGACACAGGCCTCCAACGACAGTGGCAATCGGAATGGAACGTCATAAGCAAGCGAGTCTACTTGACCGTGATACTGCTCGACAATTTCTTGAACTTTGAAATCGGCGGAGTGGACCTCATCACTTTTGATTCTCTCGACTAAACGGGACAAAAAAACTTTTTTGTGCTGTGGGAAAAACTCTACAACCGCCAAACAAGCTTTATCTGTTTTACCACCGCCCAAAGAAAGACCGATAAAACGATGAACTTGATTATCATTCTGAGGATGAAAGCTCGGTTGAAGCGAGGAGAATACAGGAGGAATGGATTTTTTCTCGCTCACTGTTGATTTTATTTTTGCCGCAGACGATTTCTTTTTCCTTGTCGCTGCGGTAGGCGCAGTGACAGCAGCAGTCTTTTTAGGGACCGCTTTTTTGACTTTTTTCTTTACTGGGGATCGACGGGTTTTGCGTCCATCACCTGAAATCCGGCCTTTTGACATGCTTCCGCCACTTTCGCTCGATTTTCTTGAGGACACCAAACAAGAACACAGCCCCCACCACCTGCTCCACAAATTTTAACAGCCTCGGCCCCATTCTGCAAAGAGACTTCCGCAAGTTGCCTGATCTCAGGACTGGAAAATTCAGGCGCTAGGCGCACACGTGCCTCATACTCGAGTTTAAAAAGTTGGCCCAAATCTTGCCACTGACTTTGCCGCACAGCCTGCTCTATTTTCATGGCAATTTCTTTTAGGTCTCGCAATGCTTGCAAAGTACCAGGGTCTTTTGTCACTGAGTCCTTCATCACTTCAAAATTATTTAAACCTGAATGATGCGCCTTGCCTGTGTAAACAAGCATAAATTTTTCCGCCAATGGCGTATGGGAAACAGGTAAGACCTCTTGTTTGATGCCGTCATAACTGTAAGTCAAAACATTGAGGCCACCCGATGCCGCTGGGTAATAATCTTGAGTCCCCGTAGGCGTATTCAGAATTTCAGCTTCAATATTGTGCGCAGCTGTGACCATTTTGTGAATGTCGCCATAAGGACGCTCGCAAAACTGAGCAAAAGCTTTCATGAGGCTTATTGTTAAACTCGAGCTGCCGCCGAGGCCCCCTCCGACCGGACTTTGAGAGGATGTTTTCAGTGTAAAACCTCTTTCCGGCTGCCAATAACGAAGTTGCGTTTGCAGCAATTTCATCGTGGGGTCATTATCTGCCAAGGCCTCTTCAAGATTCGAATACTCTTTGCGTATTTTTAAGTCTAAGGACTCTAAAATAATTGTCGAATCCGCATGGGGTGTGATTTCCGCCGTGGTGTATATATCAATCGCGACATTTACTGTGACCGCGCCATGAATAAATAAATACAATGGCCAGAGGTCTAAAGTGCCACCGCCTAAATCCACACGCGTAGGCGATTTAACAACTATTTTATTCATTATTTTTGAACTTTCTTTTTAACTTTGTCTTTATCTTTATTTGCGAGCATGGCCTTCTGTCCATCCGCAGACTTTGGCTGAGATTCATTTTCCTCGACGGATTCAGCTTGAAGCTCATTGACTCTCAACGTGATAAAACGATCCAACGCGCCCGGCTCCATTTTCATCACAAACTTCGGATCCGAAGTTTCGGCTAGAATCGCTTTGTTCGGCGCCTGCCCAACGATAGCTTGCCACTTCTTTTCCCCAAGATTCAAGTCCACCGTAAAGAGCACCTTATGTTGAGGTAGGCTTTTGTTTTCCAGATACTCAGAAGCCCTGGCATCCACGATCACCTGCAACAATTCCCTTACTTTATTTTGATCCAACTCAATCTTCGCAGGTGAAAGTGCTGTCCACTTCCCATCCACCATCTTCAAATGTACCAGCGCCTGTTGGCTCTTCACTTTGAACTCATCTACACTCGCAATCTTATGGCGTAAGAACCGGCGATCTCTAAAGTCCAAGACAGTTTTATTAATTTTCTTTTCCCAAATCGAATTCAACACGAGAACCCGATTTTCTTGATCCCTTCGGGCAAAAATATTGTCTTCGAAATTCCTTTTATCAGAAATCTCGAAGGTATTCGATTTCCCATCGGTGCTGGTCAAGGTCACCTTACCATGCGGTGTTTCTAGCCCATAGGTATTCCAATCGATGCTTTCACCATCTTGGGAGCCTTCCTTGGCGACTTCCATGATTCTTTCTGTCGCTAAAGACTTGATATAGTCTTCGACGGCCATATTGTCGGCCAAGTCTTGCAACGGCTCTTCCATGCTCCAGCCATCAATAGATCTTTTTAATACGATTTTTCCGTTAGGGTTCTCAAGTTCGACTTTATCGACCTGATCAAACTCCACTGTCAACAGACGTGATTCCTGGGCATCTTGCTCGCTAACGGTTTTCTGGTGCATAAAATCGTAAATGGCATAGCTGCCGAATACCAGCAAGGCGATAACTAAAATGGAACGACCTTTAATTTTCATACTAGGCGTTTCTCCTTTTCATCCAAAGACCGACACTGGTGCCGAGCAATAGAATTGGCAATGGGATGATGAATGCAAATAAGAAAATAGCAAAACGAGTTTCTGTCATCACCATCTGAGTCGCTTGGGCCTCTTTCGGGGTGATGCTGATCAGACTCTCTTCTTTAGCTAGAGTGGCAATGGAATTCAGAACCAAGTCTCTATTGAGGTTTTGGTAAAGCATTTGATTCGTTAGGAAGTCCACGTCCCCTGCGACGATCATCGTGAAACTTTTTTCAGGAGAATCTGGCCAGCGTCCACTCACCTCATTAACTAAGGCAAAGCTGCCTTCCGGACCTTCACCAGAAATTTTCACACTCTGAAAGGCCATCGCTTGAGGAGCCGTCTTGACGACTTCCTCAATCACCATATTAGCCGCCGGTGTCCGTGATTGCTTTAGAGCTTGTGGATATCGGAAAAGTGTCACCTCACCCTTATTAAAGCTCTTAGTGATTTTATTAGTTGCAGAGAACTCAGCTCCCATCGTCGGACCTTGATTAATGGCTCGTCCCATCACAGTTTCGACAACATTGAAAACATAGTTATTTTCGAAGTACAGACCCGTTTTGTTCACAAGCTTTTCCAGACCTGCAGAGTTTTGCGGTTCGATAGCTAAGAATAGCCCGCCCCCCATTTTTAGATACTCTTCCAAAGCTTTGATCTCAAAATCTTGGAACCCCTGAACGGGGCCCGCGACAACAATCGCATCGGCATCGGCTGGAATCTTTGGGTTTTGGCTAAGAGCCAAAGTTTTAACTGTGTAACGACTGCCTTCCAAAAGCATCTTCAGAGAGTGTAGACCAAGAGCCTCTTTGCTTTCATCTAGGCTCATCTCTCCATGGCCGATCGTAAAATAAATGGTCTTGTTTTTTTCGCGAGTCACCTTAACTAAAGCGCTGGTGAACTCTTGCTCTTCAATTTTTTCGATCCGACTACGGCGGGATTTATAGTCCAGGAAAACGACACCACTCCCCTTATCGACACCAAACTCTTTGGCTAGATCTGGCTGTTCATTTACCTCTACGAAGTCCAAAACCACCTTTGCGCTTTGATCTTGGTATTTTTTGATGAGCTCGCGGAATAAACGGCGATTCTCTTCGTTTCCTTCCACGCCTTTCTTATAGAAAAAATAAACTTTAAGATCTGAATCCAAGTCCTTCACAAGCTTAATAGACTGTGGTGATAAGGTATTGGACCGAGCATTTGAAAAATCCCAGGTTTTTGAATGACGAACTCCTAAATAGTTCACCACGCCTAAAAGCACCAGCATCAACAGGATCAAGACCCCCATGCTCATGCCTTCTTTGGTCGTTTTCATGGTGATAAACTCTTTGAACATCACGCGGTCTTTGATAATTCCCAAAAGAATAAAAACGGCTGCGAGACCCAAAGCAACCCAACAAAAGTTCACCCATTCCCCTAGGAGGTAGCGCGTGATGAACATACAAACCAACGAAATACCTGCTAATACGAATGCGATCTTACTTAGCTTGCTCACAATTATCTCCACCGTGAAGATTCAACAACACGCTCTGCCAAGAAACAGAACAACACTATGATACTAATGAAAAAGATCAAACCATTGGTACGTACCGTGCCCTCGACTAAACTCGATAAATGCGAGCTGAGCGATACATGCTCAAAAACTTTTCGAGCTATTTCACCATCGACAACTTCAGCCCCGATGCCTACAAACCAAATTGAAATATTCAAGATTACCGAGGCCACATAGGCGACAATACTATTTTCCGTTAACGACGAGGTGAAGAGATTCATGGCCGTATAAACTCCACCGACAAGGAATATGCCCATGAAGGCAATAAACAGTGGCGGCCAATTCAATTTCGCCAATGAAGATGTTGCCAAAGGGTATATGAAGCCCAAAAAGACAATTCCCGCCACAGCTCCGAGAGCCGCAAAGTATTTACCGATAACGATTTCTGCCGAGGTCACTGGCGAGGTTAATAACAAGTCAAAGGTGCGCAGTTTTTTCTCTTCTGCAAAAAGCTTCATGGTTAACGCGGGAACAACAAAAATCAGCAACAAGTTCAAATAAGAAAGCTGTCTTAAGAAAACTCCATAATGAATATTGAGCTGATTCTGTGGCACCCCTTGCTGCATCACATAGTTCGTCAACAACTGAGAAAATAAATTTAATTGAATCGGATACACCCAGCTAAAAACTAAGCTTACCAAGAAACAGATCACCCAGAAGGTTGAATTAAAATAAAAACCTTTTATCTCTTTTTTAAAGATCGTCACTGCGCCACTCATACTTCACGCCCCGCTTGTCCGTAGGTCAACTTTAGGAACACATCTTCAAGATCCAGCTTGGAAGGACTGAGCTCTAGCAGACCGAAGCCCTTATTTACCAGTCGCGAAGAGATCGCATCCACGGCTTCATCGCCACCATCAATATCTACCAGCCACTCTTTGTGAGTCGCTCCCATTTGCAAAGACACCACTTGAGAAAAATCACTTAAAATATTTTTCATATCATCAACATCCTTGCGCAAACGAATGTGCAAACGACTCCGCCCCTTTTCCATGGTGGCCAAATTTTGAATGCTATCTTGTGCGACAATTTTACCATTGTGGATGATAACAATTTTTTCACAGGTCGCTTGAACCTCGGGCAAAATATGTGTGGAAAGAATAATCGTGTGCTGACCTTTAAGCGCTTTGATCAAATCACGAATTTCCGCCACTTGCTTGGGGTCAAGCCCAACAGTAGGCTCATCCAGAATCAAAACCTCGGGGTCCGCGACGATAGCTTGCGCTATGCCGACTCGTTGCTTGAAGCCTTTCGATAAATGATGAATCAAACGTTTTTGCACATCACCTAAGTTTGTTTTTTCAATAGCTGAATCCACAAGCTTTTCAATTTTCGATTTTTCAACTTGTTTTAAAGCTGCCACATAGCGCAGGTAATCCCGCACATACATGTCCGTGTATACCGGAGGTGTCTCTGGCAAATAGCCGATGCGTTTTTTGACTTCAATGGGGTTTTCGAAAACATCAAAGCCCGCAACAGATGCCGTGCCACTGCTCGGGGCCATGAAGCCCGTTATGATTTTCATTGTCGTTGATTTGCCCGCGCCATTCGGACCAAGAAAACCAACCACATCGCCTTTTGCTACAGAAAAAGTCAGCCGATCGATGGCCCGACGAGTCCCGTAGTCTTTGGTGAGATCTTTGACTTCAATCATCTCTGGAATCTCCTCTATACAGATGAGGAAATTCTAGACCTCACACAGCCCGAGTCAATGCCTTAACGCAGAGTGAAATTAAGGGTTCTCTCCGAATGATAGTTCACGCGTCCCAGCTTATCGCCTTTGATCGGACGAACAAAGCGACACTCAACGATCACGACGGCAACTTTTTGCCCTATTTGCAGACCTTTTGAGCCCAAAGATTCCTTAGCCACCCAAGTAGAGACGCTCATGAACTCTTCCTCGGTAATCAGTTGGTCCCTTTGGCGATGTATAATGGCATGGGCCCCCGGAAAATCCCTTAGATGCAGCCAATAATCCCAAGCCTTTGCCTGGCGAAGCAGAGCTAAGTTATCGACCGCCGATTTTCCACAGTAAGCAATCGCACCTGATTCCAAATTTAACTTCCGCCCGCGTGCATCAGTCTTTTGCATCAAATCCACCAATGAAGGCTTGACGACACGCTCCTTGAAACGGGCCTTTTCGAGCTTTTGAATTTCATTGGATAAAATCTCTAAGCGAGTACGAGCTCCATCTTTTTTGGCGTGAAGTTGTTTTGATTTCGCAAAGCAATTTTCAATATTCCAACTTAAGGACTTTTCGCGGTCGATAAAGTTTTTGAGCTCTTCGGGTATGTCGGTAAGTCCAGAAGCTTTCAAGTGTTGCCCAGCTTCGGCCCACACTTGATCTTTGTCACTGCTGATCTGTTTTTCAATCTCAACAAGCGCTTTGGTTTTTTTATCGATATCCTTTTGCCGTTGCTTTTCCCATTGCGCGACGGGATCCAGACTGGATTTCTGTTTTGAATTTTGTTGAGCCAGCCACTCTGTGTGAATCTCTTCCAAAGATCTTGGCTCTGGCGGATTCTCGACATGGGGAGCTGGCTTTAGTTCTTGAGGCTTTTCCCAAGCAATTTGTTTCCCCTCGGCCTTAACAATCAGATTTGCACTGCGCGGAAGGAGTTGAACTTCGATCTCGCACTCTTTGCTGGAGTTTCTGAGGCGAATCTTCACAACCCGTCCCAACTCTTGTTCGACCCACATATCTTGGAACAAAAGATCCCGACCATGAGAGTTTAAAAATAGGGCCGCCGGTTTTGTCTTGCTCGCCTTTTTAAAAGGACACTGATTATGAAAAAGCAGCATCATCGGTGTATTCGGCACAAGGTCCAGGATCAACCAATAAGTCCCGCCCCGATGGAAGCCTAAGGCCAGCCCACGATCGTTGGCTAAGACGTCTTGCAACTGCGCACCTTCTAAATGTGTGCGAAAAGTTGTCACAAATTGTTCAATTTCTTGTTGGGTCAAGGCCTTCATGGGCCTAGTCTCTCATGCTTAAGGCTAAATTTCTAGGACTCAGCTTAGGTTCCGCGGCCTCTTTCCGATAAACAAAGCATATGAAATCCGACAAACTACACCAGATCATGGATGCCCAGCTAAAAGAAACCAGACGTATGCGCGAAAGCTCTCAGGATTTTATCCAAAGAGTCGTGCATCTTTACGCTCTGCATTTGATGAGACAGGGAAATATCCCTTTAAACTTCATGGACGACGTTTTAACCGATATCGAAGCCGAAGCCGTCGAAATCTACCGCAAAAAAACCTATGGCTTTATGACCCTCGAAGAATTCCGCCGTCATAAATACCGCCAGAGTAATGATATCTAATTGGTTCCTTGCTAACTTCAAAGCCACGTTAATCGACATTCCTCTTGATGACTCCCCACTTTCTATTGGGGAAGTCAAAAATCCAATCAACCTGCTTGAGGGCGTTGTACCCCAGAATGATATCTATTTTGATCTCAAGCTGTGCGCTCGTATTGACGTGAGAAAAATCAACCGCGGCAACCCTGTGAGAATGAAAATCCGTATCTCCGATTCTAATGGCTTTCATTAAAAACATAGGTGTCTTTTGCTGAGTCCCTGTCGAATCGGTTCCCACCTCAAAACCAGCCTCTTCAAATGCCGCCGGATTTCGCGCAATGAACCCTGAATCCACAACTGTGATTCCCGCACCGGTATCCCAAACGGTATTAACTATGGAACCATCCAGCTCAAAGTGGAGGTAGGGAATAAGACCTCGTTCCATAGAGAGATCATTAATTGCCATTTTCGCAATTTTATCGGAGCCATCAATTTTGCAAACTTCGCTGCGACTGAAAGAGAATTCCAAACAGTGATCTTTCATCAAGTCCATACCCAAAAGATTCTTTGTTGGCCGTCCAGCTTGTGATCGAGACAGCTGAAGATTTTTCCCTTGTATAGGACCCGCCTTAAAATCTGGAATATCAACAAGATCATCTTCGGCGCGCCCTAATGTTCCAGAAGATAACTTTTGCCCATGCGAAACAAGTGGCGAGGTCAAATCACTAAAGCTCAAGGTCGTTTTAGCACAACCCGTGTCCAATAGAAATCGAACCGACTCGCCAAGCAACTGAGCATCCACACACACTTCGGCGGTCTCTTGAGTCTCATCATCGTGCAGAACTATTAGCTTTAATGAATTCATTTTACAAGAATGAGTCCTATTTCGAAAAAGGTCAACCGTGTCTTGGCCCACGCAGTCTCTTATTACTCTCGAATTTAAGACCCTGCTTTCCTATTGGCTAATGGCCGCACTATCCCCGCCAGCTGCGCGGCATGAAGATTATGAGTTCGGCAAATTGCTCTGCCGTAAATGTGATTTCCAAACACACAGAATCATCCTGTTGAGGCTTTACGAGCTCGAGAGTTTGAATCGGATGATTCAACTCCAAAGATAAAGTTTTTTGAGTCTGAAATGAATTTTGATTTTCAAGTTTTCTCAGAATTTCGAGAGCTTTCTCCTCAGACACAGGGTGACCTTTTTGCCGATCTGCCTGAAGGCACTTCTGAACTTGGGTTAGCTGAGAAAGCTTTAAACTGCCGTCTTCGATTTTGCTGGCGATCTCAGGATGCCGCTTCAAAAGACGAGCTGATTGCAAACGACGATAAGCGGAACCCTCCGAGTATCCGAGTTCTTTGGTCAAATAGGAGTACATGCCGTCATACCCTCTTTCGGCATAGATTCGACGACTTTCTATTTCAACAATATGAAGCAAAACCAAATGCGTAGTCTTTCGCTCTGTTCGAGCCAGTTTCCCCATGCGATCGAGAAGCTCCTTATTCGAAATAGTTTTAAGATTCATCGCAAACCCCTTTGTTGAGAGCAGGTATACCACGGCATTTAGAAGTTGGTTTTTGAGGTTTTCTCAAGCTATATGCTGTTGTGGGCTTTCCCAAAATCAAACGGTTCATTCGCGATTATCGCCTCGACACGAAGATCTTATTCTTCAAACAAGGCGGCTTGCGAATACGGATAGTCGTGCTCACAAAGGGAATAATAAGAACTCAAAAAATGTCGCAAGAAATATTATATTACAAATTCGAATCAACGCAAAGCGCCCTCGCTGCGAGTGTGATTTGTTTTTGAATCCATTGACGTTGCTCCGCGCTCAGCTCTTGGCATGCGAAGTCCGGTCAAGCACAAGGAGTCCTGAACCTTTCACCGTGTCCAAAAAATCGGAGGTCACTCCACTTTTTCAAAATCGCCTAGCTCACACTTGGAACCCTTAAAGATTCTCCCTCTGAAACGGAGATAATGAGATAATGAGATAATGAGATAATGAGATAATGAGATAATGAGATAATGAGATAATGAGATAATC
>JBBKWD010000107.1:0-14216 GCA_037968775.1 Bdellovibrio sp.
ACGGTGGCCGTGATGGAAAAGATGGCAAGGACGGTCGCGATGGTGGCCGTGATGGAAAAGATGGCAAGGACGGTCGCGATGGTGGCCGTGATGGAAAAGACGGCAAGGACGGCCGCGACGGTAGCCGTGATGGAAAGCATGGCAAAGACGGTCGCGATGGTAAAAATCCCGAGACCGGTGAGACCGGTGAGACTGGTGAGACCGGTGAGACCGGTGAGACTGGTGAGACTGGTGAGACTGGTGAGACTGGTGAGGACGGAGAGACTGGTGAAACCGGTGAGAACGGAGAAACTGGAGAGACCGGTCAAGATTTCCCGAAAGAGGAAAAGGAAGAACTCAAACACAAATTGGCTCCTCTCTTTCATTTGGCCTTCGACTTCGGCACTTATATCGTCAACTTGACGCCACAGTTCGAGCCGGAACCAATGTCCGGAGAAATCTTAAAATACGATGCGAAATCATCGCGTGATTCACTGGTATATGGAAATTACAAAAATGGTTTCCAAAAAACAGTCTACGGTTCAATTGAAGTTGGTTTGGGTGCGCAGGTGAAGTGGTGGTATGACCATGCATCTGGATGGAAAGATGAATTCTGGGCCCATGTAGGCGTGTTGCCAATCATCGGTAAATACACAGAGTCCGTCCGCTATGTTTCAACTTTGGATCGTGCCAAGGATATGGGTGGGCGAAATAAAGTTCCGGGAACAGCAGCTGAGCTTGATAAATGGGATGCGGGAGACAGCATCACCTATGTCGGACACGGTGGAGTTATTTTCTCTGCCGGAGCAGGACTGGGTCCTATAGGTATCGGAGCCGCCCATTTAGCACAAGGTTCTTGGGAAACTTATGTTGAAAAGGTTGGTCAGGATAAAGCTTACGTTAAGATGACTAAGGGGCGTTTGAAGTCCTTCTCACTCTTTACGAATGTCTCTATCATGACTTTATCAACGGAGCAGTTCATGGCCTCGGATGATGGATTCTCATTCTTGTATGATCTGAAAACTGAAGTGGGCCGTAAAGCTTACGAAGATATGATCCGCGGAAATGTCTATGCGTCTGAACAATTCGCAATGAATAAACCGCTGAACTTTGTCGAGCTGCCTCCAGTTGTGAAGGTAGAAACCTTCCGTACCGTTTCTACGGGGCGAGTTATTAGCAAGTCGTTCTCGTTACCAATTATTTGGAACAAGACCTATAGCAAAGGCAAAGTGCAAAGTTATAGTGCGACGGATCTGCATATGGATCACAATACGGCTAAAGCTCACTATGGAATCTATACAGATTCAGAAGACTCTCGTTTCTGGTTCAAGCATAAAGAAAAAGACTTTATGTTCTACGGCACTCACTATACCGTCGACAACTGGGATACGAAAGAGCACATGGCGAGTACCTTTGGTACTTACAGCTATGCCTTCCGTCATGAAAAGAGCAGTGGTGCAAAACTGCGAGATGGAATGCGTGAGCTAGTTAAGAAAACAGGTCTCAATCACCTGATGGTGAGTGTTACAGATCGTGACTTGGGATACACGGGAATTGAATTTAACGTGTACTTCAATGAGCAAAACACAATGAATCTGATGAAAGCTGCACAAACAATGAGCTTGAATCGATTTATTGATATTGCTTCCGATCAGTATTACGACTATTTCGAACGCAGAAGTGATCCTTACAAATACTGTAACGACATGATTGATGGCGTGACCAATCGTATTTGTGAATCATCGGTTAAGCGAGACACAAACCGCATGATGAGCAAAATGTATTCGGCTCTTCGTAAGATGAGCAAATACGCGAGAAGTAATCCAAAAGCGTATGCTGCAGCTTATGGTGAGTTTGGAGAAGGAATGGCGCAAAATCTATTTACTTTCCAAGCGGCCCTTAAGTTGGCGGGAGAAGGCACAGAGGTTGACTATCTAATCGAAGGTACGAAAATCTCAATGTACTTCAAAGCTTGGAAGATTGATGGAAATGGCAAATGGGTTCCTTCAACGGAAGCTCCGGATTACAAAGGCCTTCCTTTCAATCCACAAACACGTCATTCTCGGGTCCGAGGTATGATCATCGGTAACTCCGATGCTGCCAAGTTGCCTCTGATGACTCCAGTTTCGTTTTAAATAATTCGGAACCGGAAGAAAAAAGATACGGTAAATTGAGAAGGCCGCTGATTTATAAGTCAGCGGCCTTTTTTATTTCAAATAGCATTCAGACAGCTGACTCTCACTCATGACATCTCCAACAAGTAGCGAGAGTTTTCGTGCATGAGACTCCCAATCGCTTGGAGTGGCCATCTTTAAGCCGTCGAGCAGAGCTTCGAGTTCTTTAAATTTAGACATAAATGCCGGAGTTCCCTTGGACATGGCTTTGCATTTCTTAAGGTATTCAAGCAGGACCGGTAAGGCCTGCTCTTTTTCAAAGGCACGTAGCATGTCTAACGATAAAACATTTGTTGTACCTTCCCAAATCGCAAAAACCTGGGCGTCTCTCAATAGGCGTGGTAAACCAGTGTCTTCTATGTATCCGGCGCCACCAAACATTTCGACAACTTCACTGGCAATGAGGATTGCCTTTTTTGCCGTGTAGAGTTTGACGACGGGAGTGAGTGTGCGCAAAAGAACGCGCTCGCTGGATGAAATCTCCCCGACCTCTTCTTTGCCTAATAGGTGAGCGACAAAAAAGCTAAAACCAAAACAGCGACGGAAGTCTGCTTCTAGATTGAAAAGTGTTTCTCGATGCAAAGGGTGATCAATCAAAAGCTTTCCAAAGGCTTTGCGTTTGCGAGAATAATCTTGGGCTAAGTCTAAGCAGCGTCGCATATGCCCGAGGGCGCAGATAGAATTATAGATCCGAGTGATATTAAGGACACTGGCAATGCGCTTTACTCCCTCGCCTTCAACACCGATCAAGCGTGCAGGCGTGCCATCCAAATTTAATTCGGCAGTCGGCAAAGCTTTCGTTCCTAACTTGTCTTTAAGGCGATGAATTTGAATTTGGTTCAGTTGGTTTTGATCGTCGCGTAATTCAAGGTAAAATAGGCTCAAACCGCGAGAACCGAGGGGAGCCCCCTGTGTTCGAGCAAGCGTTAGGGCGATTTGTGATGTCGTTGCTGAAGTGAACCACTTGGTTCCATGAAGGGAGTGAGTCGCATTGAACGCAGAGGGGGCCAGAGACACCAGCGCGTCAGTGGATGTCCCACTGACATCAGAGCCGCCAGTTCTTTCGGTCATCCATTGGCCTGCTGTCCAAAAGGTTTTCGGTTCTCGCGATATCAAGTGTGGAAGAGCTCGTTTTTTGAGATCGTCTTCGGCGTAGAGCTCTAGCGCCCGTGCGGCACCGTCGGTCATAGCAAGAGGACAGGAAAAAATCGCGGAACTTGGTGAGTAAAGATAGAGTAAGGCCATTTGATAAACGCGCGAGTAAGACCCGAACTCTCGATCATAGGCCGTGGCCACAATGCCTTCTTCAGAGGCGGCTTTTTCTAGATTTTTCCAACCTTCCGATACCTGAATATTGTCAACTCGACGGCCCCAGGGATCAAAAGGGATGTGAACCGGGGGATGGCCTTCCGCATCGGCAGCCCATCTCCACAAATCGGAAACAGCTCGTTCACCTAATTTATCTAAATGGGGCAGAGCTTTTTTTTGGGCTTCAAGCGGAAGAACTGACTTTAGGAAGCTCTGCAGCAATTCGTCGGATCTAAAAGTGTTTGTGAGGTTTGGGCCCTCTTGATAAAAATTTTTCATGCTTTGTACTTTATGCTTTGAGAGGAGGGGGGACAAGGTTCTTCCCTCAGGTCGAGCTATTTTCAAAAAACTCTTGCCGCCCTGTAATGTGAACTCTATATATGCGCGTTCATTTTCAGGTGGGGGTTCTGTTGCGAATTTTATTGCTGAGTTCATTTCTATTCGTGTCCTGCGGCCCTAAATGGGGCAGCCAGATTCAAAATAAGAGCGCTTCACGAATCATGGGAGGCTTTGAAGTCAAAGAAGGTGCACCCATTGCGTCCAGTATCGTCGGAATCTTCGATAAGGAGTACAACGGAATTTGCACCGGGACCTTAATCGCCCCCAATTTTGTCCTTACAGCAGCTCACTGTGTTTCAAAACCTGGAAACTTGAAAATCGTTTTTGGAAATGATGTCTATGAGTATTTGAATTCACACGAGCAGGACGTTATTGAAGAAAGAATTCATCAGGTGACGGCTGCGCGCACGCATCCTTCTTGGAATTCTCCTGAAACTGAAAACCAAGAAGTTGATCTCGGTGATATTGCGATCCTGCGTTTTGCTGGGAAAATACCAGAGGGCTATGCGCCAGCGACTTTTTTGCCAGACGATAAAATCTTGAAGCCGGGTGTTCCCGTAGTTGTTGCGGGTTTTGGTGTTAACGAAGTGACGCAAGAAGAAGTAAATCCGAAAAAAGTAACCGAGAAGCAGCTTGAAGACGGTGAGGTTCTTTGTGATGACGAGATGAATCTTTGTTATGAAGTTGATATGACTGGAGATGGTCCTTTGCGCCAAACTTCGACTCAAATTAAGTATGTGGGTTACACTGAGGTTGTTCTTGATGAGTCAAAAGGTAAAGGAACTTGCTCTGGAGATTCAGGAGGACCCGCGTTCATCTCAAGCCAAGGGAACTTTTATCTTTTTGGAGTTACCAGCCGTGGTAGTCCTCTTTGTGACAACAAAGGTATCTATACAAACGCCATCTTTTACTTTGATTGGATAAATAAGACGGTAAAAGAAATGACTCGCTAACTTCCGTCATGAGGGGCATTATTTTATGAGCCCCTCCTAGTGACAAATCTGTCATTTGTCGCGTCTCATGTGATTCCTTCCAGATTTAAAAATTGATTGGCAACACACCTAAGTGTTGAGAAAAGTCTGATCTTTCCTAGAGGAGGATCTATGTTGGACTTTTCGGTTCTCAATTCATCCTTTGCAAATCCCACGTGGATTTCAGTAATTTATGCTTTTTTGCTGAGCTTCGTGCTGGGCACAATTCTGGCCATGATTTATGTGAAAACATTCAGAGGTCTATCCTATTCACTTAATTTTTTGCATGGTCTCGTTCTACTACCCATTGTGATTGCGATCGCTATGCAAGCCATCGGTGACAATGTGGCCAGGGGAATAGGAATGATCGGGGCTTTGAGTTTGTTGCGCTTTCGAACGAATGTGAAAGACCCCCGGGACATGTTTTTTATTTTCGCATCCCTTGCAATTGGTCTGGCTTCGGGAGTGCATGCCTACGGTATTGCGATATTGGGAACAGGTTGTTTTGTTCTGGCATTATTAGTGCTGCAAAAGTCTCCCTTTGCATCTGGTCCCCAGTTTGATGGTCTCTTGCGTTTTAATCTTTTGCGCACAGAAAAGGACCAGCGTCAGGTGGAGGTCGTTTTGGAAGAGGTTTGTCGTCATTTTGCCTTAGCAAGTATTCGAGAGGTAGGGCAGGGCGATCGTTTGGACTTTAGTTATCAAATACGCTTAAAGCCGCAAGTGTCTTCGGCCCAATTGGTCGCGGCTCTCGGTGAGCTTCAGTCCGTTCGTGGTTTGAATTTTATGAATCAAGAATCCATAATTGAGGTTTAGTTGAGATGAAAAAAAATAAGTCATGGATTCGAACCTTATCGCTAGATGTGATTGGGACTGAGAATCGCTTTTTATTCTATGCATGGTGCTCGGCAGTTTTTCTGATCCTTGCATTGGGAATTATTTTGAACACCGCTTCCGTTAGCTTTTTGGGTGTGGCGGAATCGCGAGAGTTTCAAGTGAACTTCGAAAACTCTGCTGAGATCAAACACCTTTATGTACAACCTGGACAAATTGTCAAAAAAGGTGATCTCCTCGCTGAGCTCAATCAAATGGATCTTGATCTGCAGCTTCGAGTTCTAAAATCTCGCTATGACAAATTGCGAGCAGAAAGAGAACTGCGGAAACAAATTTCCCGGATCACTCAAGACGCGGGAGACTTGGTTGCGGGAGCCGACCCCTTGCTGGTGGACATCGTGGACACGCGTCGCGAGATGGAGCTCATTGAGAATCGGCGTCGTAATTTATTTGTATTTGCAGAAGTTGAGGGAACAGTTGGTGGTGTGAACTTTAAAATCGGTGAAAAAGTGCCAGCCTTTGCGGCCGTCATCACTCTCTTGCCGATGAATCCCAGTTATGTAAATGGTTATCTCAATGAGCATCTAATTTCGAGTGTCAAAGTCGGGGAAGCCGTCGAAGTCGTTTCCTCAACAGGAAAAACTATTTTGGGTCAAGTGGCAAGTGTAGGAGCTCGAATAGTACCGATACCAGAAAGACTCTTGCGAATTCAAACACTGACGGCTTGGGGACGAGAGGTCATTATCAAGATCCCTCCACAAAATGGATTTTTGTTAGGCGAAAAAGTGAGTGTGCAAAAAGGCTGGGGGTTGTCACTTCTTCGCAAAGCGCAAGCTGACGAGTTACGCATGAGTCTTAAAAAGCCCCAGATCTATTCAGAGCCCAGGGATATAATTTTTCCTGAAAGTGTGCGCGAAAAGTTGGAACCTGAAATTTCAGGTATTGCCTATCTTCCAGAGATGAAGCAGTTCGCTCTCATTTCCGATGACAACCCAGAGGATCGGCCACTGATTTTATTAATGAATGAAGACGGCGAGGTTTTGGATCGTGTTCTACCAATTGAGCGTCTAGAGAAAATGGAGGACATTGAATCACTTTCGAGTGAGGGGGATTTACTTTATTTATTGAGTTCTCAGTCAAAGACCAAACGGGGGAAAGAAAAAAGTCAAAGATCGCTCTTTGCTCGCGTTTTGCGTAAAGGTTTGAATCTCCGCCTTGAAGATGAAGTGGAGCTGAGGCCCTTGTTGCTGCAGGCGATGGCAAAATCTAAAGACAAGGTCTTGAATGAAATTGCAGCTCGGGCTGACGAAGAAAAAAATGAACTCGAAATCGAGGGGCATGTCGTTGCAAAGGGAAAACTCTATTTAGCGCTGAAGGGACCCGTCCTTGAACGAAATCAAGGGATTATTTTGGTGGTGGATGATGTCGATAAGCTTTTCGAGTCTCAAGAACTAAGCCCTCAGGAGATAAAAGTGAACTCCAGATTTCACATGATCCCAGCCCGAGATGATCAAGAAATGCGACTTACTGATATTTTTATGGTTGGTGAGACAACCTATTTTAGCACTTCCTGTCGTCAGCAAAGCTGCAGTGCCATTTGGAGGCTTTCCCGAGAGACCGGTGAGGCCGTGCGCCTTGCGGATTTTGAACTGCCTCGTTTGGAAGGGCTCAGCGCTTTGCCGCAACGGAAAGAGTTGATCGGTGTGTTCGATATTAAAAACGGAGGAAAATTCGTTGTGGTTCCCTTGGCAAGGTCCTCGGGAGGGAACTGATGTCTTTATTACTGCTTCTAATTTTTGGGCTACCTAGCTATGCCGTTAAACCAGAGCTGGTGCTCAAAACGGCCTGGCAAGATGGGACCTATCTTTCCCATGGTAAACTTCAAGCGACAGATTCTAAAAATCCCTTTCGGAATGTAGAGGCCACTTTCGGGTATGAAAACAATAAAAAATCTGAATCGGAACTGGGGATAAAATTTAATTTCAAATCTTGGCCGGAATGGCAGAGTGGGCGATCGGTGAGTGGACAGGGCGGTGTTATGAGGGAAACCTCTCTTGCGTGGGCCTTGCGCGACCGCTACCGAGCACTTTTAGCCTTTCAGTTGAACGAACAGCGAAATAAATTTCTTACTGATGTATCCGAACTATCTAAAAAGTATTTTAAGGCACAAGCCGTCTCTCTGAAAGCGGGTCGAGCGACTCCGAAGTCCTTTATGGGGGCTCGGGGAGATCTGTTCAAGTACCAGCGAAGCACTCAAATCGTAAATCAAGAACAGGCGCTTCTTAAAAAGCGTTTGCACGCCTGGGAGCCTCAATGGACTCAGGAATCTTTCTTGGCGCTGTCGCTGCCCACGGTCGAAGAGATCGCGGAGCGATTGCGAAAAACAGAAATTGAACATCCTTCCATGAGTAAAAGAGTGGCAGAGGAGGAGCTCATCGAGCTGGACCAGGAGCTGCGAATCGTTCAGGGCCGAGACCGGCAATGGGTGAAATCAATGGAGCTTACCTATTCCGAAGCCAAAGAAGAAAAGGAATATAAAGCGGAGCTGACGTTGCAAATACCTTTTTTGGGGAGTGATGATTTGCAAAGGCAGAAGCAAAATGAATTGATTTTAAAGAAAGCTCTGAAGCAGAGAGATATCGAAAGTAACAGAGATCAACTTATGGTCATGAAGCTACAGATTTTGAATCTTGTGGATATATATAAAAACATGGCAGATTCAAATGTGAAGATTGTAAAGAACGCTCAAGATCCCTTAGGCAGTCTTGAAGCTCGTTTGTATGAAAAACAGGAAGGTCTGGAACTCCTGAATCAACAGCAAGAGATCACGATGTTGTATCTAGATTTTTTGGTGGAAAGTGGTCTGCTTTCTAAGCACCCTGAGGTGAACTATCTTTCAAAAGACCAATCGGGGATTTTGTGAGCGGCCCCGTTTCGCCCTTGTTTCTCGAGCGCTATGAACTGAAGTACCTTATTCCACTTTCTTTGGTAGGGCCTATCTCCAGGTATGTCGAGATGTATTGTGATATGGACTATTACTCCCAAATATCACCAGATCAGTTCTATACCATCAACAGTCTTTACCTGGATTCGCCAAACTTTTACATCTTTCGCGCTAAGGAGTTGGCGAATGCCTATAGTTTTAATATGCGCATTCGCTCTTATGGCGATATGCCTAAGCCGCCCTATTTTTTTGAGGTCAAACATAAGCTCAGAGAATTCGTGAGAAAGAAAAGAGCTTTAGTTTATTCGGCCAACTGGCGGGAAATCCTGGAGAGCAACCTGGTGCCGGCAGACATTCAGGAGTCCTCGCAAGAAAATTTGGAAGAATTCTTAAGAATGAAAATGACCTATAATACAGGACCCGTGATTTTGACTCAATATCGGCGCAAGGCCTATATTTCCCATACGGACGATTATGCGAGGGTCACCTTTGATCGCGATCTCCGGTATCAGGAGATGACGGAGTGGTGTGTTGCCCCGAATGACAGACAGCTGTGCCACTATGATCATCCGGATAGTTTCGAGGAGCCGGGGAATTCTGTGGTCTTGGAGTTGAAGTGCGAAAAGAAGATACCTCAATGGATCGTCGACCTGATTCGACGTTTCAATTTGATGAGTGGTTCCTTTTCGAAATTTGGAAACTCTATGGAAACGCACCTCAGGCAACCCGAAGTGCTTCGGCCGGGAACACTTTACTACTAGATTTCACAGCTGGTCGACGGTTGTGGAGCTCCCGGAAGGTAGTTTTCTAAGTCTACATCGAACTTTAAGGAACCAGCGCGACAGCGGGATAGGAGAACTTCTCTGGCTTTTGCCGCATTTTGGGTCAAGGATCGATAGTTTTCATTCGAGAAAAGCAATTCATTCATAAAGTAAGATTGGGACTCAGGAGCTGAGAGCAAGCGTTCAAAGGCCATAAAGCGTCGGTAGGTTTGAAAGCTAAAGTGCCGAACTTTTTCAAGGGCACTGATTTTACGCATCATATTTTCCTTACTCACACCGCAATCATTATCTTTTAAAATCATTTCCTTGATATGAGCTGCATTTTTTCCCCGCATTTGCTCCAGTTCGGATTTTGGGATCGAAGGTTTGCCGCCTACGATTTTCGCGTCCGACTTAATACGATCGATTTTATTTCCATTTGCAACATACCAATAGAACTTATAGTGGACATTACCGATACGATCTTGCTGATTAAGAAGTGTGTCCATCAGAACCATGTCACCGACATCTTTCATTTGCGTGACGTCTTGGGAAATTTTTGAAAATTCGCGGGATCCCGCAATTTCACGTGCTGACTTGGAACTGGAGACCTTCAAGAAAGCTTTTTGCTTTAGGAAACGTTGATAGCGACTGCTATAACTGCCGCGACCATTGACATCCGAATAGTATTCTTCTTTTTTGATATTATCCACGAGGGCGCCGTAGACCTGCTCTTGTGTTTGGTCGAACAGTTGCGGGTAGTCGCGGGGACTTTCGTGAGCTTTGGCGTATTGAGCCCACGTTTTGGCAATTTCGCTTTTGGATCCGGCCAGCCGCTTGTTGGCCTTACGAGTGAGTTGCAAATGGATGTCCCGGTCCATAGAGCGAATAACGGCGACGGGCACGCGCCCCGCTCCACCCAATAGTCGTGAAACATGATAGTAGGCGAGAATAGATGGAGTGTAGGAGCAGCTGATGCTTTGCTTGAATTTCGCTTCATTTTTGACTCCCATGGCATCGACGTCACAACTGGAGGCATCGATCGCCCGTTTGTCATATTTTGCGCTAGGCTCCAACAAAAGTATCGCCGGATTTGTCGAGTTGTATTTAGGGCAGATCCCCATATTGACATAGAAGTCGTAGCCACAAAGAGTGTTTTCTTTTTCAAGGTCACCATTTTTATAGGAGCCCCACTGCCATTTTTTAGGTATCACACAGATTTCGTGTTTGCTTTGAGGCGAAAGGTATTCCTTGCGAGCATCTCCTTGGAGACGATTTAGATCTATGGCAAAGGCATGACTCGAAAGGAGTGAAGCAATAAGGAGAAGCATAAATACACCCAATCTGTCGCAATTTAGAGCGACGGTTTTTTATAATCAAAAAAACCGTCTTCCAAAACTTACAATGCAGATAAGCGGGGACTACTTGTCGCGTGACACAAAATAAACACCATCGACAGGAACGGCACATTTTCCTGCAAAGAGGCGGCTGTGGCCCGGGACGAGATAGACTTTATTCCATTGATAATTTTCTGCTAGAACCAGGCTTTCTGGTCTGGGATCGATATAAATTATATCCTTCGGTTGAAGTTGCCCACAGACAACACCTTTCGCCGAGGGGCCAGCGCGAATATTTCGGCGGTCAGAAACCACATTTCGTTGATAGCTCTTGTCAGGATCCTCCGGCAGTTTCTCTATCCAAGCTGCAAGAATTTTATTAAGGCGTTCGCCCTCCGGAGTTCCGAAAAATTGAGTTTTATCAAGCGGTGGCATAGGCGTGTAGCCTTCAAGTCGTGCAATGGCTCCATACATTTTACTTTTCTCTAAGTTTTTTCCTACAATCCATTGGTTCTTAAACAAAAAATCTAAATTGCTGTATTGATCTAAGGCCAAGTCTGCAGATTGGAGATTGCCGTGGCAACCGGTGCAGTGTTTTGCAATGATTTGAGTTTGAACCTGCTTGTAACCAGCTTCAAGCTCGGAGTGAGTTTTAATTTCATGTCGCCAAGCTAACAAGGGAATGCGTGGATCCATATTATTTTTAGGATTATGCGCGCAGGTTTCTTGATAGTGCGCAGTTTGGGTGCGAGCTAAGCGTAAGATCGTTCGATTTTCACGATCTTCAACAATCCAGATGGAACCATCAGAGGCCTCCGTAAATCCTACGGGAGCACCCTTGGGGCGGAGTCCTTTGACCTCATCCCATTTTGAAATCACCTCTTTGTATCCGGCCTGGCGAGCGAGTCCCCCATGGGGTTCGAATTTTTTCTCTACGGGGCAGGCGCCAGGTTGATTCGAGAGAAAAGTGGCGGTGGTTGATTGATTGATTAAAATAGGCAGACCGTTGGCATTGACAGTATAGGCAACAAGGCGGTGACCAGTGGGTTGGTAGCCATGCCAGGACACTAAGAGGTCCCCACCAAACAGCTCGGCAAACATTGAACCTTTATAGTAGTTCATATGTAAGGGGGCCACATGGGGCGGCATTAAAATATATGGCGCTTGATAGTCGCCAGGGCTCGTGGCTTGAGTTTGTGCGCAGTCCACGGGTTTTTTAAATTGTTTATGAATTGGCAGATTCTTATTTTCTGGAAAGAGCCACTCGGGCGAAGTTGCCGAAAAGTTATAACAATAGGGCCAGCCATAATGAAGTCCCACGTTGTTATTTAAGTCGATAACATTCATTTCCTCATAGGGTTCTTCGAGCTCCGGAAAGTCGCGACTATTTTCTCCTTGAACAAGAAATCCTGTAGAGCTAATCACCATCGCCATCGAGTTGCGCAGACCGCTGGCAGCGACTTCGTAACTTTTGATTCCACCAGAGGGAATATTCTGAAGTTTTTGGGCGGGCACACGATAGATGGCCCCTTGTCCCTGCGCTGATTCTTCGGGGCAGGATTTGTAGGCGCCGGTGCCTTGCACGAAGCAATGATCACTCGGGGAGCCTGCGTTTATGAAAAGGTCGCCATTGCGTGGATCAAAAATAAATTGCGAGAGGGGATGCATGTAGCCCTCTTTGCGAGGCAAATCCCCCATGACAAGTTGCCAGTCTGTGATGATATTTCGCTCAATGTGAAAGCGCGAAATTTTGCTGCGTTCTCCGATATAAAAAAAGCCGTCAGGTCCCAGTGCCAAGCCGTGCGGCATTTCCAGTGGAAATTTTAGCAAATCAAGTCCATAGTGCCCGCGCGAATCTTTAGAGAGTAAAAACAACCGTCCATTTTTCGGTCCCCAGCCTCCCATGTCGACGACGAGGAACTGGTCCGTCTGTGGGATCTGTAAAATAGTTCGTGGTTTGATAAAGCTTTTGTCTGTATTAGGGTCTGTCGCTCGATCTCGGGGTAAGACCAAGCCTAGACAGGTTCCGGGAAGGGTTTCGACCATCACTCGAGGGTAGCCATCGCAAGAGCGATCTTGAGGATTATAGAGATACCCACTCTTATCTAAAATCATTCCGCTACCTGCGAGGCCCCGAGGTGTCTGAGAGCGCGAACCGACGGAACTGCACTGAAGTGAAAGCAAACTCGCGATAACGGAAAGTGAGATAATATTGTAGCGCATAGAACTCCAGACCGACCCACGTGGGCCTTTCAGCCTGATGTTAGAGTTAATTCGAGCCAATGATCAATAAACCTAGTAATGATGCTGTGCATAATGAATTCTAATCTGGGTTTAACTTTGCTAGGTTACGGAACTTCTCAGATAATGAGTCCTTAAGTGGTCGCGTAGCTCAGCTGGATAGAGCAATTGCCTTCTAAGCAATAGGTCGGAGGTTCGAGTCCTCACGCGATCACCATTTTCTTCGCTCTAACACGGTTCTCTTCATTTAACTGTTGGTAATTTTAAAAAGTTCTAAAAATGCAGATCCGGCCGCAACTTGTGACCTCGATTGTTCGATCATGAAGTGGGTATTCGATCGGAACGAGGCCTTGATAGCTTCGATCAGAACGCATGTATATTTCACCGGGGTATTTCATGTTAAGAGCTTCGCGGGTGCCCGATTTCACGTGAACTGCCCCCCCTCAATTTCACTGAACTGATTAGAGGGGCCATTTTTCTAAAAGTGCGACAGTCTCAGGCTGAGTCGTCAAACTTTTTGCAAGGTGATTAGCAGTCTTTGTCATTCAATCAGGGCCAAGATGATCTGGCCCTGGTTGAATGAAGAATATATTCTCGATTAGCGGCAAGTCACAGATTTAACTCTATCGATTTTGCCACCCGAGGAAATCATTCGGAAAGAGCTCAACTGACCATTTTTAGTGATTTGCGCCAGACCAACCGGTTGTCTAAAATTGCCAAGGGTATCCGATTCTGTACCTACGGAGACGACGTGATCACGGCCCAACAGTTTACAAACAGCTGTAATAGACTGTGCACCAATCTTGCGTAAACCCTCCACATCAGCTTCAACTTCTGCTTCGACATAGGCATTATTGATGTAGTGTGCAAGGGCATCACTATCATTGGCTTGAATGTACATTTTTTTTCCATTCACTTTGACCATAGGCTCTGTCACCGTCAGCGAGCCATCAAAGTTCGCGTTCAGTGTGTCATAGTGCAAGCTACGATCTACTCTTAAAGTTATTGTTTGTACCGAGCTTGCCATTGCAGGTAACGCCATAGAAAGTGCCAAAAAAGTTGCCATTGTCTTCATAAAGTTCTCCTCTTTATTTTTAGTTGAACAAAGGTGAGGAGTGCATGACATATGCCACGCTATGAAAGAACGAGGGACTTCCTGAGGTGTGTAAGGGATCATGGGCATGACAAATTTTGTCTTGCGGGCCCCCCGCCTCTCGGGTTTAATTGGTGGGTAGGTTCTGTGCCAGGCTGCTGTATTTGAATAGAGCCCGGGTGTCCATGTGTCTCGAATTGAGAAACCCGCACCTCTGAAGGATCTTTAGCATAAA
>JBBKWD010000108.1:0-16626 GCA_037968775.1 Bdellovibrio sp.
GATTTTTTTCTAGCCCCAGGATTGCAAACTTATCCGGATTCACCGGCAAGATGATTTCGTCTGAGGCAATTGTTACTGCCGTGTTGGTTGCACTCAGGGCTGGAGCCGTATCAATTAGAATCAAATCATAGCGATGCCGAATTTTCTCAAGTGGCACCTTAATCGCCTGAGCCCAATTTCTATTGGAGTTCATGAGCACGCGATCCATCACTGAGTTGTTGAGACTCGAAGGGATTAAGTCCACATGGGGTTCAATCATGCGCACACATTCATCTATATTTTTTCTTTTTTCGACGATGTCGACCCACACAGGAACCGATTCGTCCTCCACGCCCAAGGCGAAACTGAGATTGGCTTGTTGATCGAGATCGATGAAAAGAACACGTGCCCCGTACATGGCCGCCCGCAATCCCATATTTAAAACCGAAGTGGTTTTTGCGACCCCGCCCTTGAGCATTTGCACAGAAATCACTTTGTGTGGATAGCGGTAACCTTCCGCCATCATGATTGTGCGGACCTGCTCGGGCTGTAACCACGGCGACGTGATCTTTTGGCCTAAGGCTTTTTCTCCGCGAATTTTAGTTTGAGAAGGAGTGATTTCAAGAAAAGCCGCCAAATCACTGAGCGAAATGCAAAATTCCTGAGTCGTAAGTTGAGCCACAAAGACCTCCTGCCTGAGTCAAAGCCTACAAAGCTCCCGACTCAGTGGCAAGGGGGCCTTCGGATGCGCACAGTCAATTCCCTAGATCGCGCACGCCCTCACCGATTTTCTTTCGCATCACCTCAATGTCGTCCTGATAGCTCCAGAGCAATTGCTCTCGCATTTTGCTGAAGCGCCACTCTTGCTCTTTGGTCAGGGGCGCTAGGCTCTCTGCCAAGCGAACCAAGTGCAGATCGACCTCTCTTTTAAAGTCACCATAGTCTGGATCGTTCTCGGTCTTTAAGAACTCCAAAAAATCTTGAATAGTCGGGCTCATACGACCTCCTGTGTCTATTCTAAGTTACTTCTTCTGAGATCCGACTACGGATTTACTGACTTTCAACACCCACTTGATCTTTTTAGCCCCCCGAAAAAAACAAAAAGCCCACAACCTTGTTAAAGTTGTGGACCTAGTAAGAACAACACTGATGTCCCCTTGCTATCTGCTTTTGATTGAGCTGTTACTTTCTAGAAACTTTGTAACCCTCATTTGAAACCGCTACGTTACGTTTCTTTGTCGATTTCGAAGCCACCTTTTTTGACTTCTGTTTGTTTTTAGCTACCTTACTCATTTTACTTTTTTTGCTGTCTTTAGCATATTTTTTGCTCTGCTTAGAGTTTTTCTTGGCAACTGCTTTCGACTTTTTGCTCTTGATCTTGTTCTTTACGATCACTTTTTTTAACGGCTTGGACTTCTCAACCACTCTCATTGGTTTTTTATAGGACTTCTTAACAACTCTTTTTGGAGCCATCACCCTCTGCTGTTCTTTCATGAGATCGATATTGGCAACTTCAGGTGTGTCAATTGGCGCCACCATGAAGTCTTCAATATGAGAAGCCTCTGACACTTCGCTTTGTGCAAAAGAGGGATCACCAAGCGGAGCTATATGGTCATGAGCTGGTACCGACGCGGGGTCACTCATCGACTGAGCGTTTTCGTATTCTTCTTGTTCCGCGGCAGCCGTCAGTTGTTCATTTGTAGAATACATTGAGTCGATCACATCAGCACCATCACCACGAGGAGATGATACGAATGAGGTCTCACTCGATTGAGATTCAGGGTGAGCGGAGTTGGGACCAATAAACTTTGTCAGTGTCGTGCATGAGATCAAGGATGCGCTTAAACAAGATAGAATCAAAAGTGCTTTCATTATTCCCCCTAAAAACGTGATTTATAAACGTGAATTTATAGTTGCCATTTTCAAACCCGGTAAATCTTAAGACTCCTATTGGCAGTAGTACTCAAGGTTAACCTTTGAACCTTGAACGATGTCCTTATTAAAAACAACCGTCGCACCTTTGATAACGTAACTCAGAGTTGAAGTAATATCGTTATTCGAAGCGTTCACCACTTGAACTTTGAAAGTCGACGCAACGGGCGCGCATTTCAAAGTAAACTCGCTCTTATAGTTTGTGATGACATCCGCGAAAAGCTCTAGATTGCGGCTGTAGTCGGCTTCACAGATCGAAGCAATTCCACCATTGGTCAAGCGAGACATCTCTTCGTAGTAAGTCCCCGCGTGGCTTGGTGAACGGTAGTTCTTGCCATCACTCAAAGAGTAAATCTGATTGTCTTGCTCAATTTCACACGCTGAATCATTTGATTTCAGGATGATCGAGTTGAAAGTAAATCGGGTGTTCAAACCGAATACGTTTTTAGCTAATTTCAATAATTCTTCTGGCTTATCCTCTTTTTCGATAGCTTTCACAACACTTATTGGCTCAGGAGTTGACCAGCCTGCAGACTTCAAGCGAGAAGCATTTCCACCAACACTGCGCTCGTCCTCATCAGAGATCAAAATCACGGAGATCGCAGAACCTGCACGGTAGCAGTTTTGGCTTTTACGAAGAGGATCAGCGCTATCACCCAAGATTGAATTATAAGTTGCATAGATACCACGCTCGTCACCTGACCAGCTAGCAACATATGGATCCAGCGCATCCACTGCGATCTTGCTGATTGTGGCCTTCACCATTGTATCCATCGCAGAAACCGACATACCTTTTTTCAGAATATACGGCATAGATCCACCGTTGCCACTCCAGTTAATTGGGTATCCAGAAACCGGGACTTTTGCTGAACCTAAAAATTGGTAACGAGTGACCGTTACACACATTTGCCAATCAACTTGCAGCTGGCTCAGCCTGTCAGCGAATCCCGAAAGCTTCGCAGCTAGTTTTTGTTGGTCAATGGTCATTGACGTGGAATCATCGATGACTAATAGAAAGTCGACCTGGTTTTTTGCGGAGTCAACAGTTTGAGTGTACTTATAGAGTCCACCGATAGGGGCACCCAGGTCGGTACCAGGATTGCGTGGTGGGTTGCCCACACCATCTGCATTATCACCACCGCCCGAGGGGTTGTTTCCAGTCGTTGCATCGGATCCATCAGTTCCACCACTTGTAGAATTTGCGCCTGGAACTCCACTTGTTGCATCTTTGAACTGAACTTTAGAACAAGCTGATGCCAGCACTAGGACAAGGATACCTGCAGTAATTTTAGCGAACTTAGCTTTGCTTGTCATGGTTCCCCCAGTAACGTGTTGCAGGAACATCCAGGTACTAGACAGTAGTGCATTTTCAAGGCCAGCTCATGTTGCCTTAAAGTGTTTCTGGAGAGTTAAAAGATAGTCAGTGACTAAAGCCTGATCAGATGAATTTCCACATTACCAAAAAAAACGGGTTCTATTTCTATGTTTGGATTTTTTAGAATCTCAGTACGATTCGATTGCGTTGAAAAATCACCTCCGACTCTTTGATAAGAAGAGAGTTCGTTCGACCTGAGAGGCTCGACCAGAATATCATCACCTTCTCCGTTCCAATTGGTGTCGAACTTCTTCATACTAATTTTGAGCCCTTCTCTATCTCATTATTAACAGGACAATTTTTATTCTCTCTCAACAAACAGGGTATTCTTGTAGTGAGGCAGCTCAAATAAAGAGGTATTTAAAAGATAAATAAGACGCACTCGAGATCTCTAATTATAAATTGGTCGGTCGAAAGCATAGACTTGCGACTCCGCGCTTATTTTCTATATCTTCTGTCTGTCGCACTTTTGAATATATAAAGCAAAGCAGGCACTTTAAAGTTCACATTAAAGGAAGGCTGTTTTGAAGGAGCTGTTTGCTCCTCTGTTTATATACAGATATTCAGAGACTTCTTATTTGGAGAGCTTGTTATCTAGCTTTGAAAGAAAGCTAGCGACAAGATCTTCCCGCTCTTGTCCTGAAACGGGACGCGCGCCAAGTGGATACTCTTTATAGAGCTCTTTAGGGATCTCTAATAAAAATCGTGAAGGCGCCACGGGACGAACTGTGCCATTCTTCTTTCGCTGCATACAACGAGACATCACAAGCTTTGATTTCGCCCGCGTCACACCTACATAAAAAAGCCGACGTTCTTCATCTATATCGGAGCCTAGGTTTTTATGCGGCAAGAGGTCTTCCTCAATGCCCGCAAGTATCACTATGGGAAATTCCAAACCTTTAGAGGCATGCAGGGTCATCAACTGCACCTTATTTTGCTCTTCGGACTCCCCTCCCATATCATCCCGCAGGAGCATGGCATCGACGAAGGATTTGATGCTTTCAATATCATAAGCTCGTCGTCCTAAATAGGAGTCCAGAATGCGCCCTAGAATTTCAACCACTTGCCATTTCTTTTCAGCGCTGGTTGGATCGGCTGCGGAATTATACACGTAATCGCGATATCCAATATCACTGAACAGCTCGACCATCTTAGCCCCGGGGCTGGAACCCACTTGGAAGTCTAAGATTTTGTTCGGCAACGTCTCTATAAAACGCAGAAGGCTTTCAATTGACTCTCCGGTCTTATCGGGAATACCAGCCTCTTTCCACAAACGACAAGAGTCTAAGAAAGTGTATTTTTTAGTTTGAGAAAACTCTGTGAGCTTTTCAATCGTGGTATCGCCCACGCCGCGAGTCGGGACATTGATGATACGACGTAAAGACACTTCATTCGGAGCCAAGGCCTGCTTCAAGTATGCCATCATGTCCTTGATTTCTTTTCTGTCAAAAATCGAGGTGCCGCCGCTGATGTTGTAGGGAATATTCGCGCGACGAAGGGAACTCTCGATCAGGCCCCCTTGAGTATTCGAGCGATACAAAACGGCAAAGTCTTTATAGGAATAACCTTGCCGTTGGAAGTGAAGGATTTCACCCATAACGAATTCACACTCGTCTTCTTCCCGATCCAGGATAAAGACCTCTGGTAACTCGCCGGTTGTCTGTGAAGCTTCCGAGCGCAAGATTTTGCCATGACGATTTTTGTTTTTTGAAATCGTCGCGTTGGCAACTGCCAGAATTTCTGACGACGATCGATAATTGCGTTCAAGCTTAATGACTTCACAATTTTTGAACTCTTGCGGGAAGTTCAGGATGTTCTTAACCTCGGCCCCGCGCCAGCCATAAATTGACTGGTCATCATCGCCGACCACCGTCAAATTATTGTGCCCCTTAACGATTTGTTCGATAAGGTTCATCTGCATGCGATTGGTGTCTTGAAACTCATCGACCATCACTTGCGTGAACGAGGTCTGAACCTTTTCGAGAATGTCGGGATTTTCTTTAAAGAGCTGCAAAGGCTTAATCAACAAACCTTCAAAGTCGACCACACCTAAATGTTCAAGGCGTTTTTCAAACTTGGGCGTCAAAACTTCGACCATTTCATGATATTCGTCAAAACCTTCGGTCTTGAGCGCCATGCCCGTGCGACGATCATTGATCATCGTCAAAATTTTATCGATATCAAATTTATCTTTGCCAGAGTTCGCAAGATTTTTAATCAGCTCTTTGATAACAGAGTTGCAATCCGATTGGTCCACGATTCCAAAGTAAGGGGACAAGCCCGCTGCTTTGTGAAATCGACGCAGAATTTGTAAACCGAACGAATGGAAAGTTCCGGCCCACATGCCCTTGCCCGCATTGCCGAGCTTCACACCCACGCGGTGTTTAAGTTCTCGCGCGGCTTTGTTGGTGAAAGTAAGAACACAGATGTCCTGAGGACGCGCAACCTTTTCTGAGACCAGTCGGCCCGTGCGTGACACCAAGACCGTTGTTTTCCCTGAACCTGCACCCGCTAAAATTAACAAAGGCCCGAAGTTGTGCTTCACGGCCTTTTGTTGCTCGGGGTTTAACCCTTTAAGCCAATCCATTTAATTTTTAATCCCTCGAGCAATGGAGGCCCTGAGTCGGGCCTCTCAAGACAATATTTTTAGCGGTTATGAACAAGAGTGCGAACTTCGTCTGCAAAGACGACTTCAATCTTGTCAATAGCAGCATCCTTGATCACACCCAAACCGAATTTAGGATGTTGGATTTTTTGATTTTTTTCAAACTTGCCCTTCATGCTGTAATCAGAAGTGTTTGTATCTTTTGCCAACAACATTTCGTATTCGTTGCGGTGGCTGGATTTACGAGCACTCATGGTTTGTTCACGCTTGGCTTTAGCAGCACCCGTCAACGGTTTGCCCGTGCGAGTTTGTGCCTTTGGCAAAGAATAAGTCTTTTGCGAACCACAGATTTCACATTTGATTTTAGCTGAAGTCGCAGTCGTGTGAGCTAAAACGACGTGATATCTATCTGCATCACATTTTTTGCAAAAAGCAAAAAAGGATTTCGCAACCGGTGGCAGAGCATTTAAAGACATATTCTGATCCTATCTAGTATTGTTGTTTCAAATTATAAATCATTAACTTTTCATCTAACTTCTTTTGCGCGATTTCGCCCGCACTCAAGAAAAAGGGCCCCTCTTGACGCTCAATTCGCTGCTGAAATTCTAGCATACTTTCCTCACTTTTAGGGTCAATGAAAGTTCCTGTTTGACCATAATTCTCGAGAAAGGCGAGGTCTGGCTCTTTGTTGAAAAATTTCTCCCAACAATTTGTATTCACTTGTACGCGATATGTCACTGTCTTTGCGTGAGAATGCACCGGCGCGTAGGAGCCCAACACCTCTAAATGACCATAATGCGAGTGAAGTTTTAAAGCAGGGCTGCCCCACTGAGTCATTCCAGAACACTGTTCGACATTCGCGTACCAAAGACCAAAAGCTTTTGACAAAAATCCCATGCCGTAAAACTGCTCTTCTTTAGGCAGCAGCGAGTTTATCGAGCACAAATTGTGGGCAACCCACTCCCCTTTGTGCATCGTGGGAATAATAATAAACAAAGACAAAGGCACCCAATCCATCTCGTCCAAAGACTGCGTTTCTTTAAGAACTTGTGAAGTTTTAATGGGACTATTCGTCGCAGGGAAACGCACCGGATCTAAAACTTCGCGGGCTTTCTTGGAAAGTGCCGACGGTCTGGCGGCAAAGCCCGCAACAAAGCCTGGCATCACCGCACAATCATAGAAAACCCAGCGTGGCATCGCCATATTTGCAGGGCCAAAAGCCCTTTCTTCCAAAGAAAGAATACGGTCCGCGAATCCAATTTCAGGAAGGTCCAAGGGATCTTTGAAAACGGGCTTTTTATTAAACCAATCCAAGCGGTGCACAGACCCCGGATGTGCGATTTGATTGTCGGGTCGGACAAAGACATAGGGACGGATGTCTTCGTTCTCCATCCATGCGGCTTTGCTCAAAAGTGGATTCATTCAAACTCCTAGGGTCCAACCATTGTTTCAGGCTTTACGATTCTATCAAATTCTTCGCCGCTGAGGAGTCCAAGTTTAATGGCTTCCTCGCGGAGTGTTGTGCCGTTTTTATGGGCATTTTTAGCAATTTTAGCCGAGTTGTCATACCCAATATGGGGATTGAGCGCTGTTACCAACATCAACGATCGATCCAAATGGTTGCGAATCACGTCCTTGCGCGCCTCAATGCCACTGACACAATGATCCGTGAAGGACTCGCATGAATCCGCCAACAAGCGAATCGAGTTCAGCACATTGAACACAATCAAAGGTTTAAAGACGTTAAGCTCGAAGTGCCCATTAGAGCCACCAATACTGACGGCCACGTTATTTCCCATCACCTGAGCACAGACCATGGTCATGGCTTCACTCTGTGTGGGATTAACTTTTCCCGGCATGATCGAACTGCCCGGTTCATTTTCTGGCAAATGCAACTCACCAATTCCACATCGGGGGCCTGAACCGAGCAGGCGAATGTCGTTAGCAATTTTCATCAAAGAAACTGCCAAAGAATTCAAAGAGCCACTGACTTCAACCAAAGCATCATGCGACGCCAAGGCCTCAAACTTATTTTCTGCGGTCACAAAAGGAATTTTAGTTTCAAGGGCGATAGCCTTTGCTGCTTCCACCGCAAACTTAGGATGCGTATTTAAGCCTGTGCCGACTGCTGTTCCACCCAGAGCCAGTTCATACAAGTGCGGCAAAGTGTTTTTCACTCTTTGCACTCCATGAGTCAGCTGCATCACGTAACCAGAGAACTCTTGTCCCAAGGTCAGCGGTGTTGCATCCATCAAATGAGTGCGACCGATTTTAACAATGTCCTTAAATTCTTTTTGTTTTCCCTCAAGAGCCGTGCGCAACTTTTCCATCATCGGCAACAGACGATGTTGAATTTCCTCACCAACGGCGATATGCATCGCCGTTGGGAAAGTGTCGTTCGAGGATTGCCCCTTGTTCACATCATCGTTGGGATGAATTTCTTTGTTGGGCAACGCTAAGCCCATCATATCCATGGCCCGGTTCGCGATCACCTCATTGGCATTCATATTAGTTTGAGTACCCGATCCTGTTTGCCAGACAACTAAGGGAAAGTGTCCATCGAGCTTCCCGCCAATGACTTCGTCGGCGGCGGCAATAATTAATTTGGCTTTTTTATCATCTAACAAGCCCAATTTTTGATTGGTGACGGCAGCACACTTTTTTAGAATGCCCAAGGCACGAATCATTTCACGTGGAAAGCGATCGCCGCCAATTTTGAAGTTTTGTGTGGATCTTTGAGTTTGGGCTCCCCAATATTTATCGGCGGGAACTTGCACCTCACCCATGGTGTCTTTTTCAATTCGAAAACTCATGCACTCCTCCAGAGTGGAAAGTCTAACCTTTACGAGCGATTTGGCCTACGTGCGCCTGATCTGTCGGATAAATAACAAGTTCTTGGATATTCACATGGGCCGGACGCGCCACACACCAAGCAATGGTCTCTGCGATGTCTTCGGCACTCAGCGGCTTCATGCCTTCGTAAACTTTGTCAGCCTTGGCTTGGTCTTCAAAACGCACCATTGAAAACTCTGTGCTGACCATACCTGGTTCGATATTGGTCACTCGAATCTGAGTTCCTAAAAGATCCATGCGCAAGCCTTCCGACAAAGCCCGGACCGCAAATTTCGTTGCACAGTAAACGCCGCCACCTGGATAAGTCCAGCGCCCGGCGACGGAACCCAGGTTTACGATATGGCCTTTATTTTTTTTCAACATCAAGGGCACCAAAGCTCTGGTCATAAAAAGTAAACCCTTGATATTGGTATCGATCATAACTTCCCAATCATCGAGATGGGCATCCTGCATTTTTTCAACACCCTTGGCTAATCCGGCATTGTTCACAAGAACTTCAACTTGCTCCAAAGTGCTTGTGTATTCTTTCAAGAACTCACTGACCTCGAAACGATCCGAGACATCAAAAGCGGCCGTGGAAACTTCGATTGGGTATTTTGCCAAATATTTTTTGAGTTCTTGCAGACGATCTTGACGACGACCCGTCGCTAAAATTGAAATTCCTTGCTTAGCAAAGGCCTCTGCCGTTGCCCAGCCAATCCCCGAAGTGGCGCCTGTGATCAATGCCCATTTTTTCATATTCACTCCAAAACGAGAGTGTAGATGAAAAATTTGCCCTCGAACACCCTCTCGGCAAACACCCCGCATCATTAGGAGGTCCAGATGCTCCCTTTTCGCACTCCGCGTTGCAAAAGCTCGTCAAATCCCTTACACCTTGTCCCTATGAAATGCCCATGCGGAACCAACAAAAATTATTCTGAATGCTGTGAACCCTTTCACTCTGGCAAGGCCCAGGCCCCTACGGCCGAAGCCCTGATGCGCTCGCGCTACAGTGCCTTTGTCAAAAATGAAATGGCTTACTTAAGTGAAACAACCGACCCTCAGTCTTTGGGTGATATCGATGAAGCTGCCAATCAAGAGTGGGCTGATCGCGCCACCTTTAAGGGCCTCGAGATTCTTCACGCAGAAGAAAACGGCACCAAAGGCAAAATTGAATTCAAAGCTCACTACATCATTGATGGCGATGAGTATTCTCATCACGAGATCAGCATCTTCCGCAAACAAGCGGGCGTGTGGTTCTTTAAGTCTGGCAAGGTGAAAGAAAAAGTGATCAAAGAAAAGCCCGGCAAAGATTCTGCTGAAAGTGCTACTTAATTTTTTTGTTCAGGAGTGTCTTAGGTGAAATACTGGCTCATGAAATCAGAACCGGATGTCTTTTCTTTGCAGCAGCTTAAAAAAGACGGCACCACTTGGTGGGAAGGTGTGCGCAACTATCAGGCGCGCAATTTCATGATGAAAGACATGCAGGTCGGTGATCAGGTCTTATTTTATCATTCCAATGCGACACCTCCAGGAGTGGCAGGGCTGGCCCGCATTTCAAAAGCGGCAGAGCCTGACAAATTGCAGTTTGATAAAAAGTCCGAGTACTTTGAGGCTCGTGCAACCAAAGAAAAACCATCTTGGTTCTGCGTCGAAGTCGAGTTCGTTTCTATCTTTAAAAACTTTATCAGTCTGCAAGATTTGCGCGATAAAAAAGAACTCAGCGACATGCTGGTTCTACAAAAGGGCTCTCGCCTTTCCGTGCAGCCTGTCGAGAAAAAGCATTTCGATGTGATTAAAAAAATGGGTGGCGTTTAAACGATGAAACTCTTTCTGGCTCCGATGGAAGGTGTTGTCGATTGGGTCATGAGGGACACCTTGACTCAATTAGGTGGCGTCGACCAATGCGTGACGGAATTTTTACGTGTCACAGATAAACTGCATCCTGAAAGTGTGTTTTACAAAAACTGCCCGGAGCTCAAAACTGGATCTCGTACACGTGCTGGTACCCCCGTCTTTGTTCAATTACTTGGTGGCCAGGCAGACCCTTTGGCATTAAATGCCCAGCGCGCAGTTAAGTTGGGAGCCCTGGGAGTTGATTTGAACTTTGGCTGTCCAGCCAAGACTGTCAATCGCCACGATGGCGGGGCAAGTTTATTGAAATCCTGCAACCGTGTGCATGACATCGTGAAAACTGTACGCCAAGCGGTTCCAGAAAATATTCCCGTCACCGCAAAAATCCGTTTGGGTTTTGATGATCCCACCAAATGCATTGAAATTGCCCAGGCCGTGGCCGAAGCCAATGCCACTTGGTTAACGGTGCACTGTCGCACCAAAACCGATGGCTACAAGCCACCGGCTTATTGGGACTGGATTCCGCGCATGAAGGAAAAAGCGAACATCAAGATTATTGCCAATGGTGAAATCTGGAATGTCGCCGACTTTCATCGCTGTGTTGAAGTCACAGGCTGCGATGATTATATGATTGGCCGCGGAGTGATGAGTAATCCCTTTATCTTTCAGCAAATCAAACAGAGCCTCAATGCCCAACCTGTTGAGGAGATGAATTGGGAACGCGCCCGCCCCCTGTTGCCACCGTTTTTTGGTGCCAGCACGGCGCATATCAATGACTATTTTGCGGTGTCGCGCACCAAGCAATGGCTGCGTGCTTTGTCTCTAAAGAACAACGAAGCGAAAGAAGTTTTTAATCAGATGAAAACGGTGACGAAGCCTTTGGAGTTTCGCGAGAGTCTTGAGAAGATTTGTTTGAGTTAGGTTTTCAGAATCGTCGCATACTATTTCAAACAGCAGCCGGAGTTAATTTAGAGATGGGGGCCGTCCAGCGCAGCCTTTCTGATGTGCATCGTGCACATCAGAGCAAAGCACGTCTTAACTTACCGAGAGCACACAATACTTTGCTAAGACCGCCACGCTGGCGGTCCAAATATTCAACCGCCACGATGGCGGTCTTACAGCCTGCTCACGGATGGCGAAAGATCTTAAGATTGTCTCTGCTGTTTAAGCCGATTTGATTTCAAACTCAAACCAGAACCAGAACCAGAACCATTCTCACCAAGCGCATTTAGCTGAAGGCACAAATATTTTAAAATTAATTATTTTTTCTAAAAACCCAATAAGGACTGCGCTGAGTAACCAGCTCTAAACCAAAAAACTTAGCCACCCACTGCATGGTCTTTTCAGAAAAAAAAGTGACGTGAGTTAAGTCTCGGCGATAGTACCAGTCGTGAAAAACAGCCTCACCTTTATGACCTGAAGTCATCACAGCCAAGATGCCTTTTGTTTTAACCAAGTTGACCAAGCGCTCAATTTCTTTGCGCGGTTCGTGAAAATGCTCCCACACCTCTGTAGACGTGACGAGGTGATATTTCCTAGCAAAACAATCCTGATTGGGCTTATAAAACAAATCGTAGTTCGTTACCTGAAAACCACGCAGCTCAAGCAAACTGCCAAAAAAAGCGGAAGGTCCACAGCCATAATCCAAAGCTTTAGCCTCTGGATTTCCCTGGACGAGTTTGTGCTCTTCAATATGCTTGATCAAAGGCTCCAGAAAGGCCCGATATCCCGCCTGATCGGCACTTTCATGCTGATCATAACGTTCTTTCTCTTCGATGGCGGAAAGACGCTCTGCAGGATTCAGAAAGATTAAATCACACTCCGCGCAATGAAAATAGCTACGCTCTGGCTTTTTAACAACCTTGAACGGAGCCGCATTCGAAGAGTGACATAGTAGGCAATTCATACTTAGAAGACCTTGTCTCGGGCCCCTGCCTATGTCAAAAAGAATAAGTCAATTTCGTCAAATACCTCACACAGACTGGTGTCCAATGGCTAAAGTAGTCCTTTATAAAAAAGAACCTTGTCCTTATTGCGATCGCGCTATTCAATTTCTTAAAAATCGCGACATTGCTTTTGATATAATTGACCTCACGGATAAGCCCGAAGAAATAGATCGTATAAAATCTGAAACCGGCTGGCGCACAGTTCCTATCATTCTGATAGATGGCAAACTCGTTGGCGGCTACACGGACTTAAAAGCCCTTGACGACGAGGGCAAACTCGCGGAGCTACTGAAGTAAAATGTGTTTTTAGTTTAAAAGAGCTACTGACGCAATTCTGTTCGAAGACTCATTTCTATGGGTCCTTCAAAAAACTTCATGAGTGCCAGCTTCATTTCGTCCGTACTTTTAGCTTTTGCACAAATACCCAACACAGATTGTCCATAGAACAACCAAACACTGGTCGTGCGCACATAAAAGCGAACCTTGCGCATCGCCAAGTCCTCGCCAAAATAAAAACGACAGGCATCAATTAACTTAAGTAAGCAGCGACCGTACTCGGCCCCTTCTTCTAAGGGTGTGCTTGGTGCTTTTTCGCCTTCACGTCCTAAAGGCGCTGGCATTCCTAGTTTTTCACCTAGCTGCCACATCATCCAAGGCCGCGCCGCCAAGGCTCGTCCTGCCATCGCCAGATCACAGCCCGTGTCTTGCAACATCAAAATTGCATCGTCGACCGTTTGCACGTCTCCGTTTCCAATCACTGGAATATCGACGGCTTTATGCAATTGTTTGATTTGTTCCCAGTCAGCCCAACCACGACGCTTTTGTGCCGCCGTTCGAGGATGCAGACACACCCAACTGGCTCCGGCCTTGCGCAACCCAGAAACAAAGCTCAACAGCTCATCAAACTCTTTTGTGGAACCCACGGCTCGCAATTTTACGCTTACAGGTAAGTTCGTATTTCGCACCGTCATGGATACGACTTCAGCGGCATAATTCGGATCCCCCATCAGGGCCACACCGTAATTATGCTTCAAAGCTTTCTGCACGGGACAACCCATATTGATGTCGATGCCCTCTGCACCCCATTCAGCCAAACGCTTGACGCTCAAGGCGATGTCTTTTTCTTCATTTCCCAAAATCTGGGGGACTAAACCGACCTCATGAACAGAGCGCATGGTCTCTGGCGTTGTTTCAAGATTTTCATTCGGTATACGGCGCGAGTTCAGCATTTCAGTGGGCCAGATTGTAAAAGCCCCTGCTGGCATATAGGCGCGGGTGACCTCACGCAAAGCTACGTGACTAAGTCCTACCATCGGCGCGAGACACAAAGGAAAGTTCACTCTACCAAACAAAACGGCCCGGTGTAAACCGAGCCGTGAATCAGACCGAATCGAAGTGGTCAGAGAATCTAATGGCATATTTTTTAAATCTACTTAGCTAGCAAGGATTGAGGAGCCAACTTTTTGGCAAAGGCATAACCCGCAAACAAAACTGAAGTGAAAAATAAATCGCCTGCAACTTGGTTGCCCAAGAAAGGAATCGCTTTCACATAGCACTCAATCAGTCCTTGAAGATTCATGGCATAAAAACCACTCATCACCCAAACGCCGAAGTTTGAAACAATAAAAAAGATGGCACTGGCAGCCAACGTATAAGTTCCCACGCGAACAGCACCACGTTCTTCACGTAAAGCCCAACCAATGACAACGCTTAATAAAAAGCCGAGGTAAACAAAAGGCATCACATCATGAAGGCCCAGCACAAAATCACTGAGCACCAGCGCTGCCAATGGCAAAACCAAAGACGCCCAACGCGACGTAAAATGCGCACCACCAAAAAGGGCGATGGCACCGATGGCTGTGAAGTTCCACGGGTGAGGAATTAAGCGACTGAAAGCCGCAACTAGAACCATCAAAACTAGAGTCAAATTTCGTGTTGTCATCATGCGGCGAAAACTATCATCGATTCAGCCTCTTGTCTACCAGTTCTTGGACCACCCCGGGGTCAGAAAGTGTACTTGTATCCCCTAACTGTTCTGGCAAATTCTCAGCTATTTTCCGTAAGATACGTCGCATGATCTTACCCGAACGAGTCTTCGGCAAGCGAGGTGCCCATTGAATCAAATCAGGTGTCGCAATCGGGCCAATCTCCTTTCGAACGGTTTGAATGAGCTCTTTGCGTAACTCTTCGCTTGGTTGATCGCTATTTTTAAGCGTCACAAAGGCATAAATCCCCTGCCCCTTGATATCATGGGGATAACCCACAACCGCAGCTTCGGCGACACAAGGATGGGCCACCAACGCTGATTCAATTTCGGCCGTACCTAAGCGGTGACCGGAAACGTTGATCACGTCGTCCACTCGACCCGTAATCCAATAGTAACCGTCCTCGTCACGGCGACAGCCATCACCCGTAAAGTAATAGCCGGGATAAGTTGAAAAATAGGTATCTTCGAAACGTGAATGATTTCCAAAAACAGTGCGCATTTGCCCAGGCCATGAATCAGCGATGACTAAAATACCTTCGCCGGCCCCCTTTATTTCTGTGCCTTCAATTGTCAAAAGCTTCGGTTGAATTCCAAAAAATGGTAAAGTCGCTGATCCTGGTTTCTGCCCAATGGCGCCAGGCAAGGGCGTGATCATGATACCGCCCGTTTCGGTTTGCCACCAAGTGTCCACGATAGGGCAACGTGAATCACCGACAACGTCATGATACCAAGCCCATGCTTCGGGATTGATCGGCTCTCCAACAGTTCCTAACACTCTTAAGGACGCACGCGATGTTTTCTTAACGGGCTCATCCCCTTCACGCATCAGAGAACGAATGGCTGTAGGCGAAGTATAAAACAAACTTACTTTGTGCTTATCTATGACCTCCCAGAATCGACTTGCTGTCGGGTAACTGGGAACGCCCTCAAAAACCAAACTAGTGGCTCCATTTGCAAGAGGACCATAGACAATATAGCTGTGACCTGTTACCCAGCCAACATCTGCAGAGCACCAGTAAATATCGTTTTCACGATAATCAAACACATATTGATGGGTGAGACTAGCATAGACGAGATATCCCCCGGTCGTATGAAGGACACCTTTGGGTTTCCCCGTAGAGCCCGAGGTGTACAAAATAAAAAGTGGATCTTCGGCATCCATGACTTCAGGCTCACACTGAGCCGAAACATTTTTGACGGCGTCGTGAAACCAAATATCTCGTCCCGCCTGCATGGTGACTTCAGTTTTGGCGTATCGAAAGACCAAAACTTTTTCCACAGCGGCCTTTTGCACGGCTTGATCGATATTATTTTTAAGCACAATTGTTTTTGCCCCTCGGAAGCCGGCATCCGCGGTGATGACGAATTTCGACTTACAATCGTTCATACGATCGGCAATTGAATCTGGAGAAAAACCACCAAAGACCACCGAGTGAATGGCGCCGATACGACTGCAGGCCAGCATCGCAAAAACCGCTTCAGGAATCATCGGCATATAGATGGTGACGACATCGCCTTTTTTGACGCCCATGTCTTTGAGGACATTCGCCAAACGGCAGATCTCCGTGTGCAACTCTTGATAGGTGATTTTGCGAACCTCACCATCGGGACTGTCGGGCTCAAAGATAAGGGCCACTTTATTTGGGCGCTGACTCAAGTGGCGATCGACACAGTTGACAGAGACGTTGAGTTTACCGCCCTCGAACCACTTTATTTGTACGGGCTTTTTAAAACTGACATCTTTGACTTTTTTCCATTTTGTGTGCCATTGGAGACGCTCTGCTTGCTCGGCCCAAAAGGTTTCTTTTTCAGTGATCGATCGATTGTAGAGGAATTTATATTGATCTTCGTTCACCCAGGCTTCGTCCGCAAACTCAGGGTCCACCGGATAGATATCTTTATGCACACGCACCTCACAAACCGCCTTCGCTTGATAATAAAATTGTGAACTCTTGAAGGCACCCTAAATGCTAGTTCACCTCTGCTGGGGGTCAAACATTAATGCGACAATTTGGGAATTCATTTCGGTGCTTGGGGACATAATGGGTGGCTAAGACGAAAAAGCTCTTGTCTCATCGGGGTTCTTTCGCTCTGTGCAGCTGCTCTCGGTTCTTGA
>JBBKWD010000109.1:0-16778 GCA_037968775.1 Bdellovibrio sp.
CATGAATTTTCCGGTGGCCAACGACAGCGTATCAGTATTGCGCGTGCGATTGCCTTGAATCCAGAATTGATCATCTGTGATGAGCCGGTCAGCGCCTTGGACGTTTCAATCCAGGCTCAGATTCTGAATTTATTAAAAGACCTTCAAGATAAATTAAAACTGACCTATGTGTTTATCTCTCATGACCTTTCTGTGATTGACCATGTCTGCGATCGAATTGCGGTGATGTACTTGGGCAAAATAGTTGAAGTCGCAAGCCGTGATGAACTCTTCAAAAACCCCAAGCACCCCTACACCCAGGCTTTAATTGGCTCCATCCCGCGCGTTGGACAGGGTAAAAAGAAGATGAAAAAGTCTTTATCCGGCGAAGTCCCCAGCCCTATCAACCCTCCCTCTGGCTGTGCTTTTCATCCACGCTGTCCGCAGAAAATGGATATTTGCTCCCAGAAAACGCCGCAACTTGAAAGTGCCGGCCAGGAACATTCGAAAGCTTGTTTTTTAAAATAAATTTTTTGGGGATTTAAATCCCTCGAACCGACTTTGAACTTATGACAAACTTAAGGAGACGATTATGTTGAATAAAATGGCAGGTGGATTGTTTGTAGCAGCCATGCTCAGCTTTGGATTTCATGCGACCGCAGCACCTTCAAATGCAGAACTCAAAATCGGCATTTCTCAAGAATTTGAGACAATGAATCCCATTATTATGTCAATGGCAGCTTCTAGTTATATGTATCGTCTAGTGGGCCGTTCTTTGGTCAACTTAACACCCGATGGAAAATGGGTTCCTCAATTAGCAAAAGAGATTCCTTCGTTGGATAAGGGCTCTGCTAAAATCGTCACAATTGGCGGCAAAAAGAAAATTGTTGCGACCTGGGAGATCATTGAATCTGCAAAATGGGGCGACGGAAAGCCGGTCATCTGCCAAGACTTCATCACCGCCCACTCGATTGCAACCAGTCCGAACGTGAGTGTTGGCGAAAAAGAAATGTGGACTCAAGTTGAAAAAATCGACATTGATTCTAAAAATCCAAAAAAATGTACTTTCAGTTACGATAAAGCAAAATGGGACTTTTACCAGTTAGCTCAGTTCTATCCGTTGCCAACTCACCTTGAGATGGACATTCTGAAAAAGAACGGAAAACAAAAGGAAGGCTACGAAAAGAACTCAAACTATGTGCGCAATCCGACAAATCCGGGCCTTTACAATGGACCTTTTCTAATCAGTGAGGTCAAACTCGGTTCGCACATCTCTTTTGTACAGAATCCCCACTTCTATGGAAAACCTGCACATATCAAAAAAATCATCGTGAAGTTGATCCCGAACACCGGAACAATGGAAGCGAATCTTCGCTCTGGCACGATTGATATGATCTCTAGCCTGGGACTTGATTTTGATCAGGCCTTGGCTTTTGAGAAAAAAGCGAAAGGCGAAAGTCTTCCGTTCAATATTCATTTCACCCCCTCTGTGACTTATGAACATATTGATCTGCGTATGGACAGCCCGATCTTAAAAGATGTCCTGGTACGTAAGGCCTTGTTGTATTCCATCAACCGCGAAGAGCTGGTCCAAGCTTTATTCGAAGGAAAACAAGAAGTGGCCTTCCATAATATTTCTCCGAAAGATGCATGGTTCACAAAAGATCCTAAGATGATTACTGTTTATCGTTATTCTAAACGTGAGGCGGGTAAACTTTTAGACCAGGCTGGCTGGAAAATGGGTAAGGATGGCTACCGCGAAAAAGATGGCAAGCGCCTGACTTTGAATTTCCAAACTACAGGTGGCAATAAAACTCGTGAATTGGTTCAGGTCTATTTGCAAAATCAATGGAAACAAGCTGGCATCGAAGCGGCCGTAAAAAACCAACCGGCGCGCGTATTTTTTGGTGACACCATGGCAAAAAGAAAATTCGAAGGCATGGCCTTGTTTGCTTGGGTATCCTCTCCTGAAAGCAGCCCTCGCTCGACGGTTTCTTCGAAAGCGATTCCTAATGCAAAAAATGGCTGGTCAGGCCAAAACTACACCGGCTGGTCAAATGCTGAAGTCGACAAAGACCTCGAAGCTTTAGACCTAGAGTTCAACCCGGCAAAACGTGCGGAATTAGCTCACAATATCTTGAAAAATTATACCAATGATGTTCCGGCCCTTCCACTTTACTTCCGTTCAGACATTTCGGTGACTCCGAAAAATTTGACTGGCTATGTGATGTCAGGACATCAATTTTCAGAGACCAATAATGTTGAGGATTGGAACTTGAACTAATCCTCGCGGTTTGACGTCTTGACGTCTCGCCGCTGTGGGCACTGACAATTGACTGACAATTGGCTCATTTGCTTAGCCCTGTATTTGAAAGTTGAATTTGAGATTTACTATAGCTCCCAATTTTAAGGGAGCTTGTTAGCTGATAAGAGGATACAAGAATGACCACATTTATCACTCGCCGGATTCTACAAACACTCGCCGTGATAGCGATCCTATCCTATGTGTGTTTTTATCTGATGAATTTGATGCCGGGAGATCCCGTGGACATGATGGTGTCCTCTAATCCTAAAATTACAGCCGAAGACGTCGTCCGCTTAAAAGCCCTGTATGGTCTGGATCAGCCCGTTTATAAGCGTTATGCAAGCTGGGTGAGTGCTTTGGCCACCGGCGATCTAGGTTACAGCCGCACCTATCGTGTTCCCGTGGAACAGTTAATGGGACCTCGCCTCTGGAACACTTTCTTTCTCTCAGCAATCGCCTTGTCGCTTTCTATTCTAATTGCAGTTCCATTGGGTGTAATTTCAGCACTGAAGCCCGGCAGTCGGCTAGATTACTGTATGAATCTTTTTTCCTTTGCGGGAATTTCGATTCCCTCTTTTTGGTTGGCTATCGTATTAATTATTCTATTCGCTGTTAAATTCCCGCTCTTCCCGGCCGGCGGGACCCAAACTATCGGTGAAGAAAATCTGGGCCTCTGGGCGGACATTCTCGATCGCTCGAAATACTTGGTTCTTCCAGTTCTGAGTCTTTCCATTCAACAAATTGGTCGTTTTTCTAGATTCACTCGTTCGGCGATGATCGAAGCCATGCGCAATGATTATGTGCGCACCGCGCGAGCAAAAGGCCTCGCGCGCCGCACAGTAATCTGGCGCCATGGCTTCCGCAATGCTTTGATTCCTTTGGTGACTATTTTGGCCCTAAGCTTTTCTGGCTTATTTTCCGGAGCGATTTTAACAGAGACCGTTTTTGCTTACCAAGGAGTTGGTAAGCTGGTTTATGACTCTATCATCGGTAACGACTATAACGTGGCCATGATTTCTTTTGTGATTTCTGTGAGCATGGTTCTTTTAATGAACCTGTTGGCCGATATTTTATATGGCTTCGTCGATCCACGCATCTCTTACCAATAAAGAAAGGAGACTCAAATGACTGATACAACTATGAATGATTTAGAAGCAACAGCCGTGGGCTCTCTTTCTGATAAAGAGCGCAGCGAGATTGAAAAAGCCCAACCCATGTGGAAGTTAGTTCTCACCCAATTCGTCCAGCATAAACTGGCAGTTGTCGGTGCGATCATCATCACACTCTTTTTAACGGTTGCTATTTTTGCAAGTCAAATTCAGAGCATCACGGGCCTTGATCCCGACGCTCAGAATGTGGCTCACCGTTATGAACCACCTTTTTCGACTATTCAGGCGGGGCAAGGCGTTCGTGAAACGGAAGTCGAAAATTTTATTAACAGTTTCCCTGAAGCTGCTGATATTATTCAAAAAGCGCTTGTTGAAAAAGGATTGGTTCAGGTTGCTGAATCCGATGCTATTTACGAACTAGTTGCCGGAAATGTCGTCGACATCAAAACAAGTCTGCGCTCGTTAGAGTTGCCAGAAACAAAGCCTCTGCTTGAGGCCGTTCGCAGTTTTGAAACATTTCACTTTTTTGGTACCGATGAGCTGGGACGAGACGTCTTTATTCGCTTGGTCTATGGAACTCAAGTTTCCATGGGTGTCGGCGTTCTGGTTGCCTTAGCCTCCGCCTTTATTGGCCTTTTAATTGGCAGCATCGCGGGCTTTTATGGCGGCTGGATTGACACTCTTTTAATGCGTGTCACAGATGCGCTTCTGTCATTGCCCACTATTCCGGTTTTAATCGTCATGGCGGCCATTGATTTGACCAAAATCCCTTGGTTGAAAGCCATCGTCAGCACCTCCAACGAGAGCATCTTTAAGATGGTCATCATCCTTTGTATATTCTCTTGGATGACAGTGGCTCGACTTGTCCGCGGCAGTATTCTTTCCATTCGCGAACAAGAGTTTGTTTTAGCAGCCCGAACCCTGGGGGCTCGTGATAGCACTATTATCATTCGCCATATGTTTCCCAATGTGATGGCGCCGATGTTGGTTTCCATCACTCTTGGGGTCGGTGAATCTATTTTATTTGAAGCGGCCTTAAGCTTTTTGGGTTTAGGAATTATGCCGCCTACCCCCAGCTGGGGAAACATGCTGAATAATGCGCAAGAGTTGATTTATCAAGCGCCCTTCCTTGCAATATTGCCGGGGGTTTTGATTTTGCTCACGACCATTAGCTTCAATTATTTGGGTGACGGTCTTCAAGATGCCGTGGATCCCAAGGCCTTACGCCGATAGAGTTCAAATCCAACACCATAAGGTATACTAAAAAGGATCCGGAAGGTTCCTCTTTAGTATATCCAAGATTCAGCAGTACGTTTTTCTAAGAACTCTTTCATATCTTGCTTATAGGTCGTCGTCGGTTCATTGATAAACATTAGATTCAATTCCTTTTTGTAGGCGTCATTTTTGGAAAGTTTTTGGAGAATCCGATCTACTTTCCAGATAATTTTTTTACCCCATTCCCCCTTAGCGCAGGCGACAAAGGCCGGCAAGGTCGGTGACATTTCAACCATTTTCAATCCTACGAGAGGACCCCCTGTTGGGTTTTTTAGGTTGAAATATCGAAGGTACTCTGGGAACTCCAATGTATAGTCAACTCTGCCATTTCTCACCATCGATAATACAGCCATCCAATCTTCTTTCGGTTGCACCCTGGTTAAACTTTCCGTTTTTTTTTCACTGAAAAGCCGATCAAATTCAATTCCGTAGGACCTCTCTTGAATCAGAGCCCCTTTTATATTTTTATTTTCCAAAACACGGCGTATAGAGACTTCACCTTTTTCAGCCTGAAATGAGGAAGCCTTACTGGACGACACCACAAAGCGATAGGCAGGAACCAAAGTCAGCGCGGTGAAGTAGGCCAGTTGTTGCCTCTGCGGAGTCACCAATGCAGGAAGCGCACAGACATTTTTATTCTCTTTCCACAAGCGCACAGCTTTGTCGATATTGCCCACGACAAAGTGGTGTTCATAGGAAGGCATTTCATCCGCTATTACTTTCATCATCCATTGAAAAATACTTTGGGATGGCTCCACTCCAGATCGCTCAATCGGTGGCCAATCTGGCAATATCCAAACAATGCGCTCTCTGGCTTGCGCGGTAAAACTCATAAGAAAAAGAAGAAGTAAGCCCCACCCAGTTTTCATTTCTAGCTCCAAGATTCATTCTACTCCTCCTTACAAAATTAACTCCTAAAAGCACCTTACAAAATATAAAGCTTGCGTGCTGACAATTGTCTGGTCACCCCTGAAATAATCACAAAACTTAGGGGTTAAGACCTTCCATAAGCAAGCTGAGAGCGGCATAGATCTTGTTATACAAGGGGCAAACGTGGGGTTTTATATGAAAACAGTCTTATCTTTTTTTGTGACATTCTTAGTAGCAGGCAACTCTTTTGCCCAGACATCCTTCGAACTCTCTTGCCGGTCTAAGGCCAAGGAAATTGCTATCCAGACCTATTCGTCTTGTGTGACTGAGGCTAAGCAGGAGCGGGTTTCAAAAATTCGAACTAGTTATCAAAAAGACTTGGCGAATATAAAATCCAAGTACGACAAAGAGCTGAAGCAATTGAATGGTCCGGCCACACAATCCAAGGCGCCTGCGAGTGCCGCCGTCCCGATGAAGGGCGCGGCAAAGACCCTGCCTACGAAGAAGACCTCGGATGACATTGCCACTCCTGAGCAGAGCGTCTCAGACGCTACAAAGGTTATCACTGTTGAGTCCGGCGACTCAGACGAGCAAATTGAGTTCGTGGAAATGCCCACCGAATAGAGCCAATCTTGAATTGATTTCCCTTTCGGGCAGGCTTAGAATAGGCACATGAAGTGATGAACCTTCCGGGAGGAAAAATGGGTGGTATCAGCCTGACCCACATTCTATTGATCGCTATTATTTTTCTAGTCTTCTTTGGACCAAGTAAATTGCCTGCTCTGGGGCAGTCACTTGGCAAAGCCATTCGCGGATTCAAGCAAGGACTCAGCGAGATTGATGTCGAAGTAAAAGACATTCACGACACAGAACAAGTGGCCCACAACCGTAAAAACACTGAGACCACTTCTCAGAAACAAAAAGAAACTCAAAACTCATAAAGCGTGTCTGAAATTACGCTGAGAGCTCCCGCTTGCAAATATCTATTTGCAAGCTCGGAATCGTTCACTGTCCAGAGAGCGACAGGAATGCCACGACGTTTATAGATACCGACCTCTTCTGGCGACCAATAATGATAATCCAAATTCAAAGCATGAATTCCTAAATATGGAGCAAGCCACAACTGTTTCAAGTAAATGTGATTGCCCGGCTCGTTTTCTTTGGAAGCCAAAAGAGCTCGCGGCACTTGCGGCAAATAAGACCGCATTCTCCACAGCACGACGGGATTAAAACTCGAAATCAAAACTCTCTCTTCTGCTCTGTGTTTTTTAATCAGCTTTGCTACGGCCTTCTCGAGATCTCCGTTACCAATGACATTGCTCTTGATTTCAATGTTGATATATTGGGGTATATCGGAAGCCAGTAGTACTTCTTCGAGAGTCGGCGCTCCCGTCCACTTGTATAGATCCTCTGCCGACACTTGATCCGTTTGCAGATCCTTGCCACCCAATCGTTTTAAATTACCATCATGAAAAACTACCGGGATACCGCCTTTGCAAAAGCGAACATCCAGTTCGATCATAGTCAATCCACGTTCTGCGGCCGCTCTAAATGCGGACAGAGTGTTTTCTTTCATTCCCTCTTTCCAATAGCCACGGTGGCCTTGAAAGCGTGGTGGCTTCAATGCTGACACTGGCCAAGCCACAGCCTTCCAAGTTTTATGATGAATGACTAAAAGAAAAATAAGAACAGTCAAAAATAAAAAGGTCAGTATCATTTCTGTCCTCGTGGATTCGCATCCCGACTCAGGCGTGGTTCGTCACGATGCCCTTGCACACTCCATTTCTGAGTACTCCGTCCTTCACGTAAGCTCACAGAGCCTTTTAAGCTGCCATTTTGATCCCAGCCACCTTCAGTCATTAACATGGTGTTTTTAACAAGTTTCGCGCTGACGTTTTTCCAATCCAAATTTGAACGTTCATGCAGATGAAATTTTCCTGAGAAATCTGAAAGAGACAATTGCCCTTCTGGCCAATAGTTTTCCGGAAGCACTTGGGACAAGACCTGAGCTGCAGGCGAAGCCTTCCCCACTCGCACTTTTTGCGACACTAGCTGAATATCCAAATCCCCTCTTTGCCCTTCAAATTGCGCTTTGCTTTTTGTGAGTTCAAGCCCTTCGGCCGTCAGGTTTTGCAGGCGCACGAGCCCTTTGGCCTTTTGCACGCGCCCTTTGTTCATTTGAACGTCACCATCAACACTCAAGGTTCCGATTTCCCCATCACCCGTCATTAACTTTTGCACAGAGTTTACTAAAATCAATTCATCAACCCGCGCTTTGACATCAATGCTTTCAAAATCACGATTCGCATTCACCTTGAGACTTCCCAAAAAAGTACCCCCCCGAGGCTCCACTCTATCCACAGAAATATTCCAGTGATCTCCTCGTAAAGAGACCGTCCCTAAAATGCGCTCCAAAACCTGCAGTTCTCTTTGTCCTTTATTCGAGAATACAAATTCCAAGCCCTTATGTTCACCGCGCAAAGTGATGTTTTGATCAGAGACGATATCTGCAATTCCTGTGAACTGCCCTAGAGCCCCAAGCGTTCCCGGCACATGAGGACGATTGAAAAAATACATTAACTTTTCAACATCCAAACGTCTGACATCGACCCGTATGGGTTTGTACTCAAGCGGGTGCAGCTTTGTGAACTCCACCTGTTCCACCAAAAGATCGCCAAGATCTCCCTCCATGCGGAGATCGCGTATACCCAAGGGAGCATCGGCAAGATGATCGATAGATCCTGCCCAACGGCTTTTTGCCGACAACCAAACTTGCTTACCGTTTAAGTCCTTCGAGGCCAAATCGTATTTCTGCATTAACGAAAGAACCTGACTTAAAGGAATATGCTTTAAATCAGACTCGACAGAAAGCCGTCGATCGCCAAGGAAATAGTTGGCAATCAAACTGTAGTGCCCCTCTCTCCAGTTACCAAAAAAATGAGCCTGAATAGTTTGTTCCGGACTTTCTTTGTATTCGGCATAAAGATTGGCATGCGACAGATAGTCCCCCGCCTTGGTATCTTTCAATAAATGAGTGCGTGCCCGCACTTCGATCACCCGAGGTTCGAAAGACTTTACATTCACAGAAAAGTCCAAAAGCTTTGAGGCATATTGGGGATATTTCTCTGCTACAATATTAAATTCCTTTACCGAAACGGAACGAACATCGTTACGATACTTTTCCTCTTGATCGGTACGCGACAAACTTACCAAAGGTTGAACTGCACTTTGCGCCGCTACCGCATGCGGGTTCTTTGCGGCACTCTGATCACCGCAGTTCTGATATTTTTCTCGGACAGTGAGGGTTAAAATATTGGCTTCGATACTTTCAACCGGAGCGCGACCGGTGATCAAACCCCAAGTCGATAAGGGCATTCTCAGCTCATCAATTTCAAGTCGAGGCGCCATCCAACAGAGTTGTGAAGACTCCATCCGAATGTTTTTTATGACTATCGAAAATCGCGGCAAAATCCCTTCACCCAACATCAGTTGCGCGGAATCAAAACTAACTTTGACGTCTTTGTGAATATGACTTGCAGCTTTTTCAAGTTGAGTTGTGATCCGTGCTGGTGAAAACACCGAGCTAAAAACATGGCCGATAAAAAATGCGAGCACTAAACCTGTTAGCAAAATTCGCATGCCAGGTTGTTCTCCGATAAGATGTCGATCAGCGGCTTTTTTGCGAGAATCCATAGGTCTATATTGAAAGCAAAAGACGAAGGGGACAATGATTATCTAAAGAGGATTGAAATTGACAGAGAGCGCAGCAGAATCAGCCTACTCTCTAGAGAAAAAATTTGGAAACCTGTCGCTTTTGCAGAGGTGGGTCTCCCCGCCTCTGCAAAAAAAATCTAGACATATTTAAAAGAAATAACTTCGAACTCTTTATCGCCCTTTGGACTTTGAACAGTGATGGATTCACCACTCTTTTTACCAATCATCGCACGAGATAAAGGAGACAAGATTGAAATCATGCCTTTTTTCACATCTGCTTCATCAACGCCCACGATTGTGTAGGTGAACTTCTCGTCAGTTTCAGTGTCGACAATTTCAACGGTTGCACCAAAGACAACACGATCCGCCTTAATCATGGAAACGTCGATTACGTCGGCACCAGCAAGCTTGCCTTGAATTTCGCCAATACGACCTTCAATCATAGATTGACGCTCTTTAGCAGATTCATACTCTGCGTTCTCAGAAATATCGCCCTGCGCACGAGCTTCCTCAATAGCAAGAATCACGGAAGGTCTTTCCTCAAGTAGAAGCTTTTTAAGTTCTGCCTCAAGCAATGCTTTCCCGCGGATGGTCATAGGAAGTTTGTCTATTGTAGCTGCCATCTCTTACTCCAGTGTTAAAGAGGAAAATTGTTTTACTCGATAAATCGACGATTATCAACTTGGATCGAGAACGCACCCACCCAGCCCTTGGTCCTGCTGCGTTAATCTGGCTGCATTGCATCCATCCCCGTTCAGGCGTATTTTATAGCAATGGGTGCCAAAAAGAAAACCGAAATCATTTGTCGTTGCAACAATATCTCCAGAGAGACAATTGAAACCGCAATTCGTGACGGCGCCAAAACAATGAACGAAATCTTCGACCTGACCAGCGCCGGAGTCGGCCCTTGCGGAGGCTCCTGCCGCCGAAAACTCGCCCCTCTCCTCAACCACTACCTCGACACCGGAACCTTCCCCGAAAAAATAGTAGAAGACCTAACAGGCAAAGAACCCCCCAAAAAATAAGTCCTAAGAACCAAGGCCCCATCCGGGCTCAAAGTCGCCGTCGCCTTTGGCGCCGGTCCGCGCATCGTGCGCCGACTAAGACCCACTTCGGTTGGAAATCCCAAGCCTTCAGCCTCAGCGAGGCCCCCGCGTTTAGAATGTATTCGGAAGTTTAGGAAGCCGTCTTACCCAATCGGTAATCGATTATTTTTTGGACGTCAGGCTTACAAGTGCCGCAGGCTGTGCTGGCGGAGGTCTGACGAGTCACCACTTCGGGCGTATGGGCACCAGCGATGACGGCCTGATCTACGAGCTGAGTCGCAACACTTCGACAGTGACAGATCTCTGCGTGCTCATATGGGAATTGCCATTCGCCACGAAGCTTCAAAACCATTTCACGTAAAAGCAAACTGCCGTGGTCTTGTCCTTGAGGTACGGGCCACTTCGCAATATCGGCACCAAAACTCTTTTTCATTTTTTGCATCATGTTCATAAAATCCCAACATCCCACGAATGAAACGAATTTCACAGCCCCCATGGGAGCACCTGGCGCAGAAACTCCCGTTTCTGCGCACTCGACTGCAATTTCATCTCGACCTTCGAGTCCGACCCGTATTTTCATATAAGCATCTATTCTACTGAGGGGCTATATCACCAGCCAAGACCAGTTTTTGCCATTCAGCAAATTGACCCTTAACACAAGACTTGTACCAGGCCCTAGGCTTCTGCAAAATTAGATTATGGCACAGGAATACTTCAATTCAGATCGGCATCGGCATCAACCCTTTATTGAGATGATTCCCATCTTTGAGGACAACTATGTTTTTGTGCTTATTCACCCAAAAACTCAGGAGGCCCTGGTCGTTGATCCGGGGGAGCCCTCCGCGGTTTCCACCTTTCTAAAAGAAAAAAACTTAAACCTGGTTGGCATTTTGTTGACCCATCATCACGCCGATCACATAGGCGGCGTAAAAGATCTGCAAGCGGAATTTCAAGTTCCAATTTGGGCCCCTTTACGTAATCGCCATCAAATTTCAGAAGCCAACCACTATGTCGAAGAAGGTCAGGCGTTTACCATTGGCAATTTTAAATTTTCGGTTTTAGAACTTCCCGGTCACACGCTCGGACATGTTGCGTATTGGTTTCAAGAGAGCCGCTGGCTTTTTTCAGGGGATGTTCTTTTCGGCTTGGGGTGCGGCCGTCTTTTTGAAGGCACGCCTCAGCAAATGTACGACAGCCTCAATCGACTCAAAAGCTTACCTCTTGATACCTTGATTTATTGCACCCACGAATACACAGAGGCCAATCTGCGTTTTTGTAAAATGCTTTCCACTTTCGATGACTCGCCACTTATGGGCGACGATGAAGGGTTGGAACTCTATGAAAACGAACTTCTGAACCGTCGAGCACTCGGTTTGCCCTCCGTGCCCTTAAAATTGTCCATTGAAATCAAGGTCAATCCTTTTTTACTCGCGAGCAGTCTCAAACAATTTACTTATCTGCGTGAACTGCGAAATATGCAGACATGACTTTTTTGCGACGATAAGAAAATATTTTTTCGACTTCTTTTTTAACAAAAAGTCCACCCATAACCCATCCCAATTTCCCCATTGGCAAACGATAGCGAACACGATCCGTCATCAGCGTTCCACCGGGAACCTCATGAAACTCGTGGGTGTGATGCCAAAGACGGTAAGGTCCCAGCAACTGAGTATCGACAAATTTGTAAGGGGGCTTCCACTCATCAATTTCAGTTTTCCATTTAAATGGAAACCCGTAAATCTTGAGTCGGTAATCTATAAGCGTCCCTTGCTGGACAGACTCTGTCGACACCTGGTCAATGCGGAAGTTCATTGTGGGGGGAGTGAGCTCTTCTAAGTTATGAGCTTCGCGGAAATAGTTGAAAACTTTTTCCTGCGTTTCTGGAATAAATTGCTCGGCCTCAAAAACTTCATCTCCTGTGCGCAAAGGGCCGCAAATAGTTTGCAGCGCATCGTCCACATCGGTGAATTCATATCGAAAACTCAAAGCTTCTATCTTTGCAGCACTGGCACGAACAGAGGATAGAATCGCTTCGGAGGCCTCGCCAAAAAGCATTTTTAAGGCGATCTCCGGAACTCTCGGTCCCAAGTTTTTCCCGAGGGCTTGTGCCAAAGATTTTGAAAATTCTTTGTTCGTTACCGGGCGCGGGGCCGCTCCATTGATCGGACCTTCGACCTTTTCATTTTCTAGGGCAAATACAAACATGCTTACAAGGTCGTCCATATGGATCCAGCTCATCCACGCATCCCCAGCGCCAATGATTCCACCGAGGCCTAGGCGAAATGGCAATAACATTTTTTCTAAAGCGCCCCCTGCAGAAGACAAAACAATTCCGGTGCGAACCATCACTTGGCGACCTTTAAAATTGCGCGCTTCTTTTTCCCACTCCATACAGACTTCGGCCAAAAAATCCCGACCAGCCGCATGATCTTCGGAAATAATTTCGGAACCACAGCTGCCATAAAAGCCGATGGCAGAACCGGAAACAAAAACTTTCACTTGTGACCCGAGGCTCGCAATCAAATTGCGTGTGCCGAGAACTCGGCTTTCTCGGATGCTTTTCTTTTTTTTATCTGTCCACCGACCGCTAAGAACTGACCCACCTATGACCGGTTCACCGAGTAAATTTATAACCGCGTCGACTTCGCTCAACAGTTGATGTCGCAGAGGCCCCCGTGTGAGGTCGCCTTCGATGATTTCAGCGGAAAACGGCAGGACGCTTCTTGCCTTGTCTTGACTGCGCGCAATCACAACAACTTGATGACCGAGAGAAACCAAGGCCTTGCCAATTTCTTTTCCAATCAGTCCCGTGCCACCCGTAATTAAAACTTTCATACTTACACCTTATCTTTCGAAGGACTTTTGAGAACCGCCGCGTAGGCCTGCAAGCATCGGCCTCTTGCCTCGTTGTGATCGATCATGGGCTCAGGATAGTCTGCGCTCTGCCATTCGGGAACCCATTTTTGAACATACTTTGAATCTGCATCAAATTTTTTTGCCTGGGTCATGGGATTAAAAATTCGAAAGTAAGGAGCTGCATCACAACCAGAGCCCGCTGCCCATTGCCAGTTTCCATTGTTGGCCGCCAAATCATAGTCCAGGAGTTTTTCGGCAAAATAACGTTCTCCCTCATACCAGTGAATCAACAAATGCTTACAGAGAAAACTCGCCGTGACCATGCGCACCCGGTTGTGCATCAATCCCGTCGCATTCAACTCTCGCATGCCGGCGTCAACGAGGGGGTAGCCCGTCTGGCCCTGACACCAACGCTCGAAATCTTTTTTGGAAGTTCGCCATTTGATCTTGTCGTATTCAGGTCGAAAACTTTTTCTTTCTACCTGAGGATAATGCCAAAGAATTTGCATAAAAAAATCACGCCAGATCAATTCACTCAGCCAGATATCGGAATATTTTAGCCCTTCTCGAGCCAACTCACGAATGCTCACGGTACCGAATCTTAAATGGGGTCCCAGGTGACTCGTTCCATTTTCAAGCGCAGGAAAATCCCTGGTTTCCTGGTAGCCTTTCAAAAGTTTTCGGTCAAATGCGGGGTCTGGTGTTTTTTTCTCCGACTTGAAAAAACCAATCTCATCAAGTGACATCATCTTTTCCGGCAAACGCCGACAATAGGATCCTTCATATAAATCCACGGGATAACTTTTCAAATAAAAAGAATTCAACGACTTGAGAACTTTATTTTTATAGGGAGTGAATACTGTGTAGGGCCTCCCCGCCACAGTGAGAATTTCGTCTTTTTCAAAAAGACATTGGTCTTTAAAGGTTTTAAAAAGTATTCCCGAGTCCTTCGCCCATTCAGCCACTAATTGATCCCGGTGGCGAGCAGACGGCTCGTAATCATGATTTGAATAAAGACTTTTTATTTTAAACTCTCTCCCGAGTCGTTGAAGGACCTCGAGCGGATTTCCATAACGCACCAGCAGATCTGAATTCTTATGTTGCAGAGATATTTTTAAATCTGACACTCTTTCATGAATGTACGTCACGCGCGCGTCAGAGTGGTCTTTCAGTGATTTTAGAATCTCAGAGTCAAAGATAAACAGAGGGAGAACTTGGGACTGCTCCTTAAGGGCATAGAAAAGCCCTGCATTATCAAAAAGGCGAAGGTCCCGCCGAAACCAAAACAACGTTACTTCTGTCATTCAGCAAATCCACCGCATCATTGAAAATTAGAGTTCACATTAGCCTCACTTGGGCTATTGTGGGTACATGGATGAAAAAAAGTCTGTCAAAAAACAAAAAACATCCAAAGAAATCGACCGAATCAAGACCTCCACTTTTTCGCGGGGCCTTTCCCTTGCTAAGCTAACCCTTCAAGCTGGCGCCTCAATGGCGCAACACGGTATCACTACGGCTTTGAAAAGCAAAGAAGGCAAAGAAGAAAACTGGAAAAAACTTTTACTGGATCAGGCCAGTCTCTTAAGTACGGAACTGGGAGAACTCAAAGGCAGTCTTATGAAAGCCGGACAAATGCTCTCCATGTATGGAGAACATTTCTTGCCTCCGGAAGCCAATTCTTTGCTGAAATCCCTGCAATCCGACTCTCCGCCTTTGAGTTGGAAAGCCATTGAACCGACCCTGCAAAAACAAATGGCGCCGGAGCAACTAGCAAAACTTGAAATTGAACAGACCGCACTGGCCTCGGCCTCTATGGGGCAGGTTCATCGAGCTAAAATCAAAAGTACTGGCGAGTTGATTGCTTTAAAAATTCAATATCCTCGCGTCGACAAAGCTATCGACACAGATCTTAAAGCTATTCGCACTTTACTTGGCACCTTAAAACTTTTGCCTAAAGATTTTAACCTAGATTCTGTCTTTGAAGAAATTCGCAGTATGTTGCAGCAAGAAATCGACTATGAGTATGAAGCACAACTTACAGAGGAATTTGCCGCTCGCCTAAAGGGAGACCACCGCTTCATTGTCCCGAAAGTATTTCGTGAATTTTCGGGCCCCAAGATCCTCGCGACTTCTTTTGAGCGAGGCTTGCGCGCCGACGACCCTTTGATTCAAAGTCTGCCCCAAGAACGACGCAATCGTTTGGCGCTGAGTTTTTTAGATCTTTATTTTAAAGAGCTTTTTGAATGGGGTGTAGTGCAAACGGATCCCCACGCGGGGAACTATCGCATTCGCATCGACCCCCAAGGACATGATCAATTGGTCTTGCTGGATTTCGGCGCCACGAGGTCTTATCAATCGGAATTTTTGGAGCCTTATCGACGTATGGTGAAAGGGTCCGTATTTAACGACTCGGAACTTGTCACGAAATCAGCTCACGAGCTGAAGTTCTTAGACGAAGCTGACCAAGTCGAGCTCCGCGATTCCTTTATCGACTTTTGCTTTGCCACCGTTGAGCCTTTTCTTGCCGCCGATGATCCGCGCAATCACAATAATCTGATTGATGCCAATGGTATGTATGATTGGAAGTCCACGGATTTACCGAAACGGGTCTCGGCAAAAGCCTTTAAAATTATAAGAAATTTTAAATGGCGAACGCCACCTCGTGAATTACTTTTTTTGGATCGAAAAACTGGCGGCGTGTTTGTGTTTTTAGCCATCTTGCGGGCCAAGATTCGGGGGCGCGATTTACTGCTTAAATATTTAGAAAAAGTTTAGAAAACTAGCCGTGAACGGGATCCGCGCAGTGAGCGCCCGAGCATTCTGTTTCAATTGTCGCTTCAATAATACCAAAACTGCGAACCAGCTTTTTCACTTGGTTTTTAATTTCCTGAGTTTCCGGCGCTGCGACATCTGTACTCAACACAATGTGGGCTGTAAAAACATGACTTTCCCCATCCAAGGACCACAGATGGGCGTGATGCACATCTTCCACATTTGGCAAACCTGCGATGGCATTTACAACGGCATCAATTGAAATCTGCGAAGGTGACGCCATCAAGAAAACCTTCATTGCCTCGCGCAGATTTTTAAAGACATTAAAAAGAATCCACAGAGACAGGACAATCGCAAGACCGGCATCGATTTGGGGAATATCAAAAATCTTCATTGTTAACGCACCCACAAGAACGAGCACCCAACCAATAACATCTTCCATCATGTGCCACATCAACATGCGTTCATTCAAGGATTCACCTTTAGAAACCCGGTAAGCGGCGTAACTATTCACAGCCACACCAAAGAGCGCAAGCCAAATCATCCCGTCAGTATGGGGCTGCTGCGGGGAAAGCAACCTGGGCACAGCCTCAATCAAAATAAAAATAGACCCGAGGATTAAAATAAATCCCGTGATCACCGCCCCTAATGTCGAAAAACGGCGGTAACCATAAGAAAAACTTTGATCACTTTTTTTATTCGAATATTTCTCAAGAATAATGGCCAACAAAAGCGCTGTGGCATCGCCAAAATCATGAAGAGCATCACTGAGAATGGCGACGGAGTTCGTCATAATCCCGCCCACCAATTCAATCACAGCAAAAACTAAATTCAACCCTAAGGCCCAAGACA
>JBBKWD010000110.1:0-2585 GCA_037968775.1 Bdellovibrio sp.
GCGGCGCGTGCGGCCTCGGCCTGCTCCTTGGCGGCGCGGGCGGCGTCCTTCTCGGCCTGCTGCTGGGCTTTGATGGCGGCTTTTTCGGCCTCGGCCTGCTCTTTGACGAGTCGGGCGGCTTCCTTGGCCGCAGCCTTCTCAGCCTCGGCCTGTTCCTTGGCCAGACGGGCGGCTTCTTTCTCGGCGAGGGCCTGCGCCTTGGCGGCCTCCTTTTCAGCAAGTTCCTGGGCCTTGGCGGCGGCCCTTTCAGCGTCCGCCTGCTCTTTCGCGAGACGAGCAGCCTCCTTGGCTTCCGCCGCAGCGGCCATGGCGGCCATGCGTTCGGCCAAGGCTTTCTCCTTGGCGGCGGCCTTCTCGGCCTCCTCCTGTTCCTTGGCCAGACGAGCCGCTTCCTTCGCCTCAGCGGCGGCCTGCTTCGCGGCCTCACGCTCAGCGAGCGCCTGAGCCTTGGCGGCTTCCTTTTCGGCCAGTTCCTGCGCTTTGGCAGCGGCTTTCTCAGCGTCGGCCTGCTCTTTGGCCAGACGGGCGGCTTCCTTCGCCTCAGCCGCAGCGACCTTCGCGGCCTCTTTTTCTGCCAGCGCCTGGGCTTTGGCCTCAGCGGCGGCAACCATGGCCGCCAGACGCTCAGCGACGGCCCGCTCCTTGGCCGCGGCCTTCTCGGCGGCTTCCTGTTCCTTGGCGAGGCGAGCGGCTTCCTTCTCGGCGATTGCCTGCGCCTTGGCGGCTTCTTTTTCGGCGAGCTCCTTCGCCTTGATGGCGGCGGCAGCGGCCCGCATGGCTTCCATTTCCAACTGGGCCTGCGCCTTGGCAGCCGCGGCGGCTTCCTCCTTCGCGATGCGGGCGGCTTCCTTCGCTTCAATCGCGGCGATGCGAGCCGCCTCTTTTTCCGCCAGCGCCTGGGCCTTCGCAGCTTCCCTGGCCTCAAGGTCCGCGACATCTTTCGCGGTCATAGCGGTGCTGAGCTGCGCGGCGAGGTCGCTCAACTGCTGGCTGAGCTCAGTGGCAGTCGTGACCAGTGCCGGCGCGGCCTCATTGAGCACCCGAGATTGGATTTCGAGCCCCAGGAGCTTCTGGGCGGTGTCGGAAAGGAGGGCGAGGAATTTGGGATCGAGCTTGGTGGTCATGGCAAAGTGTCAGGAAAAGGGCGGGCATGAATGGTCAGAGATGGGCCGGTGTAAAGCCAAGATGCGCCGCGGAAAGCCCACCGCAGGTGATCTCCCATCATTAACCTACTCGTCCTCGATTCTGCCACGCCGCCAGTCCCCTCAAATCCAATCCCACGTCAAGCAGGCGATGGGACAACTCCGACGCCGTGGGCGTTCGTGATGCTCAATGATCGAGTGGGAGGAGTAGATACCATGTGGGCGGAGTCACCGCACAATCTCCTTACTTTCATCTTCCCAAAACTGCGGCGTTGTGACAGCCTCCGCGCCGCCCATGTCCTCCCCCACTCCTTCCCGCCTTGTTCCCGGTCTGATCCTCGGCGCACTGAGCCTGCTCAGCGCGTTTTTGCTGTTCCAGGTGCAGCCGATCATCAGCAAGTTCATCCTGCCTTGGTTTGGCGGCAGTCCGGGCGTGTGGACGACGTGCATGCTGTTTTTCCAAATCGTGCTGTTCGCCGGTTACGCCTACGCGCATACGCTGACACTGCTGCCGCGCAAGTGGCAGGGCATTCTACACGGCCTGCTGCTCGGTATGGCCATCGCCATGCTGCCCATCGCGCCCGGTGAGATATGGAAGCCCACGGGCATGGAGGATCCCGCGTTCCGCATTCTCCTGCTGCTCGCGGCCAGCGTGGGGCTGCCGTACTTCGTGCTCTCCAGCACCAGCCCGCTGGTGCAGGTGTGGTTCACGCGCGCCAGTGGCGGCGGCAGTCCGTGGCGGTTGTATGCGCTGTCGAACATCGGTTCATTGGCGGCGCTGCTGAGCTATCCGTTGTTTTTTGAAGTGCGCTGGGATGTGGTGGAGCAGACCACGCTGTGGGCCGTCGGCTTTGGCGCGTTTGTCGTCCTCTCGCTCTCCGGCATCTGGCTGGACCGCCATCACGCCATCGCCGCAGAGGCCAAACCTGCCGAGGTCATCGACACCGCCGCCGACCATCCCGGCTGGTTGCGACGGGTTTTGTGGGTGCTGCTGCCCGCGCTGGCCAGCAGCGTGCTCCTGGCCGCCACCAATCACGTCTGCCAAGACGTGGCCGTGATCCCCTTCCTCTGGGTCGCCCCGCTGAGCCTGTACCTGCTGACTTTCATCATCTGCTTTGAGCACGAGCGCTGGTATGCCCGCGTGCCGGTGCTGTGGGCGCTGCCCGCGCTGTTTCTGCTGTTCTTTGCCTGTACCAATGACCAATTGGAAAAACAATCCTGGTGGGACTTCGACTGGTCGCCGAACTACCTCTGGGAGCTCGCGTGGGCCTTTGGGGCCATGTTCTTTGCCTGCATGCTCTGCCATGGCGAACTCACCCGTCTGAAGCCCGCGCCGCGCCGACTCACTGAGTTCTACCTGCTGATGTCCGCCGGTGGGGCGCTGGGCGGCCTGTTTGTGAGCCTCGGGGCACCACGTTTCTTCGTCACCTTCGTCGAGTGGCC
>JBBKWD010000111.1:0-4757 GCA_037968775.1 Bdellovibrio sp.
CCCCCACCCCCCTCGGCCAATGGGGATGTTGAATGCAAATTCGAGTGGAGTAGATCGAAGTGACCTTGTAAATCGACTCAAGTAAATTACCGAGTCTGCTAATAAATTTTAAGATACAGACGCGAAAAAAAGAAAGCCTCCTGAAATACTGGAGGCTTTCTTTTTCGCTTAAGAGGATTTCCTATGCTGCGAATTAGTGAGCGTCGGATAGCTTCTCGCCACCAACTTGACCAAGGGACTTCGTCAGCGCCTTGTTCGTAACGATGAACAGAACTCCTGGAATTAAGCTCAAGCAAGTTAACAACAAAAAGAAAGACTCTTTCGACATTGTTTCATAGTTGCCACCAATCGCACCTGCGACATAGTTTCCAAAGAACGAAGCCAAGAACCAAACGCCCATCATCATAGAAACAATCTTAGTTGGTGAAACCTTGGTCACTAACGACAAACCGATTGGTGAAATATAAAGCTCTGCCATGGTCAGCAAGAAAGTTGAACCCAAGAGCCACATAACGCTGCCTCGGCCGGATCCGATAGCCTTTGCAGCAAGAACCATCACTCCCAAGGCGGCAGCGCCCATAAAGCAGCCCATCGCCATTTTGATCACAGTAGAAGGCTCTGTCTTGCGCTTTGCTTGCCATGCCCACAAACGGTCTAAAACAGGAGCAAAGATAAAGATGATAAAGGGATTAAAACTTTGATACCAAGAAGACGGAATTTCCCAGCCAAAGAACCACCAATCAGTGGATTGGTCGGCCCATAGCTGCAAAGTGTTTCCTTGCTGCTCGTAAACACCCCAAAAGAAAATTGTGATCAGGCACAGCACAGTTAAGCCAATAGTGCGAGACCATTCGTCTTTGGTGAGAGGCTTGTGCGCATTTTTTTCGATTTCTTGAATAGATTGTTTGCGCTCGGATTGAGGTAAGTTTTTACCACCGAAATGATAAATGAGAAGGCCTATGACCATACCCACGCCGGCAGCTCCGAAGCCCCAGTGCCATCCGACTTTTTGCCCCAAGGTACCGCAAACTAGAGGGGAGAAAAAAGCCCCTAAGTTGATACCCATATAGAACAATGTAAAGCCACGGTCACGGCGAGTGTCGCCCACTGGATATAAGCCACCAACTTGGGTGGAAATATTCGGTTTGAAAAAACCATTTCCCAGCATCAAGAAAATCAAGGCCGGAAAGAACAAGCTTTCTGCCGCCATCATAAAGTGACCAATAACCATCAAAATACCACCAACATAGACACAACGGCGTTGGCCCCAATAGCGGTCGGCAATGATCCCGCCAAAGAAGGGAGTGAAATAAATAAACCCTGTATAAAGTCCATAGATCTGTGACGAGAAGGCCTGGTTGTTGAGGGGCCCATAGATCATTTCAATGAAACCTCTGAGGGTCGAGTAACCCCAGATCTCTTTGCCCTTTTCAGCCTCTAAAAAGAGATATTGAGTCATGTAAAGCACCAGGAGCGCTCTCATTCCATAGTATGAAAAACGTTCCCACATTTCGGTAAAGAAAAGGGTGAAAAGAGGGCGCGGATGGCCGAAGAAAGTTTTCTCTGGTGGGCTCACAACGGTGCTCATAGCTCTCCTGTACAACAAGTTTACAAACGTGAACTTTTAACAATGAAAGGACACGCTTTTGATCTTTACTAACTTTTAGCATAAATGCATCTAGAATCTAAAGATTTTGGGGGAGGTTCCATGGCGGGATCACAGGGTTTACGGGGACTCGTGGGTGTTTTGATCGTTCTTGCAACGGCGGGATGTACCAACGATTGGTCTGTGCAGCAAAAACAAGCGCCGGAAAATATGTTGGAGTCTTTCAGTGCTCCCCAAACACCAGAAACTATAGATGCTGTCAATGCCGCGCAAACAAGTGCCGTTCTCGAAAGCTGCGCCAAAGCGGCTTGCATCACAATTCAAAAAAAGGCTTTCGGCAAGGTGTTCTTACTCTTGGCCTCTGGGATAACCGGTGGCTCTGCGCCTCAGTGGTATGATCTGAAACCTTTGGTTGTTAGCTTTGAGAAAAATAACAGCGAAGTGGCTTTGCTTGGCCAGAACTACAACTCTATTTATAAAGAAATTAAGTCCGTTTCTTTGATCCAAACTTTCAAGATCGTTGCTGAAGACGCAACATCTGTGACTTTTGATTGGGGCAAGGGGTTAAATCGTTTTGTGGTTCAATCGCCTTATGATGTGGACGCACCTCGTGGTGGCAAAGGTGACATGACAGAAACGTCGGTGACTTCGATCCCGGTCATGGACTCTTTCACTCAGGGCATTCGTTTTGATGAAAAAAATATCGAGCTGACACAAACTTCTAAAATCCGCAGCGTTGAGTCTCAAATTGTTGGTGAGGGTAAACTTGCTAACACTGAAAAAGAAGAGACTCTGGTTATGAACATTCAAATTCGCTCTTATAATTTAAGTGGTGAATTTAGGGCGAAGGAATTTGATAAATCCCGCCGCGTGGGCTTTTTTGTGACGAAGGTGAGCAAGAGTGATCTCAGTCAAGATATTTCAAAGTTGATTACAAAGTGGGACCTCGCACCTAGTAAAGGCCCCATCACAGTGCGCATCACTAAAGCCGTTCCAGACAAATATCTGCAAGCGGTGGTTGAAGCTGTGGCTTATTGGAATAAGGTCTTTGGAAAAGAAGTTCTGGTCGCTAAAGCCGGCGTCGATGTCGATGCGGGCCCCGAGGATCGCAGTATCATCATTCGCTGGGTGCCTTGGTTGGATGCGGGGGCGGCCTATGCTCTCGGTCAATCAGATCCTTTGACCGGGGAGGTTTTGAGAGCGCAGGTCTTTATGCCAGCAGCTTTCACAAAGGTGGGCTCTGCGAGCTTAGTTCAATTTAATGATAGGTCTCCGGTATTAGGTAATAATGCAATTGCATGTGATTTTAGCGAGTCCATTCAGAAGCTGGATGCGTTGCTGGTAAATGAAAAGTCTGACTCCCAAAGACTTCGCTTAGCTCAAGACAGTGTGCGTGCGACAGTTGCCCACGAGTTGGGACATGCCCTGGGGTTGCGTCACAATTTCGCGGGCTCATTCTCTTCAAAAGTATCCACGGATGAAGTTTTGAATTCAGTGAAAACTTACTTTAAAGATCCCCAGCATCAAGGGCTTGCCACTTCGACAAGCATCATGGACTACGTTGGTGGTGTTGACGAAGTGTTGATGTCAGCTCGTATCAAAGTTGAAGCCCTCCCTTATGACAAAATGGCTATGAAGTGGGCCTATTCGACTGACGACAAAGACTTGGATGAGTCTGTGTCAAAGTATTGCACGGATGATGATATAGGATTGGCAGACTCTCAAGGGTTAGAGATATACGGCTGCCAACGTTTCGATGCGGGCAACAACCCACTGCGCAGAAAATTTGTAGATGCGGTTTCTGAAAAAGACAACTTGGTCAACGTATTGTTTGCCTCGATCCTTGGTCGTTTGTTCCCTGTCGATGGAACGGACGTGAGTATCGATAAAGTTTTAGGCGACACCCAAAAATGGGGCTCCGTGAATTTGGAATCCTTAAACTTTGTGGCCAACTTATTGATGGACCGCACGAAAGATGGCGCGCCATTTCCGGCTTTTGCGTCGATAGAAAATGTTAAATCGGGAAATATTCTGTATTCACGATTTGGTGTGGATGAGTCTCTGAGCAAGCAACGAATTGTCGCCATGAAAGAGATCGGTGGATATTCTGATTTAGTGGCAGGTCTTGCGTTGAACTCGCAAGGAGTGATTGATTTTACTTGGTTCCTAAAACAAATTGAGGAGTTAAAGACCTCTGGAATTTTAGAGAAAGGGACGACTCTTGCGGGACGAGACTATCAACTGACGGCAGAGCAGCAAAAAAAGATATTGGAATTCTATCAGAGTTTTGGAGTCGCAAATCTAAAAGCTTTCTTAAAGGGAATTCTTACTTTTGTGCCGAAGATAAATGCCGTTTCTCCAGACCAGGAGGGTGTTAAGCACGTGTACTCAAGCTTTCTGGCTCCGCAAATTGTGAGTTCTCACGATGCGGATGTTTTAACAGGTATTCTTGCTAATATCGTATTGATTAACTCGCAAGAAAAACAGGTTCGCGTGGGGCCAGGGTTGAATCGCACGGCGAAATTGCTCATCAGAGCCTTGTCTATTGAAGAGCGCCTAAAATATCTGCCATGGATGTCCAAAACCGCGATGAGAGCCGATTTGCAGCAGCACAAAGATTTTTTACACGGGATTGTTTTTAAAGACGTTGCGGCTTTCGTTCAGCAAATTGATCCAGCGATAGATGTGAATTTGATGAACTCCGAGGCCTTAGGCAAATTATCAGCAGGCCTTGCGACTCAAGGGCTTGTCGATGTGACAGGGGCCAGTTGGTTAGCGAGTGAAATTAAATTGATTTTGGCGCTAGACATCCTTCAATAAAAGTCTGTCCTATTCGCTGTTCCTGAGGGCGCTCCGTCGTTGCGTCCTCCATTTTAGAAGAGGCGAGGCGCCTCGTCTGAAAGTCATGGCTTTTGGGATCTTTCTACAATGAGTGGGTTTTCTGTGGAATCTCACGGCAAGTCAGGCTTTATGCCTCCAGTTCAGCAGAGACAATAGCGCAATTTTCCACCATCCGTGGCAAGCTGTTTCCCCGCCACGATGGCCAATGCCGTTCGGTTAAGGGGTCCTTCTTCTTGTTACCTTGCTGTGAACAGGAAATTTGCTGAGTTTTCTTTTCACGACCCTGTTGTAGCTGCGGGTATACCGAGTC
>JBBKWD010000112.1:0-3775 GCA_037968775.1 Bdellovibrio sp.
GTGTCCTGGTTATCCAAAGTCTTTGAACTCTTGGAATATCAAAAACTGAATATTCAGCTCCGATGTGACGATTAATCGTCTGCAAATGAGGGCTTCCAGGGATCGAGCCACTCTTCAGCGCCGCCACTGATTTGAGCAAGCCTGTGATGCCTGCGGCGGCTTCCAGATGGCCCACTTGTGACTTAATACTGCCAATTGAAAAGGAGCTTTTTATGTTTTCGGTACCAGCGAGTTTATCCAAATACTCGAATGCTTTCTGCATTCCCTTTGCCTCAATGGGATCCCCTAAAGTCGTGGCTGTTCCGTGGGCTTCAATATAGCCAATACTTGAGGGATCGACCCCAGCATCTCTAATTGCGGCAACGATCACCTGAGCCTGTGCTTCCGGGTTAGGTGAAGTCAGTGATTGAGCTCTGCCGCCATGCTGAACAGCGCCGCCCTTTATAATTGCTAAAATTCGATCTCCATCGCGAACGGCGGTCCCGGCATTTTTCAACACAACAAAGGCCGCACCTTCGCCGCGAACATAACCATTGCCTGAATCATCAAAAGGCCGACAAACTCCATCTTGGCTTAGCATTCCTGCATCAAAAAATATTTGGAATGGAGTATAAGAGGCAAGTACATTCACTCCGCCTACCAAGGCCCGTTCGACTTCACCACTTCGGATGGCCGCAACTCCTCGCATAACTGCCACTAGAGAACTGGCACAAGCGGCATCAATGGCCTCACTCGCGCCTTTCAAATTAAAATACTGGGAAATACGATTTGCAATAACAGCATGACTAAGCCCCGTACCTGCATGAATTGCTTGAGTCATGCCAGACTCGTTCAAAAGTTCAAAATAATCGAAGCTTGAAGCGCCTACGAATACAGCCGTCTTCGATCCCGAAAGACCTTCCATCGTACAGCCCGCATCTTCAAAAGCATGCCACGCACCCTCTAGGGATATCCTTTGTTGCGGATCCATAAGCAAAGCTTCTCGAGGTGAAATTCCAAAAAATCCCGCGTCAAATGATTCGACATTTTCAATAAAACCACCACGGAGATGATTGGAACCTGAGACAGAGGACTTGCCGGCAAAAACTCGACCGGCGGGAAACTCTTGAATTTGCGAATGACCTTGCGAGATCATTTCCCACAACTGCTGCAGACTATTGGCCCCCGGCAGTCTGACTGAAGAGCCGATAATGGCGACATCATTATCAGAAACTTGAGAGTAGCCCTCGAAAACTACTTTCACATCGACTTGTGAATCGGGCTCTGCGTCTTTTACGCCCTGCTGATCCTGGTTCATAAGAAAGGCTAGGGTTTCCGAAATGGATGTATGTTCAAAAAGAGTTTCTGGCTTTACTTTGATTCCCAATTTTTTTTCAAAAAATGAAATCAATGCCAAATAGCTAACAGACTCAAACCCCAGTTCTCCTAAGGAATTAGAAAAGTCAATTTCACTTTCATGACATTCCATTAGCCGGGCAATTTCAGTTCGAACGAGAGCCTCAATTTTCATCTATTTATATTCCTTTATTTCGACTACATCCAACTCATTTTTCTCCAGCAATTCACGACAATAAAGTCTTCTTATTTTGCCACTGCTTGTTTTTGGCAATGTGGATGGTCTAATCAGTTTCAATTCGCTAACACGCAGACCATGTTTGTCGGATACTTCTTTTCGAACCTTCAGAAGAATTTCTTTAAACAACGACTCGTCCAGCTTTGCGATAGCGGTGCGCTGAACCTCTGCGACGACGACAAGTTTTTGTTCTTCATAATCTCCTCTAGTGAAGGCCGCAACGCCATGTGGCCGCAATAAGGGGTGACCTTCATAGACTGTCAGCTCAATATCGTCGGGATAGTGATTCTGGCCACGCACAATGATCAAATCTTTAAGACGTCCGTTGATGTACAACTCTCCTTGATGGATAAACCCCAAATCGCCGGTTCGCAAAAAGGGCCCTTCTCCATCAGCTGTAAAGGCTTGGAAAGTTTCGATAGAAAGCTCCGTTCGATTCCAATACCCCTTGGTGACTGAAGGTCCGCGAACCCATATCTCACCGACCCGCCCCTGTTCCAATTTATAGTGAGTTTCTGGGTCTACAATTTCATAATGGTTTCCGTAGTTACTGCGCCCACAGCTCACCAGCTCCGTGCCTTGATGGCTTTCGCGGGCCTCATTCGAAGCTAACAACACCGAATCAACAGTTAGATAGTTTGCTTTTTCGTCACGTGTTCCTCCAGACAAAAAAAGTGTCGTCTCGGCCATGCCATAGCAGGGATAGAAGGCACTCTCTTTAAAACCGCAGGCCTTAAACTTTTGCGCAAAATCTCTTAAAACTTTTGCCTTAATTGGTTCTGACCCGTTAAAGGCCACTGTCCAAGAAGAAAGATCCAGTCCACTTAACTCTTCGTCTTGAATTTGTTTTACACACAAATCATAAGCAAAGCTTGGTCCACCACTTGTCGTCGCGCGCCACTTCGAAATTGTTTGAAGCCACGAAACAGGTGATGTCAAAAAGGTCATAGGTGAAAACAAAATGGATGTCCCCCCCAGATAGAGGGGTTGGAACACATTACCGAGAAGCCCCATATCATGGTAAAGAGGCAACCACCCGGCATAGATTGTCTCGGGTCCATGACCGGATGCCATCTTGATAGCTTCCATATTGCTGATCACATTACCATGGCTGACCATGACGCCCTTGGGGTCACCTGTCGATCCCGACGTGTACTGGAGAAATGCGAGTGACTCAAAATCCAAGAGAGGTTTTCTAAAAATGGCTCCTTCGTTTTCACTAAAAAGATCGGAGCAAACCCAACTTAGATCGACAGTTGCATTTCGCAAATCTGGAGCAATTCGCATTAATGACTCCTGCCCTGCAGAAGTCATTAACAACATTTTTGCGCCGGCATTTTCTATTACGCCCCTTAGTCGCGGTACCGCCCGCTTATTCAAAACAGATTGCACTGGCACCGCAATCATACCGGAAGCAAAACATGCCAAAATGGACTCGATAAATTGAAGGCCGGGTTGATACATTAAGATAACTCGATCGCCTTTAGTCAGATTCATTTGCAAATGATTCGCAATAATTTTTACTCTGCTCAGGAGTTGAGCGTAAGTCAGCTCAAGGTCCTCGCCATCACTGTTCATAAATACATATGCAAGATCGTCGGGTTTCTTATGCGCGTGCATCTCTAAAATATCGTATAGATTCATTTCATTCATTTACTGATTTTCTAAAAGAGGGAGTTTGAAGTATTGCTATCTTGAAATATTTTACGACACTTTAAAGTGTGTTTAAACCGAAAAAGATACTTTTCAGAAACGGCAAGGTGAGCGAATCTCTAGTTTAGATATCTTACAGGTCCTATGTCCGTTTTTTAGAGCCATAGATCTAAAATCTCGGCCCGCTAAAAAATTATTGAAATATTTTCTTGAACACGCACCAGCGACTAGAGCCACTTTAGGACTGACTTTTTTGGCAAGCTAATTGCTCTACATGCCTGCGTTAGATTCTTTATTTTTTAACTCTCACTCTATGGAGACTTCGATGCATTCGAATTATACACACTCCCGTACGGCTCTCACTCGTACGATGACGTTATCATTTGCACTCATAAGTTTAATTTTCACTAGCAGCTATGCTGGAGCACAAGCTAATCGCGGCGGTGGCCACTCTGGCCCTGGTGCCGGCTCGGGGCGTGGAAGCGGCCCGTCATCTCCGGCAAATCCACCGCGTGCTGAAAATCCGCGTAGACCTGATGAGCCTAGAAA
>JBBKWD010000113.1:0-26278 GCA_037968775.1 Bdellovibrio sp.
TTAAAATACTCAGGATCGTCCAAAAGACGATCCTCGACCTCATCCAACAAGGGATGTCCGACGAAATCGCAGGGCACGCCATGCTCTTCATAGAATTTAACTTCGAAAGGAAACAGCACAAAAACTTTTTTACAGTATTTTTTTATCGTCTTTACGCGGCCTTTGCGCCACGCCCAGACTTGCGGAGAAATATAATAAACAACCGGAATACCCAGGGCATGCAGTTTTTTTGCAAGCATCAAGTTGAACTCAGGATAGTCCATGACGATGGCTACTTTGGGACGACGTTCGGCCGCTGTTGCCACTAAATTATCAAAAACGGCTTTCAGATGACCATAGGCGCTGATGATTTCAGCGGCTCCCACAACGGCCATTTCTTCAGATTTCCCCAATCTTTCAAAGCCGATATTTTCCATATCCTGGCTGCCGACACCAAAGGCATGAACATGGCGATTCTGCCTTTTCCAAAGCTCCAAAATTCGTTGCGCATAGGTGACGCTAGAAGCCTCCGCTGCGACGATAAGAACCTGATCCATCATCAGACCTCAAGCATTCTTTGAATATCTTCGATAGCTTTAAGAGCGCGCAAGCCATCAAGCCCACTCACCGCAGGCGCTTTATCGTGAATCACGCAGTCCACAAAGGCATCGGTCTCTTTCTGCAAAGCGTCTTCTTTGGCCACAGTCCACTTTGCGACTTTAACCAATTCATCTCCGCCTGCTCCGACCTCAACTTTTTCAAGTTCATGAATGCCGGTGTTAGCAAAAAGAGTGCAATCCCCTTGAGCCGCCCGCAAAGACCGTATCGCTACAGGAGAAACTCGACTGACATTGATAATGGCATGAACACCATTTTTCATTTTAAAAGAAACACTGGCTGTGTCGAGCTCCTTTGAAACAAGTTTTGTCCCAGAGGCGATCATCGAAGAAATCTCACTGCCTGTAAGCCAATATAACAAGTCCATATCATGAATCATCAGATCATGCAGAACACTGACATCCGCGCCGCGCGCTTTGTAAGGTGCCGTGCGAGTTAGTTCAAGGGTGTGAAACCCCTTAAGGTGCCGACGAAACTCCAAAACTGACGGATTGAATCGTTCGATGTGGCCTACTGCCAATTTTAAACTTTTCTTTTCAGCCAGCTCCACAAGCTCTTCGGCCTGTTGGACTGTAGCTGTTATGGGCTTTTCAACGTTTACATGCACACCGTTTTGCAGAAAAAACTTTGCCGTTTCAAAGTGACTTAAAGTGTTGGCCGCAATGGTCACTAAATCTACTTTGCCTAAAAGGTCCTGAGCCTTGTGAAAACTTGCGACCCCGAGCTCTCCGGCGATTTTATCGGCTTGAGCTGAGACGGCGTCACAGACCCCAACAAGTTCAACTTGCGGATTGGCTTTGTACTTTTGCGCGTGAAAGTTACCAAGATAACCGACGCCAACGACGGCACCTCTTAAAAGGTCTTTAGTCATCGTCTTGCCATCCCTTTGGACTGCGGTCGACCGCAATTCCCCGCTTTGAGGATCGAATGAAATTAATAAAATACTCAATATTCGGACTCATCGTACAATCTGATTGAATGCGCGCTATGCCCTCTTCGACAGTGTGCGAACCCATGATCATAATACGAATAGCCTTATGCACATTTGTGATTTCTTCACGAGAAAAACCTTTGCGTGCCAAGCCAATTTTGTTGGTGGCGCGAATCACAGCGTAAGTCCCCTGAGCACGACTGAAGGGTAAAATGTCTTTGTTCACAACTGAAGATCCGGCAACAAAAGCGCCGCGACCGACCTTTGTGAACTGATTGAAGGCGCAAACACCACCAATTGTCACATTGTCTTCGATTTCACAATGACCACCTAAGTGGGAGTCATTGGCTATCGTCACATTGTCACCAATTTTACAGTCATGCCCCACGTGAGTGTAAGCCATAAAGTAACCGTTGTTACCAATTTGCGTGATACCATCACCTTTGCTTGTCGCTAAGTTCACAGTCGAGAACTCGCGGAAGGTGTTATTATTTCCAATGATTAATTTCGTGGGCTCGCCCTTATAGGATAGATCCTGAGGCGCGCCGCCGATCACAGCACCTGGACAGAAATGATTGTTCTCTCCGACTTCTAGAATGCCGTAACGAGAACCGAGTGTGACATGTGCCTCAACAAGAGTTCCCTTACCTATTCGAACTTTCCCTTGAATGAAACAATAGGGACCGACCTCAACGTCGTCGCCAAGTTCCACGTCTGGAGAGATAATACTGCTTGGATGAATTTTCAGATTGTTTCCCATGATATTCACTTATCCCAAAATCTAGAAAGGGCCTTTTTCAGGCCCCTCTTAAGATCTATTTATCTTTCTCGAAAGCTTTCACTACGGCGTCTGTCAAATCTGCCTCTGGAGTGGCAAACAACACCATTTGCGAATTCTCGATGACCATTGAGTAGCCACCCTCTTTCGCGATTTTCGCGATAGTTTTCTTCATTTTTTCCAAAATAGGAGCTGTCAACTCGCGCTCTTTCTTTTGAATTTCAACTTGGCTTTTTCCTACCACGTCCCGATATTTCAGCATTTCTTCTTGGAATTCAGCTTGTTTTTTACCAAGTGCATCTTCAGACATAACCGATCTTTTCTTTTCAAGGTCTTCGCCCATCTTTTTCAAGTCAGCTTCTTTTTTCTCTAGCTCTTTTTTCTTTTTATTAAATTCGGTCTCAAGTTCTGTCTTTGCTTTTTTACCAGCCGCTGTTGCTTGAATAGCTTTTTGCATATCAACATAACCGAACTTAGCTTCTGCTTGTGCAATTGAAGCCGCCAAGATCAAGCTCATTGCTACCACTAAACTTCTCATCGATCCTCCTTGAATATTTCTATATTCTTAAAATTAAACTTTCTTTAAAAACTCTAAAACTAAATCCAACAAATTTCTCAGCTCCAAGATCCACCTTCAAAGGTGGCCCGCCTAAAAGCTCGGTCCAATTGAAAACTCAAAGACCGTTGCTTCGTGATAAAGCGGGTTGCGATTCAACGGGAAGCCCCACTCAAATCGCAAAACACCAATCGGCGAATACCAGCGTATACCAAAGCCCACGTCCGCAAAGAAGTGGTCTTCCAGAATATCATCCGCCGCCCCCACATCCAGGAAGGCTGCTCCCATGATGCCAGCTTCTTTTACCAAAGGGAACTGCAATTCAGTTTGGTACATAGCCTGCTGAATACCCCCGTAGAAGCGCATCGCCTTGTTGTTGGCCTCTGTCACAGATAATCCATCGAGTATCAATTGATCGTAAACCTTTTGGGAAAACTTCATCTTACCGACACGGTACGAGCGATACCCACGCAAAGAATAAGGTCCACCCAGCAAATACAGTTCATTGAAAGGAACTTCTGACCCCTCAAGAGCGTCAATGCGCGCATACTGCAAAGAGTTTCTCCAGGTCACATCCCAAAAAAGATTCTTAAAGAAGCGGAAAGTTGCATTGGCGCGAGTGAATTTAATTTGCCCCCCCAGACCTGCATACTCGTAAGCCGCACTTGAGTATATTCCTCGCGTTGGCGAGAAGCGATCATTTCTGGAGTCGTACTCCAAGGTCCCCGTAACGGAAGAGGTTTCGCCGGAGGCTTCATCCAGCGGAAATAGATCCTTATCCGTGATGACATTGCCGTTGGTATCGAGCCGCTCTGTTAACTCTGACTTGTCATATTTGTAGCGCAAAAAGCCGCGCGCGTTTTCTGCGACAGGATGCCCCAAACGAACTGAACCGCCCGTGTGATTTTCATTGTAATCCGCACGACCCGTATTGGCACTTTGGTAGAGATCCCCGCCCACGGACCACTCGGTGTCGCGGAAATAAGGCTCTGTAAAGGACAAACTGTAGTAACTGCCCGTTTCACTTAAATTTAGCGAGGCCCCTAAATTCTGACCTTTACCCAAAAAATTGGTCTGATTCACTGAGCCCTGCAAAGTGAAACCTTGCGAAGTGCCGTAGCCCGCACCCAATTGAATTTGTCCGGTGTTACGTTCTTTCACAACGACGTCGACGTTCATAACCTCGGTGCGTTCGGGATCAATTGTTGTTTTAAAGTTCACTTCGTCAAAGAAACCGAGCCGCTGAATGTTTTCTAAAGATTGGCGGCGACGGGTCTCATTGTACAGCTCGCCCTCTCGCACCTTTAATTCCCGGCGAACTACTTTGTCTCGCGTTTTGCTATTTCCAATAACGTTGATTTTACCAAAATAGACCTTAGAGCCCTTGTCGAACTCAAAAATCAAATCGACTTTGCGATCGCGGTCGTTAAAGCGAGTGCGTGGGATAACGTTGGCGTAGGCATATCCCAAGTCACCGTACTTGGCAGTCAACTCACTGATGTCTTTTTGCAAAACATCATAAGCAAAGACGCCGTTGTCTTCAATTTTTGTAGCTTCAAACAACTCCGCTTTTGGAAACAAGATGTCTCCTGCGAAGTCCACATCGCCGACGGAGTACTGCTCCCCCTCTTCGATACCGATAGTCACATAGATGTTCTTTTTATCTGGCGTCACCGTCACTTGTGGACGATCTACCTTGGCTTGAACATAACCTTGGTTGTAGTACAAAAATCTTAGAATCTGAATGTCGCGCTCAAAAGCCTCTTGCTTGTATTGGCCCGAACCACTCATGCCACTAAAAAAACCGCCCTCGCTGGTAATCATTTTACCTTTGAGTTCACTGTCTTTCAGATGCTTATTACCCAAGAAGGTAATCTTCTTTACTTTAACTTTGTCATTTTCGTGGACCTTAAAAACCAACCGAACCGTTTCGTCCTTGGCAACGTCTTGAACGTCGAATTCAACTTTAGCTAAGAAAAAGCCTTTGTCTTCGTAAAGCTTCTGAATTTTTTCAACAGCTTCCTTTACTTTTGCGACATTCAAAAGCTGATAGGCTTTGATGCCCGATGCATCGGCAATATCTTCGGACTTTACTTCACTGTTGCCTTCATAGGTAATTTCTGCGATCGAAGGTTTTTCTACAACCTTATAGGTCAGAATAGTTTCTTTGCCTACAACCTGACGATCCACTTGGATGTCATTGAAAAATCCCAACTTAAAAAGCGCATTCACGTCGTCGCGAATCAGCTCAGCAGAATAAGGACCCGTCACTTTCGAACCAATCTTGGTCAGAATCGCATCCTTTTCAATTTTTTTATTTCCCACAACTTCAATGGCTTTGATTGTGAGAGCCTGACTCGTGCGCGCATTTTCTGCGGGCTTTGCCTGAGATTTTTTAGAAGTCATCGCAGAAGAAGTCTTCGGCGCTTTCGCAGCCGTTTTCTTCTTGGCATTTTGAGCCAACCCAGTCGATGAGAGGTATGTGATCAACAATAAACAAAGCAGCTTACTCAAAGTTCGAATTCTCCAACAGCTACGTCCGGCAAACCTGGACATTTTCAAAAATCATTAGCTTTTTTAGATACTTAACCTTTTAACCGCTGAATCGTAGCTTAAGACTTTAGTCGTGTCAAAGAAGACGCAATGGGCTATCATGAGATTCCGGATGGGAGGTCTAACGCGGCCTCTTTGTGACTGAAAAGTCACTCTCGAAAAGACTCAAAAAAACACCGCTCTTTTACTGCCAAAGACCGTCTTTCATTCGATAAACTTTCGGAAAACGAGTGGCAAAGGTGAGGTCATGAGTCACGACAACAAGTGCGAGATTCATTTCTTCCTTAAGGCGAAAAAAAAGCTCTTGGATTTTTCCACTATTCAGAGAATCTAAATTTCCAGTGGGTTCATCCGCGAATAATATCTTTGGATGGCGCACCAAGGCGCGAGCAATGGCGATTCGCTGCAACTCACCACCCGACAACTGATTCGGATAGTGATCCTGTCGATCCGCGAGCCCCATAAAGTTTAACAAATGCAGAGCTTTCTCTTTTGCCGTACGAACGGACTCCCCCCCGACTCGGCAAGGAATCATGACGTTTTCAAGCGCAGTAAACTCACCTAACAAGTGATGGAATTGAAATACGAAACCCATCTCTGAATTGCGAAAACGCGAAAGTTCTTCGTCGTTCATTGCCAACAAATCACGGCCTTCACAAAAAACATCGCCGCTTGTTGGACGATCCAAGGTTCCCATTATTTGCAAGAGCGTGCTCTTTCCTGCTCCCGAAGCCCCCAGGATAGCCAAGGCTTCGCCCTCTTGTATTTCCAAGCTCACTCCGCGCAAAATCTCGAGGGCATCCGTCCCTTGAGAATAGGATTTATGAATATTCGTGGCACTCAATAAAACATGATCACTCATTACGAAGTCCTTCCATAGGGCTCAATCTGCCACCACGTCTTGCCGGAGCTAAAGTCGCGACGAAGCAAATACCCAAGGTCACAATCACAATGGCCAAAGAATCGACCAAGCGAATGTTTGGCTCTATCCCATCAATACGATAGACGCCTCCAGAAACTAAGCCCAAGCGAGATTGGGCATAACTAAACAACAGACTCAAAATAAATCCCAAACCAAAACCACCAATGACGCCGACAAGGCCTAAAAATAAACCTTGAAGAGTAAAGATTTTAATCACGTCCAAGCGACTCAAGCCCACGGTCTTTAAAATAGCGATATCTTTAAATCTCTGCACCACATTCACGAATAAAGTGGACGAAATATTAAAGGCCGCTACAAAAATAATAATCGAAATCACCATGAAAATAGCTGGGCGCTCGACCATCACAGCTTCAAATAAATTTTCACTCGAGTCCCGCCAATCCCGCACCAAGTAAGGAGCACCGAGTACCTGGCTCAAGTGAAAGGCTGCTTTTCTGGCATAGTCGATATCTTGAAACTTCAAAATTAAACCTGAATACCGATCGCCGATTTCAGCAATCTTTTGAGCAGCTGCCAAATCCGTGATAATAAAACGTTCGTTCCACTCGTACTTCCCGAGATCCAAAATCCCTTGAACCCTGAATTCCCCCATTCGTCTTTTGAAACTGGAAGGGTCCGAGGATTCAGCAATGGGAACAACCACTTTAAAAGTGTCACCAACTTTAAGATTCATACGCTTTGCTAGATCTTTGCCAATAAGTCCGAAAGGAATATCCGTTGGCTCTGACATATCATCGGAACCGCTGATCACCCGTGCGCGAAAGTTCAAAACTTGATTCATGCGCTCAGAATCGACACCTTGTATCAGGACACCCGACACATTCCCCTCGCGCGCAACCACGGCCTCGATAAAAACAAAACGGGAAGAACTGACCAACGTAGGTTCCGCCGTGCGAATCCGCGCTTCTAATTCTTGCCAATCATCGGGAAAACGCGAGCGCTTAATGACCTGGGCGTGCCCCGTCACATCTGCCATCGCCTGTTTGAGTGTCGACTCAAAGCCACTCATCACCGCCATCGACACAACCAGAGCCGCGACCCCCAAAATCAAACCCAGAAGTGCCAAAGGAGCCGATCCGCCAAACAAAGTTTTGCGCGAAAAAAGCAGCTTCCAAGAAATCCAAGCTAAAGAAGAATTCACGTCGTCTTTGTCTCTGCGAGAGGGTTTTGAATTTGTGATTTAAGATAGGCCATAATAAAGCCATCCAGCTCGCCATTCATCACATCGTCTACCTGATTAGTTTCAAAATCTGTGCGGTGATCTTTCACCAACTGATAGGGGTGCATGACATAAGATCGAATTTGCGAGCCCCACTCATTGGCTTTTTTAACCGAGTTCATTGCATCTTTTGCTGCATTCTGCTTTTCAACTTCAATTTCATAGAGCCGCGCTTTCAGCATTTTTAAGGCCTTCTCTCGGTTTTGAATTTGCGAGCGCTCCACCTGACAGGACACGATCACACCGCTCGGGATATGATGCATCCTTACCGCTGAATCCGTTCTATTCACGTGCTGTCCCCCGGCCCCACTGGCACGAAAAGTTTCGACGCGTAAATCATCTGGTCGCACTTCAATATTGATATCATCATCAACTTCAGCCCACGCAAAAACTGAGGCAAAGGACGTGTGCCTTCGAGCATTCGAATCAAAAGGTGAAATTCGCACCAATCGATGGACACCCGATTCGGCCTTCAAATAGCCATAGGCATAGGGGCCCTCAATAAGAAGAGTGCAAGATTTAATTCCAGCGCCTTCGCCCTCAGTTTGATCGATAATTGAATATTTATAGCCATGTTGGTCAGCATAGCGCATGTACATTCGCAAGAGCATCTCAGCCCAGTCACAGGACTCAGTCCCGCCTGCACCGGAGTTGATCGAAAGATAACTGCTATTGGAATCAAGCTCCCCATTTAAAACTCGCTTCAGCTCAAGCTCCTGCCCCAGCTTTTCAAGTGCTTCAGCTTCTGACTTCACCTCAAGAAAACTGTCCTCATCCTGCGCTTCAGAGGCCATTTCCAACAAAACTGTGGCGTCACTGAGACGACTGGTGAAACCTTCGAACTCATCGACGGCTCGTTCTAAAATTGTTTTTTCTTTGTTCAGCTTTTGCATCTCTGCAGGTTTTTCCCACAGCGCAGGATTTTCTACTTGGAGAGCCAGCTCATCCAGCCGTTTCTTTTTCTTATCGAAGTCAAAGATACCCCCGAAGTTCCTTTGAAAAAACTTCGAGCGCGTTGAGACGGCTTTTAATTTCTGATGCTTCGGTTACTATCGACATGACACCCTAGTCCGTAATTTCCTGACAGTTTAACCAGCGCAGGGAGGCTGTCAAGAAAAAGGCCTGTGATGGCAGGAGCTCGATCTCGACGGATTGCGAAATGATTGCGCTAGGAGTGGGGTTTGTTCAAAGGAGAAAAGGGGGAGAATGAAAGAGCAAGTCTTTGCGACTCCGTTTTCGTGTTGGGTCTGTGATTTTCTTGAGGTCCACTGCTCAAACGGCAGTCCTGAGAGGGTACTCTCAGGACTCTGAGGTATAGTGAGCCCACTCAAAAAGAACGTACTTTGCTCTGAGGCGCAAGATGCCTCACCATATATCACATCTTTTCATTTTCAAACCTGAGATCGAATTTACCGCTAGCTCCATAAAAAATGCGTTCCAAAACATTGTTTTCTCAATAATTCAGCAGGCTGGAGCGCCCTTCTTGTGGCGGATCTCGGAGAAGTGAAAAGATGTGATATATGGTGAGGCAAGATGCGCCTCAGAAAGGCCGCCCATGGAGGCCAGACTCGCTCAAGAACCGAGAGCAGCTGTAAAAATATTAGCCCTTCATCTTCTTCAGAAGCTTTTCAAAAAGACGATCCTGCAACTCGAACATTTCCTTAGCGTCACGCTCATTCGTCTCATGATCATAACCCAACAAATGCAGAACTCCGTGCAAAACCATATAGCCTAATTCATTTCGATAAGTCAGTCCGTGCTCTTGGGCCTGTTTCTTTAAAACCGCCGGGCACAACACCAATTCCCCTAAAGAGTCCGCCATCATGGATTCAAAACTTAGCACATCGGTGGCATAGTTTTTTTGCCGGAACTCAAAATTGATTTTTTTTGCCGCTACTGTTTCCAAAAACACCAGCGTCAGTTCGATTTTTTTTATTTCTTTGCTGACGATCTTTTCTTTGACGAGCTCTACTGCCAAATACTTACACCAAGTATCCAAAAAAGTTCGCGGCACCGCTGCTGTGGCTTGGGAAACAATCAAAATCTTCATGCATTTCCTGGTTTAGCAATATGGCTACCCACATCCCCCAACCCCCCTCCGGCGCTGCGAGGATAGTCGATTCTTTGGTGATAGATCCCCAAAAGAATGCGAATAAAAGCATTCTCAACTTTTGAAATATCCTTCAAGGTCAGATTACACTCATCCAACTGCCCATCAGAAAATTTTCGTTGTGTGATATTTCGAACGATATTCTGTAAACGGGCTGGAGTGGGCTCATCCAAAGATCTGGCTGCGGCCTCAATGCTGTCTGCCAACATACATAGGGCAGCTTCGCGGAACTGAGGTTTAGGCCCCGGATAGCGGAAATCTTGATCACTGATCTCAGGACCGTCCTCTTTTTTGAGATCCAAGGCCTTGTTATAGAAAAATGAAATCAGAGTTGTACCATGATGTTGCAAAACGCCATCGATAATAGGCTTTCCTAATTTGTAGGCCATACCAAGCTCGACCCCATCTTTAACGTGGGCGATGAGCAAAGTTTTACTCATGAACGGTGATAGATGGTCGTGAGGATTCTGTCCGGGCTTTTGGTTTTCAATAAAATAATTCGAGTGCTCCATCTTGCCAATGTCGTGGTAATAACACATTACTTTTCCAAGCAAAGGATTACCACCGATTTCTTCGGCTGCGGCCTCCACCATAGAACCCACCATCATCGAGTGATGATAAGTCCCGGGAGCTTTGACAATCATTTCCTTTAAAAGCGGATGATTGAGGTTGCTCAACTCTAGCAACTTCACGTCTGTTGTGTAGTTGAACACCGACTCGAGCAAGGGAATAAACATCATGGCAAAAAGGGCACTAAAAATACCGCTGATAAATCCAGCGGGAATAGAAATAAGGATTTCTTTTAGTCCCCCCTCTTGGTCAAAGCGAGTCATCGTCAAGATCAGCCCGATCATGGCCGCATTCACCAGGCCCGTACGCACGCCCGCAAAGTACAAATCATTGCGGGTTTTACAGTTGTAAACTCCACGGGCGGCCGCAATGCCCCCGACTAAACTGACGACCATGAAGGCATAATTATAATCCACCATCACGCCCAGGCACAAAGCCATAAAGGCTGTGAAAAGCCACACGACTTCGCCATAAGTGATCAACAATCCCACTAGCATCGGGCCCGCCGCCACAGGGGCTGCAAACAAGAAAGCCGTCGCAGGTATTAAATGTCCAAACTTAGAGGCAAAGGCTGCATCGGTGATAAAAAGATAGATTTTTGTCGTCAGCAAAACACCAAATGCGATTAGCATCATAACGCTGAGATCTTTGAATTCGATCTTAACTTTATTGATCGTGAATCGACGCATATAAGAGAAAAAAACCAAAATCGCAATTGCCAACATCACGGCCATGGCCAGCGCCATCACGTCTTTTCGTTTGTCTTCGCGAATGTTTTCAATTTGCCGAATAACGGCCATTTGAAAAGGCTGCACAACAGAGCCCTGGGCAATAATTGTCTGATTCTTTTTAATTGTGATAGCAACGGGAATCACGGCATCTCTGGCGGCTTGACGACGAGTCGCCGTTTCCTGTTTGTTCAGAGTCAGATTTGGTACTAAAAGGGAGCGTGAGAAATAAAGTATATTCGCTCGATCACTTTCTGTGTAGCGATCAAGATCTTTTTTGTCATCCAATTCAAAATTTTCGGGTGCCTGCAAGTCGACCAGATCCGTCCGAGCCAAAGTGAACTCTTTGCCTAGATTATTTTTATGCACCACTCGTGCAACGACGGTTGTTTGATTTGCATTAACAAAGCGATCAGGAGCTTCTGCAATTCGTCGCTCAAACCAGTCTTCCAGGTTACGAATAGCAATAGCTTCAATACGAGGACTAAAACGGTTATCCACCAACCACTCAAACATGAAATCAGAAACCGGCACTCCGAGCTCTTTTTCAAACTGTGCTTTGTGTTGAAAGAAATCTAAGACCGTCTTGCGGTAAGCCGAAGGATTCTTAGGCCACTCGAACTCTCGGTGATACCCACGCATCGAACGGAAACCCTGAATCAGTCCCATCGACACCCGTTCGTAAACATTCGTATCGTAGTCATAGACTATGGGAACTGCGTACTCTGATTTGAGGCGTTTTTCTTCGGTTGTTACCTCGTCGGTCATCTCAAACCCAATAGGCGATGCCACCTCAAACTTCGCTACGTCTCCGACATCAAAGTTATAGGGAATATCGAACTGGAAAAATATTGTGTAAGACAAAAGTACACAATAAAGAAAGATCACTGCAGCACGACGGATATAAAGTCGCTCTTCGAGCTCCGATAGCGTGCGACCGAAAAAGGTTTTCTCCAGGCCAATAGAATCCACCCAGTCTAAAAACTTGAGACTGTGATCTTCGTAGTTCACCCGTGTCGCCGGGCTGTCTTTTTTAGAACCTTTTCCGCGTTGCATATCTTGTCGGAGTCCCTTACTTCAATGTCCGTCGAGCAGGACCAAATACCCTTCAAAACGAAGCCAATTCGCACTGCCCTCAGCCTAACCCTCTTTACAAAATTTGTCGAAATCACTCTGTAATTGTGTTAGCAATGAAGTTATTCCATAGGAAAGTCGAGGCGCTTCATGGCAAAAATTCCGTCCAACTTACGACAAATTGAGTCCTTAGTCGAGATCGTTTCCTCGCTTCGCGGTCCAGATGGCTGCCCATGGGACAAAGAGCAAACTCACGAGTCCTTGACTCAATACGCCATTGAAGAAACTCACGAGTTGGTTGAGGCGCTCGAGATCCCCACTTCCGACTCGAGCAAAGATTCTAAAATCAAAGAAGAACTGGGTGATGTCTTATTCCAAGTTATTCTACATTCGCAGCTTGCTTCAGAGCGAGGCGCCTTTGATTTAACCGATGTCATCGCCGCCATTTCTGAGAAACTGGTACGTCGCCATCCCCATGTCTTTGGTAATGTGAAGGTTGCAGACTCTGCGGAAGTCATCCAAAATTGGGAGGCTATTAAAAAGCAAGAGAAAACTCTCGAAGGCGAAACCGCAGGTGCTTATTCCCTGAATGTTCCGCCACTCCCCGCGTTACAACGAGCCTTTAAAATCGGCAAACGGACCGAAAAATTGAAATTTGATTGGGAAAATGTCGAAGGTGTTCTTGTAAAAGTTCAAGAGGAATATGAAGAGCTTCGCGAAGCGCTTGATGAAGGCGTGACAGCCGAGATTGAGCACGAGTTGGGAGATGTTCTATTTTCCTTGGCTCAACTGGGACGACATCTAGAAATGGAGCCAGAGCAAGTTTTGCGTAAAGCAAATACACGCTTTGAAACTCGGTTTGCGAAGATGATTGAATTTGCCACAGCAGAGGGCAAAGACTGGTCTGCTTTGAAGCTCGAGGAAAAAGAAGCTTTCTGGCAGAAGGCTAAGAAGTTTTTGAAGACTGAAATACAGCTGCTCTCGGTTCTTGAGTGAGCCTGACCGTTCATGTGCTGCCTTTCCGAGGCGCACGATGCGCCTCAGAGCAAAGTACGTTCTTTTTGAGTGGCCCCACGTTACCTCAGAGTCCTGAGAGTACCCTCTCAGGACTGCCGTTTGAGCAGTGGATTTAAATAAGAACACAGTTCCCTCTCGAAAACGGAGTCGCAACTCTCTTCTCCCTCTAACGTTTCCTTTCTTTAGATTTCTCATTCTTCACTTCACGAAAAACTTCCTCCCAAATAGCACGGAAAAAAGTTCGACAGTAAGTCTAGACTTCGCAAAATTACGCATAGTTACCGGTTATTATCCGCACCAATCCCTAACAAAGTGTCTAGGAGATCGACGGCGAAAGTTTTTTTGTACACAGCGTTTTTCTTTGTAACCCCGTGCTTTCAGGTACTTAGGCCGTCTCAAATTGAAACTCAATTCGAATTGAAAAACAAAATCAAGCGGTTAACACAAATTTAACCTTTCACAGAATTTCTACGAAACTAGATTCAACAAGAAGCGTGGTGGAGCTCAGGAGGGCAAACCGTATGTCGAACCAAATTGCACGAAAAGTAGTTATGATGACTTCCGCAGTAGTAGCACTTGCAGCATGTAATAAAAGTGCTGATTCCTTTTCTATCCTTAAGGATGGCGAAGACTATAAGCAAGAAGCTGTCTTGGTTTCTAAAAAAATCGACGTCCTTTGGGTTATCGACAACTCCGGCTCTATGAAAACATCTCAAGATAATCTGGCCTCAAACTTCCAGTCCTTCATTAATAAATTTGACCAACAGAAGTACGACTTCCACATGGCTGTGACCACAACAGACGGTTGGGAAAAACAATTTAATTCCGGGAGCACGAAAGCTCGCATCCGTGATGGCGCTGTTCTGCAAAAAAACCCCACACTCATTGAAGCTCACTCAGGTGTTTTTGTAATGACTCCTGCAACTCCAAACCTCTCTAGCGTGTTTGCTACCAATATCAAACAAGGTACTCTCGGAAATGGTGACGAGCGCGCATTTGAAAGTTTGAAGCAATCTCTTTTAGATCCTTTCAATGCGAATTTCCGCAGAGCAGATGCTTTCTTGGCCGTTATCATGGTAAGTGACGAAGAAGACTTCTCGCACGCCTCCAGCAACTTTAATGAGTCATTGAGCAATGCTTACCCCGTAGCGAACTATCTGAATTTTCTAGACACTTATACAGGCGGCATCGCTGATGGTCGGAACTACTCGGTGAATGTGATCACCGTTGGTGACGATGCTTGCAAATCTTCACTCTCTGCCGATGGCATCACAGGGCGCAAAATTTCGGTTCGCTTGCCAGAATTGGCAAACCTTACTGGTGGCGTCGTTGCCTCCCTATGCAGTAATTTCGGAACAACTCTTGAGTTGATCTCAAATGCGATTGCCGAGTTGTCGGCTGTGTTCAAGTTAACTCGTGAGCCCGTAGCTGAAACAATTAAGATCACTGTAAACGGCGTCATAGTACCACAGGATGCAACCAACGGCTGGGTTTACAATTCTGCAAACTTAACTATCACTTTCAATGGCACAGCAATTCCTGCTGCCGATGCGGTGATCAAAATCGACTACTACCCAGTATCGATCCAATTATAAAAGAGGCTATTGTATGGGTGGGGAACAATCAGCATTAGTAGGCAGCAATCAGGAGTGGTATGTACTTCGTGGGGAAATGAAATATGGTCCCTACGAATACAAGTCACTGATCACGATGATCCAAACGAGTGAACTTTTTGATTACAACTATGTATGGGCACCGCACCTTGAGAATTGGGCCTTGGTAGGCGAGCTTCAAGAGTTTTCAAAAGATCGTTTGGCTCGTTTAATTCAGACAAAAGACCACTTAGCAGGGGCCTTCACAGAGCGTAAACATCCCCGTCGTGATTTTGTCACAGAAGTCTATGCACACAACGACCAAAGTTTTTTTGACGGTCAAACAAAAAGTATCAGCGACAATGGTGCCTTGATACTTCTCAATGACCCCTTACTTCAATTGGGACAACAATTGATGGTTCACTTTAGACAAAGTGAACAAAATTCTGTTCCGTTCAATGCTCTTTGCGAAATCGTTCGCAAGAATTTTTCTAATCAAAGATTAAACGTTAAATCAGGTTTGCATTACGCAGTTCGTTTCCTCCAGGTGCAGGACCACGGTCAACAACAGTTAAATAAATGGTCGCGCGAGAGTGCAACTAAGGAGGAATCAAAATGATGGTATTTATTAAATTCATGAACGACTCTGGTTTTGTCGGTTGGGCTATTTTGCTCACTGGTATCGGTTCATTGGTGTTGGTAGCAGAACGCGTGAAAACGCTTTTCAAGGACTACGGCATGAACTCAGACGAATTCATGGGTAAAATCCAAAATTTGATCCTTGCAAAAAAGACCGACGAAGCTCTTTTGATGTGTGCTCAATTGGAATCGAAGCCATTGGCTTCTGCTTTCAAAACGATCATTGAAAAAGCAGATCGCGATGACGATACGATCTTCCAATCGCACGATATCGCCATGTCTGAAAACATTCCGCTTTATACAAAACGCCTTCATTATCTTTCAATGCTTGCCAACGTTGCAACTTTGATGGGTCTTTTGGGTACGATTCACGGTCTGATTCTTTCGTTCCAAGCGGTTGCTGCTGCCGATCCGGCACAAAAACAAGCTCTCTTGGCACAAGGTATCTCGGTGTCGATGTATACCACTGCTTTGGGTCTTGCTGTGGCAATCCCCGCAATGGTGTTCTTCTCTTTCTTAACTTCACGTCAGAACTCTCTGATCGAAGACATGACTGAAAAGTGCTCGAAGCTTACAGAGCTTTTAACTAGCGCTCATATTCCAAACTTGAGCCGTCAAAATGTGTTCCCAGATCAAGCTGTGGCACCAAAAGCGGCTCCTCCAACTCCGGGTACGAAAGCTTCCTAATGGAAGTTTTCAACTAGTGGTGGGAATTTTCTAACAAACGGGATGATATATGAGACGACCTAAAAAGATTCGTGTAAATCAGAGCGGAGAATTTGATCTCGACTTGGCACCCCTCCTTGCCGTAATGGTAAAACTGGTGCCGGTACTCTTGCTTTCTTCAGCCTTCGTGCAAATGATGGTTATTGAAACAGAGCTCCCACAAGTTGTGAGTGAAGCCATTCAACGCAATGACAAACAAGAAACTCCGACAACAGTTGCTTTGGAAGTTGACCCCAAAGCGGGAATCCACATTATCTTGACCGTCAAAGGCAAAGAAAAAGTCGAAACCGTCAAACTCCTTGGTGGCGTTTACGACTATAAAGGCCTGCACGAAAAACTTGTGGCCGTTAAAAAAGCTCATCCCGAAGTTTTCAAGCTGGAGTTAAATCCAGACGGAAAAGTTCCCTATGACGACGTGGTGAAAATCATGGACGAGGCCCGCCAAGCCCGTGATAACACCGTGCACTTCCCCGTCTTTGATACCAAACAGGGCAAAGAAGTGGATACCAACTATATGTTTCCAGAAATCATCTTTACCAATATGATGGAGGGCTAACACCATGTCACGTCGCCGCCGCTATGAGCCTCCAATTAAAAAGAACTCAACTTTCACTCTGAATATCACTTCGATGACAGATATGTTCACCATCTTGCTGGTTTTCCTTTTACAGACATACAATACGGCCGAAGTGAATATTACGCCGGTTGAAGGCATGCGCCTGCCAACATCTGCTTCTATGAGCAATGCCACAGAAGCCATTAAGATTTCACTCAGTGGTGATGCTCTTAAAATTGACCAGAACAAACTGGCCGACATTAAGAACTCCGAGTTCTTGCCTCAAGATTTAGAGGCCAAAGACACTAATTTTATTAAACCCCTCTTTGCTGAGCTAGACCGGATCGCCAAGTCTCCCGAAGAGAAAGACAAGGTCCACATCAAGGAAGGTCGCATCCTGCTGCAGGCAGATCGCAGCCTTCCATACGCCACTTTAAGAAAAGTAATGTACACAGCATCGATGGCAGGCTTTCCTCAGTTGAAGCTTGTGACATTAGTCGGAGAATAACTCTATGATACGCTTTGTGATCACACTAATTGCCCTTCATCTCGTTTCACTGGCGTGTTTTGCTGCAGATAAAAATACAAAGGGACTCATCCCAGAAGTCCGCTTGAAGCAGGATAGCGAAGCAGAAAATGACAAGAAAGCTTTAAGCAGCGAGCTTATGATCACGCGCTCTGAAAACAAAGCTATCGAATCCTTACAATTTATCGTTAAAAAGAAAAAAGGCACCAAAGAAGAATCGGATCTTTGGTATCGCTTAGGTGAACTGTACATGAGACGATCTAAGTCCGGTCGTTTCTTTGATCTTCACAGAGACACTCCTCTAATGAAGCTCTCTCCCTTCCCGGTACCTAACGAGCGCGGACATGAAGCCATCAAACGAGCTATTAATATCTATACAAAAATCGAATTGGACTTCCCGTCTTTTAGACAGATGGACTCTGTCCTATTCAACAATGCCTTTGCAAACCAACAGGTTTCCCGTTACAAAAAGTCCCAAGAGCTTTATGAAAAACTATTAACACGCTTTCCAAATTCTGACCTTGCTCCCGACGGAACACTTGCCTTGGGTGAATTACTTTATGACCAAGGAAAATTCGGCCCTGCTCTTGAAAGCTTTTTAGCTCTTAAGAAGTGGCCAAAAAATCGTGTCCACTCCTATGGTATGTACAAAGCGGCTTGGTCTTTCTACAACATGAAAGACAGCGACAACGCTGTAAAAAAACTTTTAGAGGTCGTTAAGGCCAACCCTCCTCTTCGCGAAGGCGAGGTTCCAAACAATCGCCACAATCTTCGTCATGAAGCGATGAATGACCTTGTGCTTTTCGTGGGCGACTCCTACCCTGCTGAAAAACTCTACTCTTTCTTTGAAGATATCGCGAACGAAGAGGAGCTTGGTTTAGCAATTTCAAATTTGGCAAAACTTTATGAATCTCACAGCCGCCAAAAGGAAATGAATATCTTTTTGGGTGAATACATCCAAAAGAGATCGACAGGCCCCCATGTCGTGAAGTCACACTTGGCCCTGGTGAGTGCGAATGAAGATCTTAAAAAACGCGACGACGTCCTGCTGCATCTAAATCTCGCCAGCAATCTCTGTAAGGCGGGCTCGTCTTGGAAATCTCTTCAGGATATCAGCACGGTAGAAAGCTCTTGCGTGGAAGGCTTCCACAGAACCAGCCTAGATATGGCGAAAAAATGGTGGGATATCTGGCAAAAAAACAAAAAGAATGTGGAATTCTCGGAGCTCACTCAGAAACTTTTCAAATTAATTCTTGAAAATGAAGATGCCACAAAACCTGACTTAAAAACCCGCTACGCTTACGCCGAACTCCTTTTCCAACTCGGAAAATTTGATGAGGCCAGCGTTCAATATAAAATGGTGGGCGACAAAACACTGGATAAAAATTTTCAACATGATTCTGATTATGCTGCTCTATTTTCTAAAGAGAAAAGCATCGAAGGTCTCAAGACGAAAAGCCCACTCAAGGAAGCCGAACGCAAAGACCTCGCAACAAACTATTTAACTAAGCATCCTACAGGTAAACACTCAACCTCTGTGAAGTTCAAAGTAGGCCACATCGCTTATGAAGAGGCCAACTATACAGATGCCGAAAAATGGTTGAAGCCACTTACACTGATCAACGGAAAGTCAGACATAAAAACCAAGGCTGAAGATCTGGTTTTGGATATGCTCAACATCCGAAAGGACTATGCTAGTATCAAAGTTCTGACGAAGCAGATCATCGCTGGCACTAACGACGCCGATCGCAAAAAGAACATGAACAAGATCATGGAAGAAGCTCACTTCACAGAAATTCAAGAGTTTGCAAAATCTGGCGACAAGGACCAGGCGTCCGAAAAACTACTGGCATTCGCAACCGAGCACGAAGGATCGAAGCTTTCTCAAGATGCCCTTTGGCAAGCCTTAAGTCTTTCGTACACTGAGGGCAAAGTCTTCGAAGGCGCAGAACTTAGTTTAAAGTTCGTCCAAAAGTATCCCACTGACAAAAGAAACTTGGATGCACTTAAAGAAGCAGCAAAAGCCTTCGCCGAAGTGGGTCAAATCTCTAAAGCGGCAGAAACCTTGGTGAAGATTTCCGAACTCGACAAGAAGGCTCGCAATACCCACCTTGAGTTAGCTGCCGATATTTATCTTTTAGAAAAGAAGATTAAAGAAGCACGTGCCGCTTATTTGAATGTCTTGGCAACAGCAGATTCAAAAACTCTTGAACGCATCTATGGAAAACTTATAGACTCCTACAAGGACGATACTCGCTCGAAAGACTTTGCAAAACTTCAGGATCAAATTCTGGCAAAAGGCCTTGAGCCCTATGCAACTCAAATTATGATCACGAGAGCTCAAGCCTTGTTTGATGCCGGAAAAACCACGGCAGCCTTTGACCTTTCAATGAAGGCAAATGGTCGCAGTGCTCCCGCTGAGGTGCGCGCCCAAGCTCGACTTATTCAGGCTCGTGTTTTGGAAAATGAACTGGTCCAACAAAGTGTCAAGGCCCGCGAGGATAAGTTCGCGATGGTCTTGGGTATGAAAACTGAAAAGCTAGATAAGGCCCATACAGCCTATTTCACAACTCTTAAAATGAGCAATGACCCTTTCCAACAAATCGAAGCGATGCGCGGTATCGATCGCTGTTACGCCAACTATATCGAAAGCCTTCGAACGGTCCCTTTGCCGATTAGTCTCACACCCGCAGATCAAGAAATTTTGCGTGGAGAGCTCGCTAAACTGACTGCACCGATTGAGGAAAAGAAAAATGAAAATGAGTCGAAACTTAAAGTATTAGCAGCTTCAAAAGGACAATCAGCAACTTCTGAGCGCGTTTACTCTAGCATTCGCCCAGACCAAACTCTTTTGCCACTTGTAAGCTATCCCGCACCTGAAACAATGACTGCGTTCCTGCCTAATTCAAACGATATGACTATTGGTCGAGTGTCTCGATTTGAGACCAGTAAAGCAAAGACTTGTAATAAGTCCGCAGCGCTCAATGGAAACTTCACCAACCTCAATCCAATCGAAGTTGCCGGAAACTGTTTTTCTTCTAGACACTATGAGCTAGTCGAGCGTATCGGACTCGAGCTTGCGAAGAAAAAAGAGACTCGCGCAATAGGACTTTTTTATGCAAGTGTGGGTGCAGAAGCTCGAGGATATTCCGATAAGGCATTATGGATGATAGAGGCGACTCTAAAACTTCAGTCAGAAGCAGCACCCTTCGTGTATCAAAAAGCACGTTTGCTTTATAAAGCAGATGGCTTGACAGTCGCGATGCCGTTTTTTGATAAAGTTTTAGACATGCAATTGCCTGCTGTTGAGATGAAAACTTTCGCTGGAATTAAAGCATTCTCAGAGGGAGATTTTACAGGAGCGGTTGATAAATTATCAGCACTCTCGAAAGAACAGCTGTATACTTTAAATATCGGAACTGTTGTGAGTGAAGCCTATGCACAGAAAGGCGAAGTCGATAAAGCTCTAGCCATGATCAAAGATTTACTGACGGGACGCAGAGATAACATCGAGTTCTTAGTGCAGCAAGCTCACCTGCTTGAGACTTATAAAGGAAGTCCAACAATGGCTCTGGCTTCGTACGAAAAAGCGTACAAGTTCAGCGCGACAGCCGAAGTTAAAAATTGGTTAAGTAAGAAAATTGAATATTTAAAAACGCAAAACAAAGTCGGTCAGCACGTAATCTCGGGAGACTTGTAGTATGGAGGGTACAAGTGAATACTTTCATCCAAACGATGATCGTTTTCATACTCTTGGGAAGTTCGACTGCCTTTGCAAAACAAAGAACAGTCCGTAAACTCCAAGAAGTAAATTTTGGTGAGATGAACCTCAAGGGTACCATTCGGAACCCCGACGGCGCCTATCTTGTGCAGAAAAGAGGCATTAAGTTTATGCCTCTTTATGATGTGCAAAAAGATATGGATGCCAAGATTCGGGAATCTGCATTGTATTTAAATAATTAATTAGATTATTACGAGGTGTCTTATGCTCACGTTGATGGTACGTCAGTCTCTGAAAAATGGGACTGTCAAAACATGGAAACTTAAGTCAACAAATTCTACCTACACATTTGGTTCTTCCAGATTGGCAGACGTCATTTCGATTTCCCCTGATAGCCCCGGCTTTCAAGGACTGTTTGAATACCGCGACAACAAGTGGTGGTACATCAATCTCGAACTAACTTCGGGTGCCAGTCTTAACGGCTCCCCTGCCCTATGCTTGGATCGAGAACAAAACATTGATATGGGCCACTGCAAACTTTCAATGAATGCGGTCAGACGTGAAGCGGATCTTTTCCATCGCTTGGAAAAGTCGGGTCAAGAAGCCCGCACGAACGACAAAAAACAGCAACTCTTCATCGTACGTCAAAATGGCAAGGTCGTTGAGACTAAGCTGTTGCCAATGAACAGTAAATTTAAGCCCGTCATGGCATTGACGCCCACTTGGATTAAGTGTGTTCCTTCGCAAGACTGGCAGAGACAAAGCGTGGGAGATCTTGAAGTCAGTCAAAGAACTCTCAACGTAGAAGACGCCTCTGAAATGGCTCACATACCAATGAGTGAACTCGTTGATGATGACTCTAAAAAAGGCGTATATATATTGCTGGCGGCAGCCCTCTTTATGGTGACTGTTGGTATCTTTTCTCCGGATAGAATTGAACCCGTTGCTGTACAATCACCGCCTAAATCTGTACAAAAAATTCTTGTTAAAACTGAAATTCGTCCTAAGCGCAAAAAAGTGGAAACAGCTGAAGCCGCTCCTGCCAAACAGGTGGCTGCTCAAGAAGCTGCTGCAACTCCAGAGAAAAACGATGCTCCTCAGAAAAAGAAAACAAATGTTAGCAAAGTTGCAAGCATGATGAAGTCAATTTCCGGTGGTCGTATCTCACAGCTTTTAGGAAAAGTTTCTGCTCAAGCAGCTAAATCTGCAAATGTCGTGATCGCGAACGGCGTGAAGGCCGGGTCCGGTTCCTCTGGTCGCGCGATGGCCTCTGTCGGTTCGATGGAAAATTCGGGTCGCGACTGGGGTACCGAAGGTAGCGGCGCTGGTGTTGTCATCGGAACTGCGGGTCGCGGTGGTGGTCGCAGCGCTTCAGGTATGGGTGGTCTAGCAGCTGGCGGCACAGGATCAGGTGGCGTTGGTTTGATCGAAGAAGAGAGTGAAATCACAGGCGGTCTGGATCGCGATATCATTGCTCAATATATCAAATCAAAACTTGGTCAAATTCTATATTGTTACGAAAGACAGTTGGGTGCCAATCCTACCCTGTCAGGTAAAGTCGCTGTGAAATTCACAATCGGCGGCACGGGTCAGGTGGAGAAGCAACTTATTGGCGACAATTCACTAAAAAACGCAACCGTTGAGGGATGTATTTTGAATAAGGTTGCAGCATGGAAGTTCCCAACTCCTGAGGGCGGAACGAAAGTGCTGGTAACGTATCCATTCTTTTTCAAAAGTACAAACTAGGACGGGGGTTCTATCATGTTGAAGAAAGCATTATTAGTTATCATCTTGGCAACAGCATCGCAAGTGCAGGCACAAGACTCAGCACCGGCAGGGAAACCAGCAACGGAACAACGTGGCAGCGACAAGCTCGACATCAAGAAACTCGAGCAAAAGTACTGGGCCGCAAAGGATGACGACTTTTCAGTTGTCCAAAATAGACGTTACACCAAAGCCCAAAGATTTTTTGGCACCGTGGCTGGTGGCGTGCCCATCAATGACCCTTTCTCTGCAGGAACATTGCTCGGATTGCAAGTTGGATATTTCTTCAATGAACGGTGGGGTTTAGACTTAACCTATACCAGCGGCAACCTTTCCGACAACGACTCGGTAAAGAACTACAAAACTCTCAATGGCGCCGTTTCACCAAACTATAATGTTTTCAATAATTCGGTGATTCTTTCGGGAACTTTTGTGCCTCTCTATGCGAAGATGAGTTTTTTAGATCGATCGATTATCTATTTCGACATGGGCATCTCTTTAGGGGTAGGGACTACGGGCTACACAATTAAGACAGACGATGGTGATCAAGTAAAAAGTGCTTTCTCATACCAAATTGGCATCGTTCAACAAATTTTCTTTTCCGAAAACTTCGCAATTCGCGCAGACTTTCTGAATCGATTCACGAATGAAGAGCAGTTGAAATATGCCTCGAACGCACCGAATCGTGATCTCGGAACCAAGCTAATCAACGATACGGCGATATTATTGGGTCTCACATACTGGCACTAAGGAATCAGAGCTGGGGGAATTTATGAATAAAAAATTAGCGTTGCTCGTTACAATACCTTTTCTTTGCAATCTTGCTGTGGCTCAATCCCTGACTGTTAAAAAGTCGGGCCGAGCGGCAAATCCGAATATGAAGGTCAAGACCAGTCGAGTGCCTACTTACGAACTTTATAAAAAGAAAGTCGTCGATGGCAAAGTCGAAGTTCGTAAAGTCAACTTCATTCCCCGCTTAGACATCGGCGAAGAGCGCCAGGTCACAGCTGAAAGCGTGGGGCCGTTGCGTCTCCCCGCTTCTCGCTCTGTGAATCTGCCAACCGTTCAACGTCGGGCATCACCGCCATTACTGGTCATTAATAGTGCGAAGTCTGTCTTACCGGTAACGCCAGCAAAGGTCATTACTTCATCAGAAGCTTTTGACAAGATTCCAGATGTCAAAATGCTGAATCCTATTGCGGAACCAAATCTCGCTGAGCCCCTGGTACAGCTCGCAAAAATTGAAGAACTGAAACCCAATGACTATAAACTTTTACAAGCACTGATTTTTTTGGACATTCAAAAAAACTACGAATTGGCAATGGGTCTCTTCGCAGAACTTATGGATGACAAAGAACACCGCATTGAATCTCTCTATCAGTACGCGATGACGGCAAAGGGCCTCGGCCTGAATACCGAGTTTCGTGACTATATGATTAAGATGTCTCAAGAAACAAAAGATAAAGTTTGGCAGCAAAAAGGTGCCGAAGCCTTGATCAAAAATGTAGGAGACCTAAAAACCTCTGACGTGGCGATGATAGATCCTCTTGTGATGAAGTATGATCTTGATGTCACTAAGAATGACGAGTACCAAATTACACGCGCGAAGTACTACTCTGAGAAGGGCAATCTTGGAATGGTCGAAGATGCTTTGATCTTTATTCCAGAGACGTCTCCCCGTTTTGTGGATGGTCTTTTGTTGACAGCACTCTTTAATTACCGTCAAGGCAAAGTGGATGAGGCAATCACAAGTCTAGAAAGACTTATGAGCTTAACTGAAGGCAACAAACAATCACAGTTGCGCGCAGTCGGGGCTTTAACTTTGGCCCGCATTCAGTTCCAAAAAAGCCTTTATAAAGAAGCCTTTCAATCTTACCTCAAGGTTGACAAGTCTAACCCACTTTGGCTGCACGCCATGGTGGAAAGTGCATGGACGCAAATTTTAGGAGAAGACTACGAAGGTGCCGCAGGAAATATGTTCTCTTTGCATACAGACTTCTTTAAAAATGCATTCGCACCAGAATCCTATGTTGTACGCACAGTGGGGTACCTCAACTTGTGTCAATACGGTGACGGCGCTCAAGTCCTCGGTGAAATGAATAAGCGTTACAGTCCTTGGAAAAAGAAGCTGACGGACTATTCAGCCATGCACAAGTCTTCAAGTAATTATTACGACACCATTAAAAATTGGGCTAAGAATTCTGACTTAAAAGAGGTCGACGGATTGCCACGCTCTTTCATTGTGGAACTTGCTCGCAACCCGGTCTTTATGAGCTTACAGAATCAAATCAATGCCTATGAAGACGAAACGGTGCGCTTTAATAAGATTGCTTTAACCTTGATCAAGCTTGAAAGAGAGCTCATTGCAAAGCAAAGCAACGCCAACCAAGAACTCAGTGATGTAAAAAGAAAGCTTGCTAGCGGAAAAACGTCTTCGGCAGTTGAATCAGCTGAACGGAGACTTTTAAGCTATCGCATTCAATATCACATTGCTAAGAAAGCGCGCACATCGATTAAGAACTTACGTAATCAGGGGCTTGCTCGCATCGATAAAGAAAAAACTGTTCTCAGAACGACGGCTGGTGCTGCCCTCCAAACTCGCTTCGGAGAAATGTTAGCTAACTTAGATCGCATCCTCGATCAAACTGAAGTTCTGAAGTACGAATTGTACTCTGGAGCTGGCGAGCACATCCGCTATCAAATGGCTGGTGGTGATGTCACGGATAAAGAGCGTCCAGAACTAAAAGTAGAACAAGAAAAAAGTCTCAATTGGAAATTTAAGGGCGAAATTTGGGAGGATGAAGTGGGTCACTATCGTTCATCACTTAAAAATGTTTGCCCACAAGAATCCAGTGTGGCTGGTTTGACTGAATAATATAAAGGGGTTATCCAAATGAAATACACACACATAATGACGGCATTGACAATCGGAGTCCTCATCAGTCTTGAAGCCGGTGCTCAGCACTCGGCGCAAGAAGGATTAGCAAAGATCAAAACCAATTTGAATCACTCCCAAGCTAATTTGGGAGAGTATCAAAAGAACCTCAAAACGGTTGAGGCCAATATTGATGAGGTCACTAAGGCAAAAAGCCAGGTATCGAATCAGCAAAAATCAATCGTGACCCAAGCTGATGAAAACAACAAAGCTTTGGACAAAGTGGGCTCTCAAGAAAAAGAACTTCAGAGCTTGATGCAAGCAGAGCGCGCTAAGATGACCCAAGAATCGCAGCAGATTCAAGAACTCGAAGCGAGTATTGCAAAGATCAAGGAAAATCAAAAAAAGCGCGAACTAAATGTCGCAGATTATCAGATGCAATTAAACCAACTCCAAGAGGAAAAGAAAATCTGGGGATCTCGTGCGGCGGCCTTGAAGGAACAAAACGACCAGGTCACCAAAAAAATTCGTTCACTTGCAAGCGAAGAGAACGAATGGAAAGCCAAACAAAAAGGCTATCAAGGGGAAGTGAAACGTTGGTCCAACGAAGTGGATCGCCAAAAAAAGATCAATGACTCCTACACGTCGTTAGCAGAAGTGAAATAGTCCCCAATCGTCTTAACAAGTTAACGGAGCCCCCGACTCAAACCCGGGGGCTTTTTTTTGAGCAAAGACCACGCTCCAAAAAGCACATGCGCGCAAAACAAATTCCATGAATCAATTAGACCAATCATCGGAAACTA
>JBBKWD010000114.1:0-5693 GCA_037968775.1 Bdellovibrio sp.
TTGCCCAGTCTCCAACCGAGGCGCTTCAAAATATCAAAAAAAAATTATCCATCTCCGAAGTGAAATACCTGGAGTCTTTGATAGAGAAAAAACTTTGGCTCGAAATGCCCGAAGTTCAGAGCAATAAAAACTTTGTACACATGAAATTTTCAACCGGCACAAAACTCAACCTTGAGGTCGTGAACTATTGGACGGGGTCCCTTTCGCTAAATGGTTACCCTTTAGAGCTCAATAAGTTTACAAAACTCGAAGACAAAATTTCCTACCTACGCAGAGTCGTTCAGTCGCGTATCTTGAAAAAAAATCAAAAAGGTGCGGGCCTGTATTTTCTCATTTTTCCTTACGCACAGGCCTCTTTGACCTGCAACGCAGTGCTGAGCAGCGGCTGCATAGAAGTCTCGATGGCCACAAGTCTTTGGCTGGCGCGAGTGGCCACAGAGGACTCACCGCTGGGCCGCTGTAACTCCACATACTACTTTAATAAAAATCAGGACATGACTAAAAAATGCATGGAACAATACAAAGACAGCCCCACACTCACAACAATAAATGAAATCAGCGAAATGCTGGCACAAAGTCCGGAGTCTTCGGTAGAAATTACCTGCAATAAAAGCGAAGGCCCCGATCTCAAAATCAACGGCACGGATGTCATTCGTTTCGATTCCGGTTTCTCGCCATCAGACTATTCCATCAGCCTAGAGCAAAATCCAAAAAGTCTTCTTAATGCTCTCCCAGAGCTCGCCCTTCGCTGTTGCAAAAATAACAAAAGCGACCCTCTTAGCGGGGCCTGCGAAGAGTTCGTGACTCAACATCTTGGCTCTAAAGAAAGCCGTAGGACTGAGCTGAATAACCCTAATCTCCGCATCCGCGGCAAAAGCCTTCCTAGCGTTCAATAAGCGCCCATTGTCCCTCTGTCAAAACGTGTGACACCCTCCCGGGGCCCGCCTCACGTATGGGGCTTCCGAAATAGGCACAGAGCTTGAAGCTTTGAACTATATGGGAAAGCTTTTATTCATTCGCTTAATGACAGTCCTATCTCTAATCCCGACCTTTTCACAGGCAGATGTCGTCCTCACCCTTGGTGGTGACGTGAATTTTAATCGCAATCTCATGCCTGTTAACCCCGTAGGAGTTCTGTTTTCCAGCGGCACGGTGGCACCATGGCGCTCTCTCACTAAAGATATAGCACCTCTTATAAATGGCGATCTAAACTTCGCCAATATCGAAACGGTAGTTTCTTCGACCAATAATCTCTCAAATCAAGAAAAAACATTTGCCTTTAAAAGCCATCCTGCAGGTGTAAAACACTTGATCGATATAGGTTTTAACCTCTTCAATCTTGCCAACAATCACACCTACGACTATGGGCACGAGGGAATGAAACAAACTTTGTTTGAGATGAAAGCCTTGAAGCACAGCTCACCACAAATCAACTATGCAGGCCTTGGTAAAATATCCGAAGTTTTTGAACCCCAAGTTTTTACTGTCAACGGATTGAAAATCGCATTTGCCTCTGCCACCATCGGAATGCCCGAGTTTGCTGCCCGCGACGACAGCCCCGGTATTCTGATTGTCCGTGACAACGCCAGTTATCGCCGCCTTGTCGCCAATATGGCACGAGCCCAAGCTGACTTTAAAATTCTTTCCATTCACTTTGGAACAGAAGGCAAAGTCACACTTGATGATGGCCAAAAGAAGCGTTATGAATATGCTTTAGAATATGGCGACGTTGACTTGATAGTGGGTCACCATCCGCATGTCGTACGTCCGGTAAGCCAGTGGAAAGATCGTGTGATCTTCTATAGCATGGGAAATTACTTAATGCTGGGCTCTGCCGACATCACAAAGAAAGCGGATACAAATTTAGATTGGGGTCTGTTTTCCAAACTCTATCTTGAACGCGACCCTCACAGTGGCAAAGTTCGAATCGATGCCATAGAAGCCATCCCGCTTACCAACACTCACTATCGCGCGACGCCCTTGCGCGGAGCCGAGGCCCGACTGCGCATTGAGGGACTGAATCGTCTGTCCCTGCAAGAACTAGGTTCAAATGCTTTGCAGTTCCGAACAAGTCCAAATTCCGGGCGCGGAGTCTACTGTGGTCCGCAAATGAATTCAATACGTGCAAAAATTTTGTGTACGATGCCCTAGAGACTCTGCATACTGCCCTTAGAGGTCAAAATAAAACGATTCTCAAAAAAAGGCCGTTGCTGTGATAGAAATTATCGTTGGTGTTTGGTTAACAAGTTTTTTGCTATCGATGATGGTTGTGGCTTTTAACTACTATATCACGCGACAGCGCCTTCAATCCGCACGCCTCCAAACTTTGAATTTCAATTTGGCGAAAGTGGATATGTATTGGTCCAACACCTTAGCCAATTTTTCTGCACTTACTCCGAATGCTATCGACGCCGACTATAAAAAGACTCTGCGCAACACACTTTTACTCGGGTTTCTGGGATTTGCCAGTCTTTTAGGCTTAGTTCTATTGATCGTTATTGTGGCGTCCCTGCACACCCTGGCTCGCTCTCGGAAAGAAGTTTCTACTTTCCGCAGCGAACTTGGCTCCGAAAAAAACCTCAGTGTGAGCGAGGTCCATCACCTGGTGCGAGAGCTGACTCAGATTCTTTAACCTAATTTTTATAAATCAATTCACACTCGCTTTCGGTTCGTAGATATCGGAGTATAAGAAAGATCATAGATTTTTCTATACACCTGTTCTGCAGCTAATCAATCTGCAACTGCAAACTCCGCTCAAACTAAAACACTTCTCACAATAGAAACAATTTTTCTCAACGACTGCCGAATCATTTAGCAAACCGATATTTTCATTAGCGGTGAATTGAAGGGCGTGTTAATTACTCTCCCCCTATGCACCATGATACTTCGCAATTACCACGCAGTCTGTCCGTGGTCGATGATTCCAAAATTCGAAAAGACTTGTTTTCACAGTCATCGCTCTTACTGGCGAAAATTCGGAAACTTGAAAAGGATCGTGCTGAATTTTTAAGCTGGGACCAAATACTTTATCAGGAGTGGTACCATCTTACTTTTAGAAAAGAACTTCAGACGGAAGAGCAACTTGAAAAGCGCCATCGCGCACTTTCCACTTTTCAGGTTCACCTAAAGCATATTGCAATGACTGCCAAGGTTCCTTTAGAGCAGGCCTATACGATGCTTAAAGAAGAAGAACAACAATACCAATCGGGCGATGACGCCTGGAAATTTATCATTGAACGGCTGAGACTCAGTCGCTTTGAAAATGCGACTAAGACCAGAGCTGAACCGTCTTGCGCAAACTCGATTTCAGAAACACAGGCCTGCGATCCTAAGATCAATTTTTCAGATATATTTTGTGATAGCGAGTCCCCCATCAGCGGCCTCAAACGACAGGCCCGGTCTGTGTACCACTATCTGAACACAATTGATGATGGCAAAATGGCTCGACACCTTTCAGTGCCTACAGCCGGCTATCAACTTTTTAAAGAGTCCTTTCAAATCGCGATGACCTGCGGGGACTGGAAGCTTTTAGGGCGTGTCTGGCGCATGGCGGTCCCTCCTTACCAGCAAAAGTTTTTGAGAAACATGCCAGCACACATAAAAGATTTTTTACAGCAAGTTATAAGTGAAAACGTAGAAGAAGAAGCCCTCGAGACTGAGCATCACGAGACCGAGCTTCAATTGCGTTCCATCTACAGAAGACTTGCTCGCCTCTTGCACCCGGATACTTTGAGTGATGGGACAGCGGTGACGCACGAACAATGGGCTTCGCTTAAATGGGAACGCGCGCAAGAAGCCTATAGGACCCGAAATCGGCCGGATCTGGAGCGAATAGAGCTCTTGTGTCGACTAGAGCTCGGTCATCTAAATGATTTAACCACCGACGAGATCTTGCACAGCTCACAAGTCCTGGATGAAGAATTTGAAAATCTAAAAAATAGCTTACGGGCTTTCCGCAAGCACCCGGCCTGGAGGTTCTCAAGCCGGCGCCAATATGAGTCCCTCACCTCAAAACTCAGGCAGGAATTTGCGCACCGAGCGATTCCGTTGGAGTCTGAGATCAAAGCAATGGAGAGCCTGGTTTTGCAGATCTCCAAGTAACGACTTCTTCCCCTCCCTAAACTTTGGGCTAGAGGCGGGAAGTAACGAATCGATCTGAGATCTATTGCGGCTTCCCCTTTATAGAAGTCCCCAGAAATGCCGAAAAGAAAGAAATGAAATCACTCGCTCTTTCCTTCAGCTTGATAAGTCTGCTTTTCGGCTCGCGCCTCTTAGCCCAGTCCGCGACGGATATTGAAGTGACTCTAAAGCGCGTGAACAACTTCAATGTCGGTCAAACAGACCGATTTATTTTATCAAAGACGAACCTTCGCTATAACAAAAAAAACCTACGTTCAAAAAAAGCACTCGAGCTGGCACAAGAAATTATCTCATTCCAAGAAGTACGTTCGGAAAAAACGAATTGCCCTGCCGGCTTGTATAGTTTAATGAAAAAATCAGGCGCCACCGAAACAAAAATAGAAGGCTGTGCCCAAGGAAAAGATTACGCCAAACTTTTAGAAAAATTTTATACCCTGCTTGTTATGACTCGGGATCCAAATAATGCGCCATAGATTCTATTTGTTCTTAATAGTTTTCGTTCAACTCGTATTCGCTTCAGCCAGCGCCCTGAGCGACGTCGATTTTGAAGCCCTCGACAGCCGTCTCCAAAAAATTCAAAAGCAGATCTATTCATTCAAAGCCGCAGACCTATGCCTCCCTAGCCCGTCTGAGACCTGCACCTTTGCTAACTTCTGTCAGGACTTTGCTGGTAAGGCCACACAGCCTTATCTCTATAAAAACAAACAAGGCGATCAGATGCCTAACTATATTTTACTTTCGCTGAACGCGCAAATCAGTCGTTGTGCCGGTATTCCAGAAGACCGCATTTCTGAAGATCCGTTGCTCTATCCCCAGGATCTGCTAGAGAATCCTCGCTTCAATTTCAAAAACAAAAGACGATACACTCAAAAATTAAATCAGGGACAAAAGATCTTTGATGAAACCAAAAGTCGTATACTTGCCATTCTTGAAAAGAAAAAGAAATCAGATCCCGAAAATAGCCAGCAATTTGATAAAATAGTTGAGCGCCTAAAATCCGTTAAAATAAAGACTCCAGACCTTTCGCAAAAAAACAGCTTAAATGAACTGGGCTGCGAGTCTCCGAATGCCTATTACGACCATAACGACGCCACAGTCATCGTCTGTCCGCAGATGCTGGCTCTGCCTGAGGCGGGATTGATGAGTATTCTTGCCCACGAAATGGCACATAACTTTGACCCTTGCGCTTTGGACATGGAAATGACTGCCGCCTCTGGAGCCAACCTAAAAGTCAAAACGACAATTCCTTTGTCTGAAAATCCACTTAAAGAAACTGTTAAATGTATTGCTAGTTCCGATGCCGCCAACATCAAGGCGGCAACTCTCTCCGAAATTAAAACCGATCTTGAAACGGACCTTGAGTATCTAAAAATGATGGCGGCTGACGACAAGCAAGTTCAAAAAAAGAACGCTGAGCTCAAGAACCTTTCGAAAACTCATGAAGACGAAATGTTCTGTGGCACACGAAATTCAAATCGGCATATCAAAGAAGTCTTCGGAGATTGGTTAGCCAGCAAGGTGATTGCAGAAAAATTGAAAGACCTCCCCAGCGG
>JBBKWD010000115.1:0-24735 GCA_037968775.1 Bdellovibrio sp.
CGACATCGACTTTGACGCCGAAGGCAGAGGCTTTGTCAGCTTCGGAAAATTCGGAGTCCGAAGTTGGCGCCTGGGATTCTTTGACCCGAAAACCCAAAGTGCTAAAAGAGATCAAAGCCGTTTATTCCAGAGAGGCAAAGGCTCAAGGTATCGAAGGCTCCGTTCTTTGTGAAGTGATCGTTTCTCCTCAAGGGAAGGTGTCTTCGGTCATTATTTTGAAAGGCTTAGGTTCTGGTTTGGATGAGGCGGCAAAAGAGGCTTTAGCAAACTTCGAGTTTATTCCTGCTCAAATTGGTGGAAAAACCGTAGCCGTTAAAATTCGTTATGCTTATCGTTTTCAGTTAACTCATCAGTGAGGTTCATCGTGTTCAAGTTTGTGTTGAAGTGTCTGAGTTTATGCTTTGTTCTGTTTTTTGTTACACCGGTTTTTGCTCAAGAGTTTGAAACTGTGGTCCAAGAGACCGTTTTTAATTCTTCAGATAAAGTTGTCATCGACAAAGAACAGATTGATCGGTCCAAGGCACCAAATCTAACGACTCTATTGTCTACGCAAGCAAATATTTCAGTATCGAGTACGCCCTTTCAGCCATCCTCAATCTATTTACGAGGCGGGGATGCTGGACATGTTTTGATACTCATTGATGGCATTCCTTTTTATGATGCCTCCACGATCCAAAGATCTTTTAATTTGAATTCTCTTGATATTCGCACGGTTGAAAAAATTGAAATCATCAAGGGCAGTCAATCTGTCACCTACGGTGGTCAGGCTCTTAGTGGTGTCATTAGCATCACGACTGTGCCTAAAGCCGCAGCGGGGCCAGAGGTGGTTGCTGAGGTTGGATCCTATGGCAAAGCGGATGTGGGTGTCAGTGTTCATCCTGAGTTAGGCGAAGGCGTGTTTTCGGCGCGCGCTCGTTTGGGACGTAAAGACAATCGGTCACCGGTGTTGGATTCGTCGAAGACTTATTTGAATGAGAACGTCGCTGCAGATATTATCTATCGTCAAGAATCGCGTTGGTATACTCAAGGCAAGATGACTTATCTTGGTGATTCATCAGACTCACCGACGACAGATTTTGCCACTTTTAAAGTGATTGATGCCAATGATTTCGTGATAAAAAATCAACAAGCGGCTGTTTCCATTTCGACTGGATCCGAACTGGAACTTTTAAAGCCCCAATTTGCAGTCAGCCAACAGTGGAGTCACCGCAGCTTTGTCCAGCCTTATGACGCAGTTTCGAATTCAAGGGGCCCAACTGATCAAGTCTATGACGGAGAAGTGACTTATCTTCGAGCAGATGCGACAGCGTATGAAACAAAATCCAACAAAATTTCTGGTGGCGCGAGTTACAGTAAAGAAAAAATGATTTTTAGAGACTTGGGAGTCGAAAAGACGAATGCTTATTCGGAGCTTCGCGGAGTTTTCGTGAGATACGATCAAACATTTGCTACAGATTTTGAATTTCTGGCGGGTGGACGTTGGGAGTCTTGGGATGATAAAGAGGGAGTGTCCACGGGACAACTGGGGTTGGTGTTTCAAAAGAATACCAAATTGGAAGTGGCCACTGGATTTAAAGCGCCATCACTTTTTCAACTATATAGCAGCTATGGGAATCCTAATCTTGAAGCTGAAAAGTCAGCAAGTTTTTCACTCAGTCACCTGCAACCTCTTGGCGAGAGCATGAGCGCTTCGTTGACTTTGTTCTCGACACGGTTTTCAAATCTGATCACAACTCAAGGTTCACCGCCCAATGTGAAATACTACAATATTGCGGAAGCTGTTACGAATGGTGTCGAGGCCGCATACAATTGGTCTTTCCTTTCGGGACAATCAGTTTCATTGGTTGCGGGATATCAGGAGCCCTGGGATGAGACGAATAAGCGTTGGCTCTTACGTCGCCCAATAGTGACAGGCAGTGCACGCTACTCTATTGCTGACGAAGTTAAACAGGCGCAGTTGGAGCTTGTCGGAGTGGGATCCAAAGCAGACCGAATGGGACCCACAAGTTACGGTGAATTGCCCGGATATTTATTGGTGAATATATCTGGGGGCTACAAGCTTTCTCAGAATGTGGATTTGTCATTGCGAATCGACAATCTCACTGATGTTCGGTTCCAAGAATCTTATACTTACTATAGTGAGGGATTCGCTGCAACTCTGGGGTTGGCTGCTCGGTTTTAGGCAGCCTGAAGGCCTTTGACAAATTCAACAGAAAGTTTTTCGGTAAGGGAGAGTGAAGCTTTGTTATAGGCTGATTTCGAAGCAAAGCCCATGAGCATGCCCACCATTTTGTCGCCAATCATCAGCGGGGCAATGGTCACATGGTCAGGGATTTTGCCTTGATTCCAATCTTCAAAAAACTTTTCATTGATCTCGTTTAAAGAGATATATCCATGAAAAGATTTTTGGGTAGAAGCCACGATATTAAAAATACTTGGTACTTTCAGTGGCACTCGAATCGATGTGTCTTTCATGCCTTGAAAGTACTCATCCCAAGCAAAAGCTGTGAGCTGAGTCTCTTTGTCATCTAAGGTCAATATCATCGATTTCTCAAAGTGGTTGCGCATCTCATCCAAGGCATATTTAATTTTTTCATCAACTTTGGATACGTTGTTTTTCTTGATTTTTTCAAGTGCAAACGTGCCCGGTGAAGCAGGATTGCTCATAGGTTTCGAAGCTGGCTTGCTCTTGGGCGCCAAGGTTGGCGTATTCGCCTCTACTTTTTGTGGAGGCGGTGGAATCGGCGCTGACATTGGTGTGGGCATAACCTCTGGCACTGAATTTTTTGGCAAGCTCGCAAGTATAGCAGGCTGATCAATTTTTAGGCTGGGTGATTCCAATTTTACATCGGGTTGAGTTTTTTCGGCCATAACTTCAAGAGGCTCACTCTTTGCAGAAAGTGCTGCACGGGATTTCTGTGGTGCCGATTCTGGCGCCTTTTGTTTTTGCAATACAGAAGCTATTGGAGAAGGTGCAATAGTTGTGGGGCCATCGGTTGCCACGAACAGATCATCAGATGGACTGACGTCTCCGATCGGAGTGGCCAAAGCACTTAAGCTAACGGACGACGCGGGGGTATCAAAGATCCCTTCAAGCGGGCTATCAGAGTCCTCGATAACTTCACCAGAAGATTCGCTGTCATCAATCGCTTCTTCAGAATTGTCCTCGCTCGAGGAACTATCCCCGAGGTCGTCAAAGCTAAAACTATCAGAAGATTTTGTGGAAGGTTTCGCCGCAAGCGAGAGATCAATGCCTTCAGGCGCAGCCGCTGAGGAAATAGACGGTGCTGAAGCGGACGAAGAGTGTAGGATCTTCCAAAAATCTTGCAAGCTTTCAAAAGAACAAAGTACTAAAATAGCACTTGGATTTGTAGGAAAATCCTGCGGCGGTTGCAGGCATGCCACTATAAGAGAACCGTCCCACTCCGCCACAGGCAGACACTCTTCCGACCAACGATAATGGGTCGCCCACTTCGCGAACATTTCCTGGGATGGAGGAGTTTCTGTAAAAAATCGACTGTGAAGCTTAGGTAACTGGAAATGAGCCATCGCCCAAGGCAAGTATTCCTCAGAAGTGAGGTTCTGATTGTGGAAAGCATGGCCCAAGAGACTCAGGCGAGTATCAGCGGATTCGAAGGACTCTGTAAGTCCTTGAAGTTTATGTTTAAAATGTTCAAACCACAATGAGGTGCTCATTAGGCTTTTTATCGGCGTAAGAGACTTCAAACATTAGGAATTCTGAAAAACCCTAGACCTGAGTACAGGAGTCCCTATTCGGGGCTTCAGCAGGGGTGAACTTATTTCATGTCGGGGGTGGCTATAAAGGCCCAAAACTCGGGCATTATCATAGTAGTTTTCAATACTTAATAAATATGATAATTTCCGCCAGCTTATGAATCAAAACAAGGTTTTCCATTATTTCGACCACAACGCGACGACTCCGATTTGTCAGGAAGTTGTTGCGGCCTTGCCAGAGATTGCATCAAGTTGGGGCAATGCGAGTTCTATCCACTGGGCTGGACGTCAGCCAAAAAACTTAATTCGTGAAGCCCGTAAATCTATCGCTGAGGCGATTCATGTTCATCCTTTGGAAATTGTTTTTACTTCTGGAGGCAGCGAAGCCAATAGCACAATTCTCAAAGGCCTTTTTGATTACTATCGAACAGCTGAATTTGTCGGTGATGAAAATCGTCTGCGCAATCACTTTATGTGTTCCGCAGTTGAGCATCCCAGCGTCATCAAAGCTATGCTGCACCTGCAAGTTCTGGGAGCAGATGTTGATTTTATTCCCGTAAATCGTCAGGGCCAATTGGATCTGGAGTTTTTTGAAGCGCGCTTAAGTTCACGTACAGCCTTGGTGTCGGTGATGGCTGCGAATAACGAAACGGGCACCTTGTTTCCGATCAAAGAACTGGCGCAAAAAGCTCATGCTGTCGGCGCGCTCTTTCATACTGATGCGGTTCAAGCCTTCGGTAAAATCCCAGTTGATTTGAAAGAGTGGAATGTGGATTTTGCGTCCTTCTCGGGCCATAAGTTTTACTCTCTCAAAGGCACGGGTTTCTTTTTCTGTAAAAAGGGCATGAACCTAACTTCCTTAGTGAGTGGTGGCGGTCAAGAACGTCACCGTCGTGGCGGTACCGAAAATACATTGGGAATTGCAGCGCTGGGAATCGTTTCCAAAAGAGCCCCCGCGGTGGCCTTAAAAGGTTTGGAGGTCGCAAAACTTCGCGACCATCTGGAGCAAAGAATTTTGAACGAAATCAGTGAAGTGACACTGACTGCGGGGGAGTCCCCTCGTGTGCCGAATACCAGCTCTTTAGTTTTAAAAGGTGTCGATGGTGAAACTCTTTTGATGTCCCTGGATATTCAAGGTTACGCAGTTTCAACAGGGGCGGCTTGTTCCAGCGGCAGCCCAGAGCCGAGCCCGGTGTTGTTGGCTATGGGCTTAAGCAGAGCTGAGGCGCAGAATAGCCTTCGAGTCAGCTTAGGTTGGGATACGACCTTGGACGAAGTGGATAGCTTTATTGAAGTTTTAAAAAATGTTGTGCAACGATTGCGCGCCTTGAATCAAGGAGAAGGAGATTCTTATCATGTCTAAAGGAAGAGTCCTTGTTGCTATGAGCGGAGGCGTGGACAGTTCTGCCGCGGCTGCGCTCTTGGTCGAACAGGGGTATGAAGTTATCGGTGCGACTATGCAGGTGTGGGATTACTCCTCTTGCGATATTGAAGAGGGTAACGGAACTTGTTGTTCTAGTATTGACGTGGATGATGCTCGTTCTGTGGCGGATCGTCTAGGGATTCCCTTTTATGTGATCAACTGCGAAGCAAAGTTTCGCGAGTCCGTGATTGATCCTTTTTTAAAGGCTTATCTTGAAGGTCAAACGCCTTTGCCTTGTGTGAATTGCAATACCTATCTTAAGTTTGATCACTTAGTGCGAAAAATGAAAGAGTTGGATTGTGATTACCTGGCAACAGGTCACTATGCCAAAGTCGTTTATAATGAAAAAGGACAAGCCTCTATTCATACATCGACAGATGATTGGAAAGACCAAACCTATTTCTTGTTCACGATTGATCCAGAATTGGTGCCAAAATTAAAGTTCCCCATTGGCGACATGAAAAAGCCAGACGTGCGTGCCTACTCTGAAAAAATGGGTTTGGTCACAGCTAAGAAAAAAGATTCCCAAGGAATCTGTTTTGTCGGTAACCAGGGCTATCAAAACTTTATTAAAAGCCAAATCGCCAAACCCATTTTGGATTCCAAAAAAGGTTTCTTAAAGCGCTTCCCCACTGGCGAAGTGATGGCGCCTCATGAAGGCATTCATAACTACACTTACGGACAAAGTAAGGGTCTAGGTATGGACTATCATGAAAAGCTTTTTGTGATTAAAATCGACGCCCAAGACAACACAGTTTGGATCGGGGATGAAGAATATTTATTCTCTCAAGAAGTCGACGTTATTGAGCCAAGGCTTTTGTCTGAAGTTCAAGACGGCGAAATCATGAGCGTGAAAATTCGCTATCAACAAAAAGGATCTCCCGCGCAGGTCTTTAAAACCGAAACTGGTTTTAAGCTGAAGTTTCAGGAAAAACAAAGAGCCGTCACTCCGGGCCAAGCCGCCGTGTTTTATCGCGATCGCGAGCTCGTGGGAGGCGGATGGATCACTCTTTAAAATATCAGGTTCATACTTTCGGTTGTAAGGTGAATACTTACGATGCGGGGCTGATCCAGAAAAATTTAAATAACAAGGGTTTTGAACCTGTCGTGCGCGGGGAGTCCTCGGCGCGCATTCACGTTCTGAACACTTGTGCAGTGACCGCTGAAGCGACCAAAGAAGCTCTTCGCTATATTCGTCGCCTCAAAGTGAAGGATCCCTTTTGCACTGTGGTTGTCACGGGTTGTGCGGCCCAAGTCGACACGGGATCTTTTTCAGATTTGCCAGGCGCTGATTTAGTGGTGGCGAATTCTCATAAAGGTCAGTTGCCGGATTTATTGAAGCAACACTTCCGTGGGGAGTTGACTGAAAAGGTCTTCAAATCAAATATCTTTAAAAAAGAAGACCTTGAAGCTGGCGGTGGAGTTGAAAAACACCACACGCGCGCGTTCTTGAAAATTCAAGATGGCTGTAACAGCTTCTGCACTTATTGTATTATTCCTTACGCTCGTGGCAAAAGTCGCAGCATTCCGATCGCAGAACTCGTCACTCGCATCAATGACCTTTACGCTGAGGGGGCCCGAGAAGTCGTACTGACGGGCGTGCATATCGGTGATTATGAAGATGACTCGACCGGGAAAAAATATGTGATGGAGGATCTCGTGGTAGCCTTGCTGGCTAAAACTCAGATCCCTCGTTTCCGTTTGTCTTCATTAGAGCCGGTTGAAGTCAGTGAGCGATTATTAGACCTGTATCAACAGAATCCACGTATGTGTCCTCATTTTCATATGAGCATTCAAAGTGCGAATACGGATGTATTGTTTCATATGAAACGCAAATACACCCAAGAGGACGTGCGTAAATCCTTAGAGGCGATTGCCCTTAAAGTTCCGGGTGCTTTTATCGGTATGGATGTCATTACGGGTTTTCCGACAGAAACAGAAGAGCAGTTCCTGGATACCTATAACACCTTGGCAAGCTTGCCTTGGAATAAGATCCACGTCTTTCCTTACAGTGAAAGACCAGGAACGCGGGCGACAGCAATGGATGTCTCCGTGTACCCGCATGTTCGTGCCGAACGGGCGCAAAAACTGCGCGCCTTAAGTTTACAGCGTTTTGAAAGTGAAGCTCAAAAACAAGTCGGGACGATAAAGAAAGTTTTGGTTCTTAAAAATGCGGCAAAAGGTGGTCAAGGACTCAGTCATGACTATTGGTCCGTGGATATTTTAGGAGCAGAAAGTTTTGTTGACCATTGGGCGGGGCAAGAGGTCGATGTGAAAATCACGGCCTATGATCACTCGAACAAGCAGCATATGGAAGGCCACTTGGTCGGAGAGGTGCTGGCGTGACAAATCTTGAAAAACGTTTGGGCTATAAATTTCAGGACCAGGCTTTGCTTGCTCGCGCTTTGACTCACAAAAGTTATGCAAATGAACTGAAGACTCCTTCAGAGCATAATGAAAAACTCGAATTCCTGGGCGATGCCGTCATTGACCTTGTGGTCGGTGAATTACTGTTTGCGAAATACCCGGCTGACACCGAAGGCGGGCTTTCAAAAAAGCGCGCCTCTATGGTGAACGAAGAGGTCTTGGCAGAGTTGGCCGTCGAAATGGAGCTCAATCATTTGCTGTTATTAGGTAAGGGTGAAGTTCAAACGGGTGGGGCGCAGAAACCCCGTTTATTGGCTTCTGCATTTGAAGGCATCATTGGTGCTATGTATATCGATGCGGGTTTTGCAGACACCAAAAAGTATTTATTAAGAGAGTTTGATTCTTTGGCAAAACGAGTTTGCCAGAACGAAGACTTTGAACGGGATTATAAAACTCGTTTGCAAGAGCTTGTTCAAAAATGTTCTAAAGAAACGCCTCGCTATGAGGTGTTGGCCGAAGAAGGCCCTCCTCACGAGAGAGAGTTTTTAGTCTGTGTAAAAGTAAAAGATGAAGTATGGGCGCAAGGGCGCGGAAAAAGTAAAAAGAACGCGGAACAAATGGCTGCACAAAATGCGCTGGTTCAACGTTTAAAGGAGACGAACTAAATGGGATACAAGGCAGGATTTTTAGGACTCATCGGTCAGCCAAATGCCGGCAAAAGCACACTGATGAATTACCTTGTGGACGAGAAAGTCTCCATCGTGTCGTCTAAGCCACAGACAACACGCCGACGTATATTGGGTATTTCTAGCACAGCAGCGGGTCAAATTATTTTCGTGGATGCCCCGGGTGTGATTAAAGCAGAACGTGGATTGAATAACTTTTTGGCGCAAGAAGCTCAAGACGTTATCAGCAGCTCGGATGCCTTGATTGCGGTGATCAGCGTGGATGAGGCAAAGCCAGAAGACGCTGAAAAAATCATCGAAATGGTTTCTAAAAGCGGCAAGCCTTGGGTGGGGATCGTGACGAAAGTTGATCTCACTGAAAAGGCTCACCGTGTTCTGATTCTGAAAAGAATGATTGAAGATAATAAAGGCCTCGCAATGTCTTTGTCCGTGAAAGATCTTGCGAACAACACCGCAGAGCGCGATGTTCTTTTGGCTCAGTTCATTGAGCTTTTACCAGAGAGCCCCGCACCTTTGTATGATATCGAATTATTCACCAATGAAAACATACGAGATATGACTTGTGAAATCATCCGCGAGAAATGTTTTGAATCCCTTCACCAAGAGATTCCGTACTCGCTTGCCGTGCGTATCATAAAATTTGAAGACAACGCGGCTCCTATTCCAAAGATTTACGCTGAGATCATTGTTTCTAAAGAGAGTCACAAGGCTATTGTGATCGGTAAAGAAGCAGCCGTGATCAAAAAAATTGGTATGGATTCCCGTAAAGAAATTGAAAAGATCATGGATTCTAAGGTCTTTCTAGATATTAAAGTAATTGCGAAACCGGATTGGTTTGATAACAAGAGAATGATGAAGGAGCTGGGTTATGAGTTCGATACTAAAGACTGAGTTTGCACCGAAGGTTGCGATTATCGGTCGACCCAATGTCGGTAAATCGACCTTGTTCAATATCATTACAGAGTCCCGTAAGGCCGTTGTAAAAAACTTGGCCGGGGTCACTCGCGATATCATGATTGAGCCGGTAGAGATTTGGGGAAAAAACTTTGATCTTATCGACACAGGCGGAATCACGGAAGCCGGCGATATTTTCTCTAAGCTTATTAAAGAGCAGGTCACTGATTTCTTGCACACAGTAGATTTAATTATCGCCGTGATGGATGGTCGTTCGGGTTTGTTGCCTGAAGATCGTGATATCTTGCGCATCGCCAAACAGGTCGGGAAACCTTTTCTTTTGGTTTTAAATAAAGTCGACGGACTGGGTGATGACGAAATGGCCAAAGCCGACTTTTATGAGTTCGGCGTGGACGTTTTAGCAGCTTCTTTTGAACAACGCCGCGGTGTTGCTCAAATCCTAGAGTGGATCACGGGTCAAATCGGTGATCAGCCGTTGACTCTCAAAGAGGGCACGAATATCGCCATCGTTGGTAAGCCCAACGTTGGAAAAAGCTCTATCTGTAATGCGATCTTAGGATCAAAACGCATGTTGGTTTCTGAAATCGCAGGAACGACAATCGACTCTGTGGATTCTCCGTTTGCTTATAACGGCAAGAAGTACACTTTGGTTGATACCGCTGGTTTGCGCCGGTCGGCGAAGCGTGAAGAAGATCTTGAGATCATCTCGGCCTTTAAATCTCAAGAAGCCATTCGCAGAGCCGATCTGGTCTTGTTGATGGTAGATGGGACTATCGGGCCTACGGATCAAGATGCGCGCATCATGCAGGCGATTCTTGAGGACCACAAGGGTGTGATTCTAGTAGCCAATAAATCAGACCTTGGCGCCAAGGAAGTTCCTGAATATCGCAAGACGTTCAGAGAGCAAGTTCAAAAAGAATTTCACTTTTTTGATGACGTCAACGTGGTCTTTACCAGCGCCAAAACCACGGCTGGACTGGATGAGTTGTTTGAAATGATCGAAAAAGTTTCAGAGCAGTTGTCATTCCGAGTGCCGACTTCTGAGCTGAATGACTTCTTCTTTGAAACGATTCGAAAAGCACCAGCGCCGGTTTGGGGAACAAATAATGTTAAGTTCTATTATTTGACTCAAACCTATCAACAGCCACCGGCTTTCATCGCTTTTGCCAATCATCCAGACGGGGTGACGAATTCTTATCGTCGATTCTTGATCAAAAATATCAAGAACCGTTGGGACTTGCATGGTTTGCCGATTCGTATTTTCTGTATGAAATCTCGACGAGGCGGAGGCAGCGATTAAACGAGGTTCTTGGCGCACGCGGTATGGATTCTATATTCTTGCCATAGGCTCTGCCTGCGGCCTAGGGAACCTTTGGCGTTTTCCCTATGTCGTCGGAGAAAATGGCGGCGGCGCCTTTATCTTGCTTTATGTCTTTTTGGCGTTGGCCATTGGGGCGCCTCTCTTGATTTCAGAATTGATTTTAGGACGCAACTCACGACGATCTGTAATGGTCGCGACCCAACAACTTGAAGGCAAGGCCGGAAAAAGATTTCGTTGGGTCGGGCGCTTTGCCGTTCTTTTAAGTGTGACGGTCCTTTCTTATTATGCCGTCATCAGTGGTTGGGTGCTCCATTTCATGACCCAATTTTTTGTGGCCCTCTTTTCGGGTTCCGAAACGGCGATAGACAAAACTGATCTCGCTTCCTTGATGTCCAATGGTTGGTTGCAGTTAATGCTCGCCAGCGCCCATTTGTTGATCACCGTCGTGGTGGTTGTAAAAGGTGTGCAAGAGGGACTTGAAAAGTGGATCAGCTCGATGATGCCCTTGTTTGCCGTTCTTGTGGCGGTGTTGCTTTTCCGCTCGTTTTCATTGCCATCAACACCAGAAGTTTTACGATTTCTTTTTTATCCCGACTTCTCTAAATTGACCCTATCTTCTATGGGGCACGCTCTCGGGCATGTGTTTTTCACGCTTTCAGTTGGCTTTGGAACGATGGTGACTTTTGGCTCTTACATGAAGCCAGAGGACCATATTCCGACAGCGGGCTTCCGTGTGGCAATAGTGGATACACTTTTGTCGTTGGTCGCTGTGGTTATGATTTTTCCGATGGCTTTCCAAGCTTCGAATGTTCCCTTAACCGACCCGGCGCTGATGTTCGAGGTTTTACCGAAGTATTTATTAGGGATTCGCGGCGGGGCCCTTTTTGGCTTGGCTTTTTTCGTTTGTCTTTACCTAGCAGCCCTGAACGCCAGTATCGGTTTATTGGAAGTCGTCGTTTCTAATTGGGTGGATGTAAAGAAAGAGATGAAGCGTGGTAAGGCCTCTTGGTATTCGGGGCTTATTGCACTTGTCTTAACGATCTTCCCAGCCCTGTCGAGTTCTGTGTTTCAAGAAGTGCGACTGGGAAGGCGATCATTGATAGAGTCCCTCGACTCGGTATTGATCAATTGGATTTTGCCCTTAGTAACTTTGGGAATTCTGATGGCTTTTAATCTTGGCCTCAGTGAAAAAGAAAAAGAGATGAGTTTTATAGACAAAGAAAAATTCGTCAGCTATTCCATGTATCCGCATTGGACCGTGGTGATTCGGTGGGTCGCACCCATTGCCATCATAGTGGGCTTGTTGCTGCAGATTTTAGCTTTGATTCTATAGAGTTGCATGCAGGGTCTTTTTGAATGAAGACCCCGTGAATTTAATTAAAAGTTCATTCCGATAATAAAAAGTATATCGTAAATATCGCCTGATAAATTGGCGTCGAGCTTTTCACCAGTTTGAACATAAGATTTATTTTCATCACCAAATTCGACATAGTGATAGGTCGCTTGAATTCCGAGATAAGCTTTTTTGCGCATAAGCGGAATTTCCACGCCGACTCCGAGATCAAAACCCATTGTGCTGTCGCGACTGTAGCCATCCAAGCCTTCGATCGTATAGGTGCGATAGAATTGCCCCATACCTCCTAATAGATACGGATTCAAATCGGCCAAGCCTCGAGTGACATTCTGAGTATTCAAGTAGTACTTGAGGTCAAAGTTGATGGACGACATGGAAACATTTCCTTGATAGGTTTTTGTTCCACCGAGAGTAGTGAACTTGACCGCATGATCGCCTGTTTGAAATCCTAGAGAAAGTGCTAAGCGCAAATCAAAAAAGTAACTGAGATAAATACCCATTGCCGGTGCTGAAGTATAAGCATTGGCAAAATTTCCGGTAAATCCGCGCATACCGCCTGACAGACCGATCGTAAAGAATCGTCCGTTGCGGAAGAAGTTTATATCGGCTTCTTCGTCGGATTCTTCATCGAATTCACTATAATCCGTGAACGGATCATAGGCTTCATCCGGATCTATTTGTGCGAGTAAGTAAGACTTGTGTTCAGATTGAGCCAGGGAGGTAGAAGGCAAAGCAAGGCCTCCGGTTACCAATAGCGCCAGAACGACATAAAGTATTTTAGCCGTGGTTTTCACAAAGTTCCCCCTAAGGGTATTATCGAATGAAAACGGGAAAAACTTCAAAAGAAAGTAGGAAATTACTAGGAAAAGAGAGTGAAGTGTCTCAGGTTGAGATATTACGGGCAGCGGGGGAGCCTTATTTGGTAGAGGAATTGAGAGTGACGTCGAGGCTGGGAGATGGAGGTTCGGAGGTGAAGAGTTGAGTTTCAGTGCCCTTTCCTGATTGGGTGCTTGAATCTAAGTTCAACAACTCCTTTCCACAAGTGAGCAAAGCACGTGAAGTTAAATCCTGGCCGAAATTTTGGTTAGAGCTACTTTATCAAAGTTTGTTACACATACTCACCGAAGGGATAGGTTGCCGTAAGGACATTTCGATATTGGATTGTGAAGGATAATGTTTCCGGCTTCTAACTTCTAACTCTGGATTCCTAGTTCTCTGGTTCCGATTTCGATTCTGATTCTGATTCTGACTCTGATTCTGACTCTGACTCTGACTCTGCTACCTTGAGTCCATCCTTGCCACTCCGAAGGGTGATTGCGTTATTTTTGAAATTTTGTTTTTTGTAATTTGCGGGTGTTTTTCGAGAATCGAGTTTGAGTTGTATAAGACGATTTCTTGTGGCGAGTAGCGCGCAATGCATAGCTGCTTTTATTTGGTATGGTGAGCTTGTCATTGCCTCTGTGTTTCGATTCGGGCACTTTCCAAAATTCACATATTCACTATGAAAACATCGAAAATGAGAATGAAAAACTCGTGGTATACCTCCTTTATAAAAAGAGGTGATTCATGGATTTATCGAAAATTTCAAATGCGGAAATTCTTCATCGCCTTGAAAGACTGGCGCCGACAGAACGAAAGATTACGCATCTGATTCTTTGGCATATTGCGGAGGTTGAAACTCGTAAACTGTTTATTGATGCGGGATTTGCCTCGACCAAGGAATACCTTATTAAACAACTCAAGTACTCCGAAGGCAGTGCTGCCCGACGGCTTGAAGGCGCGCGACTTTTAATTAAAATTCCTGAAGCTGCGGAAAAAATTGAATCAGGTTCTCTAAACCTATCGCAGGTGCTTCAGGTGCAAAAGTGTTTGAAGTACGAAACTAAAAATGGTCGCGAAGTTTCCGCAGCTAAAACGACACAGATACTGTCATTGATTTCAGAAAAAACCATTTTTGAAACAGAGCGCGTGTTAGCCAAAGAACTTAATCAGCCCATTTTGACCTTCGATAAGATTCGTCCGCAACAAGATGACAGCATTCGAATGGAAATCACAATATCGGCAGACCAAATGAAAGAACTTGAACAAGCTAAAAGCTTTCTTTCGCATATTTGTCATGAAGGATCTTGGGCGGATGTTCTGAGTTATTTGGCGCAACACTATAATAAGAAAATCAAAGGCAAGGAAAAGCCGTCAGAGCATTGCGAGATGACGATTTTTAAAGCAGGAGATCAAAGCCAAAAGATAAGCGCCACCAAAAAACCAAGTACGCCCCTTGGCTCGACAAGCTGCGCAACCAATACGGCGGCAAGATCAAGGGCCGCGGGATTTCAGCGTTCCTATATTTCCATCCACACTCGCAGAAGGCTTCTAAAACGTGCGCACTATCAGTGCGAATATAGAGATATCAAAACCAACACAAGATGTTGCTCCGTCTATCAACTTCAATTTGATCACAGTATTCCTGTGGCAAAAGGTGGCGGCAGCAGTCCTCTGAGGGTTCTCTGTAAAAGCCACAATCTCAGCGAGGCGCGAAAGTGGGGGCTCCATCGGGGGTGACCCTCTTTGGAGTGGGAAGGTTTCCGAATCGGGAGGGATGCCTGGTGGCTATCTAATAATTTTACGAAAGTTTGCTTAGAGAGCCAAAATCCAAACCGGGAACGGGAACAGGAACAGGAACAGAATCAGAAATTAAAAATCAGGAATAAAAGTAAAAATAGAAGTAGGAACTAAGCCCAAGCATCCCAGCCAGGAGCCAACCCTCTAAATCCCCAACTACCTACAAAGGTTCATTCAAGGCCTTGGTTATGGCCTTTGTGATTGTGTCAGATGAAGGCTTCGTCACTGAGCTCCATCGTTCAATGACTTCGCCTCGGCGGTTGATCAAGAACTTTTCAAAATTCCACGCCACTTCCTTAAACAGCCATCCGGGTTTTTTTTCGGTCAAAAAAGCATACACCTCTTGTATGTCGCCGCCGGTAACGGGAGCTTTTTCGAATAAGGGAAAGGTCACGCCGTACTCTTTTTGGGCGAAGTCTTTCAAGGCCGCGTTGTCGGCTTTTTCTTGTTTAAAGTCGTTCGAAGGAAAAGCCAGGACGACAAAACCTCGATCTGCATAGTTTTTGTACATCTCCTCCAGCTCTTTCAACTGAGGCGTGAAACCACACTGAGAAGCCGTGTTCACCACCAAAACAACTTTGCCTCGGTAGGAGGAAAAATGGATTTTTTTGCCCGAAATGTCGGTGGCAGAGAGATCAAAAAAGTTATTCGCAGTTGCAGCATGGAGGTTGAAACCGAAAAACAAGGACAAAGTCATTATAAGAAGGGGATTCATCGGAACTCCAGCGAGAAGAGAGGCTTAGGGGAGTGTACCCCTTTATGCTTCGTTTAGGCAGTCCTCAGGTTCCTGATGATGCAGTGTGAGTCGTTGACAAGCGAAGGTCCTGATTTTCTAATAGTTCAGAAGCTTTAGGCGACTTTTTGCACTTATTTTTGCATTTAAACAGAGAGGTCCTCCAACATGGAATTGGGCAGCCCGGTCATCATTATTTCTGCCTTTGGTCGTGGTCATTGGTTGGCGGCAGCTCTTGCTCAGGAAGGAATTCCTACAAGCCTCGTGGACGTATCTTCGAAATTGGGGGTTTGGCCCAGTGAAGATATCGAAGGTCCCTTTGGTTTTTTTAGAAATGAAAAGATTAGTGAAACACAAATTGAGCGATTGTATGCGGATGATCCCTTCGTAGAAGTTCCTGAGGGTTTTACTCTTTGGTTAAAAGATGGACCGATAGAGTGCAAAGGGCCGATCAGTAAATACAAAATTGAGAAATTAAACTTAGCCCCTGCTGTCCAAGATTTTTTGATGAGCAATCAAACTGCAAAAAATCAAAAAGGACTTTATAAAAGTGCTGGCAATTTTACCTTTGATCAATCCTGGTTGTGGAACTTTGCACATCAATGGTCGAGCAGCACTTATTCACCGAATGCGCAGTCCACAAAAGTAGGCGAAGCTCTGCCCTTGTTTTCTTCCTTTCTAGTGCGAGGAGCCACTCGCACTGGAATGGAAAAATCATTGAACTGGTTAAAAAGTAAAAATGTTCAAGTGTTGCAACCGCACCAGTTGGTGGATGCGTCCTTTGGGGCGGGAAAGTCTGTAACGGGTTTAGAGATTTCTGGTGAAAACCAGGGTCTTTTCCGACTCGAGCAAATCGTATGGATGCTTTCTAGTGAAGAAAGCTATTTTTTGAACGAACGGCTGGCGAAATACTTTTTCCCTCTGCAGGCCTTGGAATCAGAATGGTGCTGGGTGCGATACCGTGTGGGTTTGCAATCTTGCTTTGAGCGAAACAGTTTGCCCTTGCATACGGTTGTCATCGAAGACCTCGAGTCCCCTTGGACGCACGAAAATATGATGATCATGCAAAGAACCTCCGTAGAGGATCAGTTCGATGTCTGGATGCGCATCCCGACAGTGCAAAGGTTTAATAAAGAGTATCTGACAAATCGCAGTGCGCAGATGAGAAATCAATTGATCAGTCGAATGTCCCTATCAGACCCGCAAGTTTTAAGTTTTCCGCAGGAATACTACTACACCTACGCTCAATTGGGTGCCCCTCGACATCCGGTGTTTAATGCCAGTGAACAGGCCAAAAGAGGAAAGTCGTTGTACAGGAATTTACATTTAGGCGGGCCGGAAGTTTGGCCTCATTATTCTTGGAGCGCTTATTTTGAGCGTGACGAAGAAATTCGCACTCAGCTTGTGGCTTGGTGGACAGAGAAGCTTTTGAAAGAACAAAAAGAAAAACGAAAGGAACAGGGACTGTGATCGAAAGATACACTCGACCCGAGATGGGCTTGCTCTGGGATTTAGATCAGCGCTTTGCAAAAATGATGGAAGTTGAAATGACGGTGGCCGAAGTTCAAGCCAGTTTGGGGATTATTCCTAAAGTGGCAGCCGTGGCCATTCGTAAAAAGTCGAGTTTTAACTTAAAGCGAATTTCAGAAATTGAAAAAGCCACTAAGCACGATGTCATTGCCTTTGTTTCGAATATGGCTGAAAACGTCGGGCCGCATGGGAAGTACATTCATTTTGGAATGACTTCTTCGGATGTTTTGGATACGGCTTTTAGTTTGCAGGTATGGGATGCCGGCACCTTGTTGTTGAAAACAATTACTGGCCTTGAAAAATCTCTTAAGTCTTTAATGTTGAAACATAAAGACACCCTGTGTGCCGGACGCACCCATGGGATGTTCGCAGAGCCCACAACTTTTGGCTTTAAGATGGCGGGCTTCCTGACGGAGCTTCAACGAAACAAGAAACGTGTGCGCGAAGCCTTGAACAATATGCGCATCTGTAAACTCAGTGGAGCCGTTGGGACCTACTCCAGTCAACCGCCTAAAGTAGAGTCCTTAGTTGCAAAAAAATTAAAACTTATACCAGAAAAGATTGCGACACAGGTGATTCCACGGGACCGACATGCGGAAATGATTTCAAGCCTCGCGATTTTGGGGACGGGTCTGGAGCGCTTGGCAGTTGAGCTTCGTCATTTGCAACGCAGTGATGTGGCTGAAGTGACAGAGGGCTTTACGAAGGGTCAAAAGGGCTCTTCGGCGATGCCGCATAAGAAGAATCCTATCAGTGCCGAAAACATCACGGGTCTGTCTCGATTGTTGCGAGGATATGCCGTTACGGCCTTAGAAAATGTGGCCCTCTGGCATGAACGAGATATCAGCCATTCATCCGTAGAGCGCGTGATATTTCCAGATGCCTTTATTGTGGCAGACTATGCCGTGCACCGTATGAGTATCTTGCTAGACGGCCTGCAGGTGAACAAAAAACGCATGCTTGAAAACATTGAAAGTTCGCAAGGGCAACTTTTTAGTTCTCATGTATTGCTAGCTCTGGTGCAAAAAGGTTTTGCCCGGGAGGAAGCTTATTCCTTAGTTCAGCGTCTTTGTCATTCTTTAGGAGTGGGTGAACATTTGCGAGATCGACTTCTGACAGATGAGGTTGTGAGTAGTTATTTGAAGCCGCGTGAAATAGATGAAATATTTGCGGGTAAAAAACATAAAAAATCTGTTCGTGAAATTTTGAAACGGGTAAAATAAATGGCGCACTGGAATTTTTTAAAAGAGGGCGATATCATCGACGTTGTAGCTCCGGGCTATCCTTCTTCTCGGGAAGAGGTTCAAGGTGCTCACGATTTTCTTTGTGATTGGAATTTGGTTCCTCGTATTCCCAAGGGTTTGATCAAGCCCCATTTCATTCATGCCAATGAAGATAAAGAACGCTTCGAGTTTTTAAAGAAGGCTATCGAATCTAAGGACTCCCGCACTATTTGGTGTTTGCGCGGCGGTTACGGAAGCAATCGGCTTTTACCGATGTTAGCGAAGCTAAAAAAACCCAAGGAACCTAAATTATTGATTGGCATTAGTGATATCACTTCTTTGCATAATTTCGTTATTCAAGAGTGGGGATGGACGGCGATGCATGCCCCCTTATTAGATCGTTTGGGGCGGAAGCTGGTTTCAAAAATGCACGAAAGAGAATTGAAGGATATTCTTTTTGGTCGAGAGAAAAGTGTCGAGTTCAAGAAACTTCGTCCACTCAATGCGGCTGCAAGGAATGTGAAGAAAATGAACTCAAAGATTGTCGGTGGTAACCTGACAGTCTTGCAAAGCGGCCTGGGAACGCCTTGGCAAATAGAGACTCAAAAAGCGCTTTTATTTATTGAAGACGTGGGCGAGCGCGGCTATCGCATCGACCGCATGTTGGAACAGTTCCGCCAAGCGGGATTGTTTAAGAAATGCCATGGCATTGTGCTCGGTGATTTTATCGGCGGTGCTGAGCCTAAAACTGGAAAAAATAATTTTAACAAAGTCTTTCGGCGTTGGGCGGACGACCTGGATATTCCCTTGTTTTCGGGGCTTCAGGCCGGTCACGCAGATATTCAAAGACCTTTACCATTTAACACCTCTTGCCAGCTGACTGTAGAGTCTGGACAAGGGATTTTAAATATCAAAACGGGGGGACGTTCAGTATGAAGTTCTCGATATTAGAAAAAAACCTGATCAAACAATTGGAAGAGCGCATCAAGGACACCACGCCAGGTGTTATGGTCCGAGCTTACCAAGCCGGCCGTATTATTTGTGATGTCGCTGTGGGAAATACGTTTCCCTATTATGACTTGGCCAGCCTGACTAAAGTCATTTTCTCCACGCAGGCCATGATGGCGGCACACGAGGCGGGAAAGTGGAACTTTGAAACGAAAGTTCATGAGCTTTTGCCATGGTTTAAGCACAAAGACACTCGCGTCACGGAGCTTCTGACGCATTCCTCTGGATTAGCTTGGTGGAAACCCTTTTACGAACAAATTCCTGCTGATGAAAGTGAAGAAGTAAAAAGAGAGAAGCTTCGTTCGATTCTTCAAGATCTTCCCATCGAAAAACAGGATGTCGCGGTTTATTCCGATGTGGGTTTTCTGGTCTTGGGCTTTATCCTAGAGAAAATTTATGAAAAGAGCCTGATTGATATTTGGATCGACACTAAGAATAAGTTCTATCAAGGTACGACCTTGGATTTTCATCCCCATAATAAGACGGAGCTGCGAGCTTCCTTGTTTGCGCCGACGGAGGAGTGTCCTTTGCGTCGGAAGCTAGTACAAGGTGAAGTTCACGATCTCAACTGTTGGACTCTGGGGGGTGTTTCGACTCACGCGGGATTGTTTGGCAGTATCGATGATGTAGGTTGGTTTTCTTTGCATTTGCGCTCTCAACTCTTAGGCATTGCACGCTATTCCATTCGCCAGAAAACGGCGCAGATCTTTTCCAAGCGGGCACTGCCTGAAGGCAAGGGCGACTGGGCGATGGGCTATATGATGCCAACGGCTGGTTCTGCAAGTTGTGGGAACTATTTTTCTTTGGAATCTATCGGGCACACGGGTTTTACGGGCACTTCGGTTTGGTATGATCCGAAGATGGACATGAGTGTTGCGATTCTTTCTAATCGCGTGCTCTATGGGGTGGAAAATAAATCCTTTGCGGCTTTGCGCCCCGAAATTCATAATTGGATTGTTGAAAATTACAGAAGGTCAGGACTTTAAAATGGAATTGAAACCGGGCAGTCATATTCACTTGATGGGCATTTGCGGTACCGCGATGGCCTCCTTGGCAGGCTTATTGAAGGATCGTGGATTTAAAATTACGGGCAGTGATTTGAATCCCTATCCTCCGATGTCCACTCAGTTGGAAGGCTTAGGCATTCCGATTATGAAGCCTTATAAGGCTGAAAACCTGCATCCTAGGCCGGACTTTGTGATCGTGGGGAATGTTATTTCTGCAAATAATGAAGAGGCTCAGGAGCTGATGAAGCTCGGGATTCCCTATACGTCTTTACCAAAAGCCATGGGGGAATTCATTATTCAGGATCGCGAGAGTGTTGTGATTTCTGGAACTCACGGAAAAACAACGACGACTTCGATGATGGCCTGGGTGGCTGAAACGGCGGGCTTAAAGCCGGGCTTCCTTATTGGTGGCATTCCAAAAAACTTTTCTCAATCCTTTAAAAATCCTGAAGGAAATTATTTTATTATCGAGGGTGATGAATACGACACGGCCTTTTTTGATAAAGTGCCAAAGTTTATTCACTATCGTCCCAAGCATGCCGTTTTGACCTCGGTAGAGTTTGATCACGCTGATATCTATAAAGACCTTCAGGCAGTGAAGGATTCGTTTGCGATGCTGATGAAGTTGTTGCCTGAAGACGGGACGCTTCTAGCTTGTTCTGAAGATAGAAATGTTATGGAGCTTAGAAAATTGGCAAAGGTGAAAAACTCCTTTACCTATGGGTTTGGTGCCGAGGCTGATTTTAGAGCCAAAGTTCTTTTCCAAAACGAAAAGGGCCTGGGCTTTGAAGTTCACTTTAAGGGTGAAATTCTGGGGCCATATAATATGCAGATCACCGGTGACTATAACATCATGAATGCCACGGCCGTGATTGCGCTTTCCAAGGTGCTGGGTTTGTCTGAAAACAAAATTCAAATCGCGATGGAGTCCTTTGGTGGAGTCAAGCGGCGGCAAGAGATTTTAGGTGAACCTAAGGGCATTCTTGTTATCGAAGATTTTGCCCATCACCCAACGGCGGTTCGAGAAACTGTAAAAGGTATTCAGAAAAAGTATCCGAACAGAAAAGTTTTTTCGATCTTTGAACCTCGCAGTGCGACTTCTCGACGAAAGATCTTTCAGCAAGAGTATGTCGAGGCGTTTAAAGGGTCCCATGAAGTGTTGCTGGCAAAGGCCTTTGATCAAGCTAAGATCAGTGAAGCGGATCGTTTTTCGACCCACGAGTTGGTGGATGATTTAAAAAAATCCGGTGTAACGGCGGAAGACTTCGATGGGGCCGATCAGATCGTTCAAGCCTTGAAGTCCCGTGCCAAAACCGGCGACGTTATTCTAATCATGAGCAATGGTGGCTTTGATGGAATTTACGGGAAGTTGATGACGGCGTTGGAGTCTTAGTCGAGGCATGTGGGTGCTGATTTTTTATGTGCGGTACTCGCGTGATTTTTGAGTGTTCACTTCTTTTGGTGTGTCTTCCCATTCGTATTATGTTGATACGGGGGTATGCTGTCTGAATTACAACCCCGTAAGTTTAAGTCTCCACAAACCTAGTCGAGCTAATAAAACAAAATATCTTTAGTCCAGTTTAAAACTGCCGATAGTTTATAGCGTTAATCACTTTATTAATGTTTGGAATTTAAAGGACGTCGGCGGAATGAAGAACCAAATACTATCTTTGCTTGCTCTGTTTTCTTTTACACAACCTGTTTACGCAGTTCAAAGCGTGACGCCTCCAAACCAAGGAAGTGTTCAAACCGTCTATGGTCCAAAGGTCTTTAGTGCGGGGCTTGGAAAAGGGAGCAATTACCGAGATTCATTTACGGCGAAATCAAATGCTGATGGTGTTCTCTACATTGTAAACGGAAGTGGTCGAGATCTCCACACAGTGAAGTGCCAAGGAAGTTTTGTTCAAAAACTGTCCTGTGGAATCGAAAACACCCTTAAAAAACTTGAAGTCAGTTTGCTTAGAGCTAAGTCAGTGGAAATCTCCTTAAACGGTGAAAGCACCTTTAAGAAAAACATGTATGACCCCGCGGCCGGTCACTTTCAAGTGGCAATTAAAACGGCTTCGGGTGTACCTGTGAATTCCGTCACGAACAATTTGGAAGTCGGTCTTAAGGGATCTCTTCTTGGGAAAGTTCAGCTCGAGATCAAAGCCCAAAGTGGTCAATCAAACCAGCTGCCAATAGCAAGAATGTCAGCGGATCCTTTGCAAGGTGTGGCTCCTTTAATTGTGAATTTTTCTGCTTTACTCAGCACAGATTCAGATGGCTCGATTGTTTCCTATGAGTGGACCTTTGGGGATCCTTCATCGGGTGTTTCAAACACTGCTACTGGGGTCGTCGCGACCCACACATTTGCGATATCGGGCAATTACACAGTAAAATTGGTGGTCACCGATAATCAAGGTGCAACCGCATTTGTGACTCAGAGACTTGTTATTGCCACAAATGTTCCGCCACTGGCAAAATTTGTTGCTACACCAGAGAGTGGTCCTGCGCCGCTGGAGGTTGTTCTTGATGCAAGAACTTCTTCAGATTCCGATGGCACCATAGGTTCTTACGTATGGAACTTTGGCGATGGATCGCAAGGTTCTGGTCCGCAAATCCAACATACTTTTAATAGCGCCGGAAGTTTTTCTGTTGTTTTAACGGTAACAGACGACAAGGGTGCTTCTGTTTCTGCTCAAAAAGTAATTCAAGTGGCACCACCAAACGTGGCGCCAACGGCAGTAATTCGTCTTTCAAAAAATCAGGGAATTTCGCCATTAATGGTAGAGCTTGACGGAAATGATTCAAGTGACCCTGACGGAACGATTGCTGAATACCATTGGGAATTTGGTGATGGCAAAACGGCGACGGGTGCCAACGTTACGCACGAGTTCGGTACGGGCAGTTACACTGTGACTCTGACAGTTAAAGATAACTATGGCCTAACGGCTCAAAAAACGGCTTCTATAGTAGGATCAGATCCTGTGTTGCCGATGGATCCGGTGTTGGTCGCGCCGGTATTAAGTGAAGCAAAAATTACTTTACCGAGCGAAATGACAGAGTTCTTGTATACAGGTCCTAATCCTATTCAAACGGGTGTGGTGGCAGGAACGATCGACAAACGATTTGTTTCAGTTATCCGAGGCAAGGTTTTTCAGGAAGACGGCAGTCCCCTTTCGGGTGCCGTGGTAAAAATCTTGGGGGAGCCAAGCTTTGGTCAAACGCTCACGCGTGGCGATGGTCAGTTTGACTTAGCAATCAACGGTGGTGGCGCACTGATTGTTAGTATTGAGAGAAGTGGTTACTATGGCGCACAACGAAGAGTGGAGTCGACTCATCAGGCATTTGCCACCCTAGCAGATGTCTACCTTTTGCGCCCGGATCCAAAGGTTACGTTGGTTACGATGAACAGTGATAGTTCCCAAGTTGCAAAAGGTTCGACGTCTACTGATTCTGACGGCATTCGTACTGCGACAGTTCTTATTCCAAGTCAGACAAAAGCCTCTCTAAGAATGCCAAATGGAGCATTGATTGAAGTTCCAAAATTAAGCATTCGAGCAAAAGAGTACACTGTCGGCGACAATGGCCCCAAAAGAATGCCTGCAGAATTACCATCGACGAGTGCGTATACCTATGCTGTTCAGCTTTCAGCTGATGAAGTGGAAGCAAATGGTGCAGCGGGAATTGAATTTTCAAAACCAGTTGCTTTTTACGTCGATAACTTTCTTGGATTTGGCGCTGGCGAGGCCATGCCCGTGGGTATTTACAATCCAGTAAAGGGATATTGGGAGCCATCAAAAAATGGTCGGGTTATAAATGTAGTTTCGATAGTAAATGGCAAAGCGGTTCTTGATGTCACGGGTGATGGAAGTGTGGACCCGCTTGAACTTGCGCGATTAGGGATTGATGATGAGGAACTGAGAACTATTGCCTCGACTTACAGCGCAGGTGCTTCATTGTGGCGTGTGCAGCTGAATCACTTTTCGATTATTGATGTGAATGGGTTTCAGATAGATACGGATAAAATCAAAATTCCCGGTGACCAAGAAAGCCCTACGGATTCGTTGGAAACGGGTCCTTGTCCAAAAGAGGGTTCGATTATCTCGCTTGATACGAGGACGTTGGGCGAATCTGTTGGAATTCTTGGAACACCATTTTCACTCAATTACACATCAGCTAGAGTGTCTGGTCGAGATGCGGCAAGAACATTAGATATTAAAGTTACGCCAGAGGATATTTCTCAGATGCCCAGTAACTTTCAGGGTGTTGACCTAAAGGTTGTAGTTGCGGGAAAAGAGTATAGGGAAGCATTTTCTGCCGATCCAGGACAAAATAAGAGATTCACATGGGACGGAAAAGATGCCTATGGACGCTACTTAAATTCGGGACAGGTTGCGGAAGTAAGCCTTGGTTATAGGTTTAATTCCCGCTATCTGCGGGTCAATAGAGAAACGGCAGATGAAAGCACATTTGCGTTTCTTGGGCCAGGTCTTACGGTCACAAATATCAACAGCAGAGATGAGACTATTTTCACCAGGATTAATAAAAGTTTTCTAGGTGCGAACGAAAGTATCCTTGAGCAAGGTGTTGGTGGATGGACTTTCAATGTTCACCATCAATATGACCCCGTTACTCAAACATTGTATCTTGGGGACGGTTCAAGTCGTTCTGCTGCCGATGTCGGAAATGTTGTAACGACGATTATTGGAAGCGCACAATTTGGTTATTCGGGAGATGGTGGTCCAGCAAAGCTGGCAAAAATGTCGTTGCCAACTGATATGTATATCGGAAAAGACAATTCGATCTATTTTAGGGATGGTTTCAATAAT
>JBBKWD010000116.1:0-3028 GCA_037968775.1 Bdellovibrio sp.
CGCTCCAATTTAACCACAGCTATAAGCGAAGGCCTCAACAATAAGATCAGAGTTTTAAAGGCAATGGCTTACAGCTACCAGAACCAGGAATCTTTTATGCTAAAGATCCTTCAGAGGTGAGGGTTTCTCAATTCGAGACACATGGACACCCGGGCTCTATTCAAATACAGCAGCCTGGCACAGAACCTACCCACCAATTAAACCCGAGAGGCCGCGTCTCCTGTCACCAAGGAAAGTCACTGTGACAGAATATTGTTGTATCACTCTGGGAACGTCTCAAAAATAGAAAAAAATCATCGGCAAGCTCTTGGAATAACTGCGAATTTTCGGGTGTTTCAGAGTGAAATGCTGGCATCCCCCTTGCTCTCTACTATGGCATCAGGGGGATTTATGAAACTTACAAAACAAACGACACTGACATCGGCTCTTTTAATCTGTCTCGCATTAACCATGACAGCTTGTGGATCTTCACAAAGCTCATCAACGGATCTTGCCAGCCGCACGACGATCACCACGACTGGTGATGGAGCCACTCAGAACCTGGCACTTTGCAATGCCGGTTCAAACTCAACTGTAGGTCTTAAATCCAAAGCTTTCCAACAAGGCACTTCGGTCTATATGGATCGCGTCGTTGTAAAACTAACTAGCTTGCCATCTGGCTTTGGCAGCAACGAATCATATTTGTCTTTCTTTAAGTGGTTAGCTAACACTTCAGGTTCATCTTATATTGCACCCTCTCCTTTGCTTTACTATTTGGTCGACAACCAAACCAGTAAAGTCGTGCAATTAAATAAGTCCACTTTGTCATGGAACGATGTCTCTGCTCACGCTGCTTCACTTGGCATTAACGATCCAGTGACTTTCTTTAACCGAGTCAGCGTCATTATTTACTTAGGCGACTCGTCTTCAAGCGGCTACAGCGCAGCTGACTACGACGTACTTAGAGTTGCCGCTTACAATTCATCAACAAATTCCACAACAGGTTTCCTAGACACTTTATTGCCGATCTTCGCAGCCAACCCAAGTGACTACGCCTACGAATCAAACGGAGCAACAAGAGCCTCGGTATTAACAAACCTGCACCCCTTGAAGAGCAAAACCTCAGAAGGCTGGACAAGCGCCCAATACGTAACTATGGCCAACTCCTTCTGCTTCTAAAATAAATATTTTAATGTCCAAACGAAAAGAGCTTCAGCCCCCCCCTGAAGCTCTTTTCTATTTAAAGCAATGAACACCCTTCCCCAAGAAGGGTACCCCCGACTTGCCCGAGCAGAGACAGTAGCAACTTCATCCCCCATCCATAAGCAAGCCCTCGCCCGCCCATCCAGGGCGGCCGACCAAAAGAAAAGTTGTAGATTCAGATGGAGACGGAAACGCAGAACCAAAGACAGATCAAGCAGCAATAGAATTCAAAAAAAGCGACAGCCCGCAGGGCTAAGCAAGAAAAAGCCGGGAAAACCAAGGCTGGTCAAAAAGGCCCAGCCGCAAGGCGGAGGTTCCCGCCCGCAACGCAGGCGTGCTCCTGCCCGTCGGAGTGAGGACGGGGGCCGACAACGCAGTCGGATGGACCTTTTTCACCAGCCTGGGTAGTGAGGACGGGAGCCGACAACACAGTCGGATGGACCTTTTTCACCAGCCTGGGTTAGTGGGCTGACTCTTGGGTGATCTCTTCTGCTTGCAAGTTTTCTCCCTGCCGATACCGATCCACCAAAGTAAGATCCGTCGTCGGAAAAGAAAATAAAAGGGAATGAACGTTGGACTCTTCGTCCTCTTGAGTCACTGCTATATAAGTTAAATCCTTGGCCGTTTCATGGTCTGGAAATTCCTTAATAAAACTCACCAAAATATTTCCGTCCAAGTCATTCTTTCTCCAGATTTCGTCGGCGGTTTCAATAGTCTCTTCTCGAAGCTCTGCAAAGTCTTGAAACTTTTCTTGTGGCAAATCTTTTTCACTGCGAACTGTGATCATGGCTTGATAAAGGCCAATGGCCAAAGGATCCGCTTCAGATAAAGCATCCCCTTCGATTGCACCTTGAACAACTTGTTCAAAGTTTATGTCATAAACCATCTCCCCCCGCTGATAGTTTTTCATCAGCTGGGAGTCTTTGGTGGGGAAGTGAATAAATACGAAGGTTGGGTACTCTTCTTCGGTCGCGACATAAGCAATGGCGACATAATAAAAAAGGATATCGCCTTCTTCGTAAGACTTAATGAAATGGTAAACGACAAAGTCTTCAATCGTTTTGTCATCCATCCAGATTTCATTGGGCTCATCCAAAGTCGTTTCGAGGAAGTTTTCCCGCTCGATTTGTTCTTCATCAGTAAAGTCTGACTCAGAACGCAGTGAAAGGAACTCTTGCTCCAGCTTCTCAATGGCTGGTTCAAAATACCCATAAAGGTCCTCTTCAGACTCGAATATCAAGCCAGCGGCCTCGTCGACGACGATATACTCTTTTTCTGAGCTAGGTTTCTTTTTAACAGGAGCACGGGACTTTGTTTTTGCCATGAATGAATTCCTTCAACTTCTATTATCGAAACATTCTCGCCACACAACAACTATAAAACGAACCTAGACGACTAGCCTTGTCATAGAACTTCTTTTGATGTTGCAAGTCCCTTACTTATTCCTCACCATCGGAGTAAGCCCTCACGAGGAGTTTATCTTGGTGAATTTAGAAGAGACCAGTCTGGAGCGCATGGAAGCCCTGCTATCTCAGTCCGCAATGGGCGTCCATGTCCTATTTGACAACAAAGAAATTGCCGAAGTTTTAAAGCACACGAAAGACGAAAAAGACTTTTATAGCTTTGAAAAGATGAAAAAGGTCCAGGACGTGATGACTGAACTCATCGCTAAAAAAACCTACTTTGAAAAGATGGCTTATTTACAAGCTCTGGATACCGACTCTTATCAAATGCTCGTTCGCGCTTATTTCCATATCGTGGAAAACACAGTCAGAGCCAATCACGAACACGCTCACTAGAATCAAGCTGGCAGGATTCCGAAAAGACTTTTCCTCCCGTTTTGAAT
>JBBKWD010000117.1:0-23849 GCA_037968775.1 Bdellovibrio sp.
AGATTTTGAGCCCTTGTCTTTTTCAAAAACGGGCTTGGTGGCAGAGTCGCCAATCGTTTTTGCTGGTTACGGAATTCGTGCACCCGCGAGCGACAAAGATCTGGCCTATGATTCCTACAAAGGTCTAGATGTGAAAGGTAAGTGGATCATTGTCCTTAATGACCTGCCTAAAAATGTTTCTCCAGCCCGTCGTCATTATTTGAATCTGTATTCTCGCCTTCAACATAAGGTAACTGTCGCAAAGAATGAAGGTGCCGTCGGTTTATTAGTCGTCAACGGACCTGAAAGTGGCATCAAAGACCGTTTTGGAAATGTGCGCTTTGAAGGCTCGCTGTCAGGAAGCGATATGATTGTTCTACGATTGGCAACACCCGCGGCCGTCGAACTGTTAAAGTATGCGGGTAAAGATCTTGCGAATTTAGAAACTCAATTAGACAAAGGGGAGTTCGCTGAAGGATTCCCGATACCTTCTGCCTATCTAAAAGGACAAGTTGATTTAAAGTTTAAGCGCTCAACAGGTATAAATGTTGTGGCCCAACTCAAGTCTCCACTCAAATCTTCAGGAGCAAAAGCGTCCGTGATGATTGGTGCCCACGGGGATCATCTGGGGCACGGGCAATACGGAAACACTTTAGCTAAAGGCAACGAAAAAGGTCGAGCGCACGTAGGGGCCGATGACAATGCCTCGGGTGTTGCCGGTGTTATGGAACTCGCTCATCACTATGCAAACTTAAACAAGAATTTTCCCCGAGCGCTTAAAAAGAATATCTATTTTGCGATTTGGTCCGGCGAAGAGTTGGGAACCTTAGGGTCTAGTCATTTTGCCAGAAACTTACCAAACCATTTGGAAGCCTATTTCAATATGGACATGATCGGCCGCCTAAAAAATCGCCTGCTTGTTCAAGGCACGGGGTCTGCAACGAACTGGGCGCCCTTGATCGAGGAGGTCGGCATTCGCACAGCTGTGCCTTTAACAGTTCAAGAAGACCCCTATTTGCCTACGGATTCTATGGCCTTCTATTTGGCTAAGGTTCCCACTGTTAACTTCTTTACGGGCTCTCACGCGGAATATCACAGCCCTCGAGATACGGCGGACCTGATCAACTATTCAGGAGTCGTGAAAGTTTTAAAAGTCGTCGGCAGTCTTACAGACCTTGTGACGGACTCAAGCCAGACGATGGTGGAGTATCTAAAGGTTGGGGGAGCACAAAACAAGCTTGAGGGACGCACTTTCCGAATTTATCTGGGAACGATTCCTGACTATTCTCAAGAGGGAGTTAAAGGCGTTAAGATTTCTGGAGTTTCTAAAGGAAGTCCTTCGGAGCTGGCAGGTCTTCAGGAAAAAGATATCATCGTTGAGTTTGCTGGAACTAAAATCGAAAATCTTTATGACTATGTTTACACTTTGCAATCAGTTCAACCAAATAAAGAGTCCATCATAAAAGTTCAGCGTGAAGGAAAGGTCGTGGACCTTAAAATCACGCCGAAATTGAAAGAGTAACGTCGTTATTAGAGTCAGAGACTCAGGGGCGCTGTTCAAAAGTTGAGACTAGGGCTTCAACTTTGAACAGGCTTTTTTAAGAAAGGTCTTGAGCTCGGCATCGCTGTACTTAAACATCACATCACCGCTAGATGTATACTTAAAGAGTGTATTGTTTCGCACCTTACAGCTCACGCCATAGGCATCTGTAAAGCTGGATTGGGCTGAAGATACCGATGTCGGCGCTTTTCCTAAACGAAACCCACCATCCAACAATAAACCTACATATTGGGTTATATCCACGCCCCCCTGATTGTCGGGCCGCACTTCGGGTATCTCTTTGACCTGAGCATTGCTCACGGAAGAGAGTCGGACGTCTTCATAATCAAAGTTAAAAACAGCTCCAGAGGTTGCCATGACCTGCAGTTTGCGTAACTCAGGATTCCAAGCGAACTCAGGAACTAAATTCAAGCGCGGAAAGAAATAGAACTCTCTAGCGCCAGTAGAGGTTGCGTCCGTGCCCCAACCATAGGAGTTGAAAACCATCAAGCTGCCATCGCTAGTAAAAAGAAAACTGCGATAGATGCCGTCTTTTGCCTTAAAGTTACCCACACTGACGTAACAGGATCCTTTCGGAGTCAGTTGTTGGTGCACTTGGATGCTGCCTTGACGCTCGATGCGCTCGGGGCACACTGCAGAAACGTCGGTGCCGGCCCAAGATTTAAGGGCTAAAAATAAAAGAAAGGTTAGCTTCATATTCACCTCGTAATATTAGGAAAACCCATCGAGAGACGCTCTGTCAGTGATTTTCGTTGTCTTCTGTAGATCTCTTGACCAAATCTGGACTCGCAATATTTTAACCTTTCGTGCTTTTATGGAAGTCAAATCTGTGAGATCGGTCAAATCACAAGGGAAATAGCCATGAGTTCGTTCGTAGAAGAGTTTAAGAAGTATCAAAAACAAGAACGACTGCTGACGGGGGCTATAGTCCTGGTTTCTGTGATGGCGCCAGTTTCGTTCACCTGGTTGATTGACAAAAAAATACATTGGTCCTTGTCCGGTCTGGCTGGCGTATTTTTTTTACTCACAGCTCTGTGGATTCATTTTTATCGCGGAAGAGTGGCAAAAAAAATTCTCGATCAATATGAAACTCTCGAAGTCGGCGCGGTGTTGTCGAACAAACTCACTCCAGTGAATCCACGAAAGTTTGTTGTTATAAATCGTGGTTATAGTCACTTCTATTTGAAATGCATTACGACCGGGGAGCAAGTGCTCGTGTCTAAGAGCAGGGTTCGGGAAGATTTCGAGATTGCAAATTGATTTTTCTTAGACTCGGAAGGAACCTCTTTCTAGGGGGGACTTTCGATGAAGAACGCTGCCTTTTTATTTATTCTTCTGGGCGGATTTTTTTTATCTGAAAACCTGCAAGCCTATAACTTCCACGCCGAAGAAGAAGAAGTACTAGGACGTTCTTACTATTGTGATCAAGAATTTCAGCAGGGCATTAAATTCAATTACTGTATCCGTGACGTCGATCGACAAAACACCCGCGATATTGTTTATTACTTTCACGGTCTTGGTGGAAAAGCCGATGATTGGTTTCGCTCTTTACTTCTCACGGTGCCTATACAGATAAATTGGCATTTAAAAAACTATGATCCCATAGTGATCACCGTCTCCTTTGGTCCAGAGTGGGCACTCATCGACAATCGTCGCTTTAAGTTGCGCTCTTATTTTAAGAAAGTCGTGATCCCTACTTTGGAAAAAAAAGTCGGGGGACTCAAGGATGGAGAGCGCAAACTGATAGGGCTTTCTATGGGGGGCTTTAACGCTCTTCAAGTAGCACTTAAAGAACCCCAGCTATTTACTCATGTGGCCTTACTTTGCCCGGCAATTTCAACTCTAGGCCCCTATGATTCAAAAGCGGAAGTAAAGGCCTACATTCGCAGGACCTGGGCTTTTCCTCACTTGGTAGATCGAATGCTGAGGACCTCGCGGAAACTATTTGTTGATGAACAAGACTGGAGGGATCACGACCCCTTGCGACTGATTAAAAGCTATCACCCCAAGAAAAAGCCAAAATTTTTTATGTCTATTGGATTGCGTGATAGTTTCGGATTTCAAGAAGGTTCAAAAAAATTTCAAAAGTTAAGTAAGAGCAAGGGCAGTAGCATCCCACTGACGTGGGTACCCGTTCCTGGACCTCATTGTGTTTTCAATGGGAAAGCCGCAGCGGATTTTGTGAGGGGAGACTAGATGAGTGATATAGAACCCGTTCAACACCTAAAAATAAAAGGCGCCGATATCGATCCCGAGGCTTATCGCGAAGAAATTCGTCTCTTAGTGGATCATATCGTAAAGCTTTTAGTTGATAAGCCCGAGACAGTCACCGTGCAGACTTACGTTGGTCCTAAAACCACAGTCTATCGCATTGATTGTGCTAAAGAAAATCTTGGACAAATTATCGGAACCCAAGGCAAGACCATTATGGGGCTGCGAGCTGTAGTGCATGCGATGACGGCACGAAATGGGATTCGTTCGATCGTGGAGATTCCGGTTTAAGGCAGAGAGATCCACCATAGGTGCGGGAGCAATTCAGATTTTAGTCATGTCGAATTCGTAATGACTCATGTTTTGACATAAAGTTTGAACTCTATAATAACTCCGCAAAACGGAGGTCTTTATGAAAACATTATTGGCATTACTAGTAACGATGACGGCTCTTTCTGCACAAGCATGGCTTAAGAGTCATTATGGAAAACTTAAGAACAGAGGCAGTACTTACACCTGCACTCTGACAAATAAAACCAACGATACTTTGGATATGAAGTATGTTGTTTTCAGTTTTGAAACTCTTTCTGGTGAGAGCGCGCCTTATGATGTTCAAAATCGTATCGATAAACGTGTTCGTTCTGGCGAAAGCATCACCGCGTCCGTGAATGAGACGTATGCGTACAAAGCAAATGTTTGTAAGTTTTTGGCTCGCTAGTTGTTGAGTTTGAAATTGTAGAAGATTATCAAAAACTCCGGATATCAACTGCCGGAGTTTTTGATTTAAACTCTGTAAAGAGCCAGCTTAATTATTCTAATTTGATCTTCGCTAGCCTCACCAGTTCCTTGCCGGCTTGACTCATCAGAAGCTCTTTGCGATAAGCCAGATAAAGTTCATCATGAAAGACGGGAAGTCCTTCACCGAAAACAACTAAATCAGCCCCTCCCGCCTTAGCAATTCTGGTTGGAAGTATCCCGACACCTTGCCCATTGAGAGTCAGGGTGCGAATAAGTTCTAAGCTTGCAGATTGCAAGATCGTCCAGTCTTTAAAAATTTTGGACTTGGACTTACTTAAAAGACTTTCCGCCTGCAGCATTCCCTGATCAGCCAAGAGGCGCTTCGGAGGATGGATCCCCCTTTTTTTCCAAAAAGTTACTTTGTCATCACCAAGCTTAATGAGAATTAGATCCGGGTGTCTGATCGGATTGATGACATAAGCAATGTCGATCTCATAGGCAATGAGCCTTTCGGTGATCTTTCTAGAAAAGTCATGAATCAATGACAGTTCAATGTGGGGAGCGTATTCGTTGAGTTTTTGAAGCAGGGGAGGAATCGCATAAGATCCGACTGCTGTATGGCAGCCAAATTTAAACTTACCGGTGATTTCATTTTTAACTTTTAAAATGTCGTTCTGTACGCTTTCCCAGTTTTCTTGCAGTGCCACAGCTCGCAGATAAAAAATTTTGCCGGCCGCTGTTGGCAAGACACCTTGCTTGGTGCGAATGAATAAATCGGTCGTCAATTTTTCCTCTAGCCTTTTAAGGCTTTGAGTCAGAGTCGGTTGAGTGATCCCCAAGCGGATGGATGCGTTGGAGATATGTTTGGTGTTATAGACTTCGATAAAGTATTCGATTTCAGTTGGCGTGGCTATCATAGGTTTTAACCTATCATAAAGTATGATTAAATCAATTATATTTATGTTACGAAAACTCCTATGTTCTTTTCAGATAAGGAGGACTCGTTATGAAGTCAGCACTCGTAAAAAGATCATGTCCACAAAGCGCGCTTCGAGGCTTTTAAGAGTTCTCTGCAACAAGCTGAAGCTCAAACTATTTGCACAGAATCGAGATAAAAAATGAAAAGAAGAAATTTTTTAAAGGCAGGCCTTGGAACACTCATGGTTGCAGGTATTGCGAAAGCAGCGGAAACCTGTAACCTCACTCCTGCTCAGACAGAGGGGCCATTCTATCCCGTAAATGAACAAGAGGATACGGATTGGGATTTAACACGCGTAAAGGGAAAGTCGGGAGTCGCCCAAGGAGAGGTTATTTGGATTGGAGGAGTTGTGACGGATCAAACTTGCAATCCTATTTCTGGGGTGCTGGTAGAAATCTGGCAAGCCTGCGTGTCGGGACGTTACGATCACCCGCAGGATCCTAACACCGCACCGCTAGATCCGAATTTTCAGTACTGGGGGAAGGCCATCTCGGACCATCAAGGTCGTTATCTCTTTAAGAGTATTCTCCCGGGTTCTTACCCTGCGGCCCCTGGCTGGGTTCGTCCGCCGCATATACACTATAAGGTGACCAAGCTTGGGTATATTGAGTTAACGACACAGCTCTATTTCGCAGGTGATATCCTAAATAAGAAAGACCGAGTTTTGCAACGGCTCAGTCCTGCGCATCAAGAGCAAGTTGTGCGTCCTATTGAACTTCATAATAAGGATGGAGAGCTTATCAAACTCGTGGATTTCCCATTGCAAATTGAACAAGCCTAGAAAGGGTGTCACTTTGTAGTGGCGGAAAAAACAGGCGGGGAGAGATGAAAGACCTTTCTCCTCTCCCCCATCGATTTTTGCACTCAGAATGTGGTTTGAATAGATGCCCAACGCAAACATCTTTTAAATCTCACGAGATGTCTCTTTATTTAGAGATCATAATGGTTGGCTGGTTCGATTTTATACCAGGAGTAATCTGCTTTCAAATAGAGGTTTAAATGACAATGACCTGATTCGATTCGGACAACTTGAAAAATTAAAATAGGATCGGTCAAAGACAGAACTGATTCCAAGGCTTGAGACAGTAATGATGAGCCTGCAAAGATAGTCAGATTGAATTCCATCATTTATGTGATTTCGTGAAATAAACTGCGAGAAATCGACGGGAAGTCAGCACCACCACGGGTTTATAATAACACCTGATAAGTTATATTATGTAACAGTATATGCTGTGTATTCTATTTAAATGGCTTTCGAGGCTATTTAAGATGTTTTTGGCCGAATTGATCCTGGGGTTTTAAACCCATTCAAGACAGTCACTATTTTGACTGCTTTTAAGGGGTTCAGTCATTAGATTTTAATTCAATCCATTCCAAAGACCACCAGAGCTATAAAGAGCCTTCTTGGAGCCTTTGATTTCATTAAATGATCGACCAAATCATAAAGTAAAATACTTGATGGTCTTTTTGGATTCATTCAACAGACAGACTCAGCGCTTTAAAAGCTTTATCAGGTCCTGCGCCAAGAATTTAAATTTAAAAAAGATTTCCTGGAGGTTTCTAAAAGACTTTCGTTTCAAAACCCAACAACCACCGAAGTCATGATTTTTTGAGGCCTTAATAGGCCTGCTGAGGCCTTTAAATCCAAACACCAAGGCCTACCAAAGGGTTTATACGGCGCTAAATCACAAGATCAGAAACAGACTAAAAAGGAGTTTTAAAGTGGCTGAAAAAATAATTCTTAGATGGGCGAAAGACTAGCAAAAAGAAACAAGGGGAGTGATATCACCTCCACCCGCCTGTTCAAATTTATTCTGCTGTCCATTCTTTAAAACCTAATTTCAACGCAGCATCGAGATCTTTACGGTCAATCTCATAAACATTGCAGTTTCCAGTGGGCGAACCGCAAAGCTGGATCCTCATCATTCCATCATTTCTGTTGATGCTTGAATAGGTCTTGATTCCCTTAAGACTTTTTTCCATTTCGGTCAGCGGAATGGCCTTACCTTGGCCACATTGCAAAGATCCATCAGCCTTATAGACACGAATGCGATCCTGACCAGAGGTTTGATCCATAACAGCTCCTTCAGTTGGAATTGTAGAGCCCGCAGCAAGCTTGGCTTGTGCAGAGTTTCTTTCAGCCTTGCAGTCTCCGTGGGAGCACGCTGAAAGCACTAAAGCAGACGATGCCAAAAGAAAAAACATCCGAGTCATATAGGAGCCCCTAGAAATAAGGTTTGCGAACCCAGCCAGCATCCAGAGCATACAAGTTTGCTTCACCGGAAATAAAATAGATTCGATTCAGCTTTTCATCAATTTGTGGAGAAGCCAGAATTCCGCGACCTGGCGCCATGCCACCGATAACTTTGCCGGTATTCTGATCCAAGAACTGAAGACGGCCTTGGGATTCACCGAAGACCAACGTTCCTTTGTAGCTTTTAATGGAGGTGGCAATACCCTCTTTTAACTTGAATGACCAAATCTTTTCGCCATTCGATTTTTTAAGAGCTAAAACTTCGCCGGTCGTCGATGGGTAATAGATTTTATCGCCAATAACAGTCACGGCACTGTAGCCGCCACCATCAATGCGCCACTGCACATCGCCCTTGTCTGGAGAAATGCAATAAAGCTTGTCGTCATAGCCGGCAACGTAAATTAAACCATTATCTACAACTGGCGTGGCATCGATATCTCGAAAACGTTTATTCCGATTCAATTGAAGCTCCCAGACCACATTTCCGGTTTTAGCATTCATAGCGACAACGGAACCATCTGAGAAGCCAACAAAAAGATTTCCATTATACAGCGCCGGTGCCCCGCCACCACGAATTGAGAACTGTGAGGTATCTTGGCGAGAGTAAAGCCACAGTTGCTTGCCCGTAGCCGCATCTAGCGCGAAAAAGACGTTATTACCGGCCAAGAAGTAAATCACCCCGTCGTGCAAAAGGGGTTCAGAGAGATTTTCCGATTTTGTCGCAAAAGTCCATTGAACAACTCCTGTGCTCGCTGCTACGGAATAGAAATTTCCATCGCTAGCACCAAAGAAGAGACGGTCTTTAATTAAGGTCGCACTGGGCTCAACACCATTTAAAATAGGCAGTCGCCACATAAGTCGACCCGACTCTTTTGAATAGGCACTCATGCCATCAAGGGCATTTCCCTGAATGACCAGGTCGCCTGCGATAATCGGCGTCATACGATTTATTTTACGGAAGCCGAGGTTTTCATTTTTACTGACACTAAAAACCCAGGCTGTTTTTACTTGAAACTCACGCTGATTATTCCGCTCTGTCCAGCGCTCTAGTTTCTGATCTAAAGTTGAGCAACCGAGCAAAAAAAGACTGAGAGAAGCAATAAGCAACAATTTCATTATAAAGGCGCCTCAACAATTAAAGATTTTTTTTGGCTTTTAACAGGCGCAAATATCTTTGCGCCTCACGAGCCGAAGCCGTATCGGCTGCGGCATCCTTTGTAGCCACTTCAGAATACATTTGCTCTGCTTTTGCTGAATCATTTAAAGACTCAAAACAAAGTCCTTGGCGAAGTTTAGCTTCCCCGTGAGCAAACATCAGGCCTTTTGAACTCACGATGTTTTGCCATTTTTCGATCGCGATCTTGCAATCATTTTTGTTGGCATAGGCGTTTCCTAACTGCATCCAAACTAAAGATGAAATCGCACCTGAACTTGAAAGGCCCTTGCTGACTTTTTCAAGAGCCGCAATTGCAAGATCAGTTTTTCCATAAGACAAATAAATTTCAGCAACATTCAACGCCGACATTTGACCTGCCTTTGCGCCACTAGCTTCCGCAATCAGCGTTTCAAAATCGGCTACGACAGCGCCGTAATCTTTTTCTAAATCACCTGTGGCTTTTTTAGATATATCCACGGCTGGAGTCTTCTTGGTTTTATCCTTATTGCCAGCAGCCGCAGCTTCGGCACGTACAACATCATCAAAGCCTCGTTTGGCTTCAGTGTATTTCTTTTCAATGCCGAAATACTTCTCCTGCATCGTTATTTCTTTTTTCTCTGCAAAATAGGAGTAAACGGAATATCCGCCACCGATAAGGATGAAGGCTGCGATCGTCATCACGATAAACTGTGAATGACTCGTTGTCCAAACGAAGCCCTCTCTTAATGCTTTAGTTACCTGATCTGGCGATTTTAGATCTTCTTTAGAGATTTTTTTGCTCAAAATATTCCTCGCTGTTGAATGAACTCCGAGGAAAGATTGTTCTAAGATACGAGAATAATGTCAAGGGAAGTCAGGAAAGAAAAAAGCCACCTTTTTGAGGGGTGGCTTTTAAAATTATCGATTGTTAACTTCACGAAGCGTGGTGAACGCTCGATTGGATTTTCCAGGATGGCGCTGTTTCAAGCGACCGATCGTTGAAATACGCTCTTCTGCGACGCGATCTGCAGCTGTGTGCGTTCCGATATTGTCACGTTTGGAGATTGCATAGACTTTTGCGATATTGTCATAAACACGGCGCGTTTTTTCAAAAGCTCGATCTGGAGAATAACCTTCAAGCTCCACGAAGACATTCATCAGACCACCCGCATTAATAACATAATCCGGAGCGTAAAGAATGCCCAGTTCTTTCAACTGGTCACCGTGACGAGCTTCAGCCAACACGTTATTAGCTCCTCCAGCGATGACTTTAGTTTTAAACTTCATGATGGAATCATCATTTACAATCGCACCCATGGCGCAAGGAGCTAAAATATCACACTCTGTGAAAAGGATATCGTCTGAGCTCACCGCTTTAGCGCCAAAAGTGTTGGCCATTTTTTTAGTGCGCTCAATATCGATATCCGCAACTGTGATAACAGCACCTTCTTCGCTTAAGTACTTAACCAAGTTAGAGCCAACGTTACCCAGTCCTTGAACCGCAATATGAAGACCCTTTAAAGAGTCGGTTCCAAATTTCTCTGCCGCAGAGGCTTTAATTCCCATTAAAACACCGTGAGCCGTGTAAGGAGATGGGTCACCTGAACCACCGAAATCTTTTGGGATTCCAGTCACCCAAGGGGTTTCCATATAGATATGTTCCATATCTTGAACACTTGTTCCGACGTCTTCAGCTGTGATGTATTTTCCATTTAAAGTATTCACGAACTGTCCAAAAGCTCTGAAAAGACCTTCTGATTTTTGAGTCTTCGCATCACCGATGATCACAGCTTTACCGCCACCTAGGTTCAAGCCTGCAGCTGCCGCTTTATAAGTCATCCCTTTAGCAAGACGAAGAACGTCCACCAAAGCTTCGTCTTCATTCTTATAGTTCCACATGCGCGTGCCGCCAAGAGCTGGGCCCAATGCCGTGTTGTGAATCGCGATAATTGCTTTAAGACCGACATTAGGGTCGTTACAGAAAACAACCTGCTCATGGTCACCGTGCTTGGAAATGACTTCAAAAGTTCCCAAAGTTAAGCTCCTTATTTTTAATTGCCGACCGATAATGTTTCTATTTGAGTAAAAAGACTAGTAATAATGCAGCGCAAAGTCCGGCCGCATAAAGTCCACCTCAAAGAGCTACATTTTCTCTGGTGCTGGCATTCCTAACACAGCAAGGCCATGCTTCAAAGTCATTCCTGTTGCGGCAGCCAATGCCAAGCGTGCATCGCGAGTATTCTCGTCTTTCTCTGTTCCGATCGGACACTCGTGATAAAAAACGTTAAATTTTTTCGCAAGTTCGTACATATAAGTGCAAATCGCAGCGGGCTTAAAGTTTTCAGCTGCTTGGGCTACCGAAGCATTAAACCCAAACAAAGCCTGAATTAACTGTCGTTCGCTTGCATGAGTCAAAAGATTCCACTGAGGTTTAGCTGCTGTCCGTGAAAACTTTCGTCCTAGACTGGCAATTCGCGCATGCGAATATTGAATAAAAGGTCCGGACTCCCCGTCAAGCTTCAGCCACTCGTTCATATCAAAAACAATTTTCTTATTGGTATCCATTCGAAGCATGCCATAAAAAATCGCGCCTTTTGCCACTTGCTGAGCCGTGCTCTCAATTTCTTCCGTCGTCCATTCGTTCACATAGCGACTGAGATATTGAGTCTTCACATGCTCTTCCATGCGATTCACCAAAGACATCAAAGGAACAATATTGCCTTTTCGTGAGCTCATCGCGCCGTCTGGTAACTCGACATAGTTGTACTGCAGATGAAAACAATCCTTCGCCTGCGCGAATCCCAAAGTATCGAGTACGCGAAAAACTTGCTTAAAATGCAGAGCTTGTCGCATATCCACGATGTAAACACTTTTTTCGATCTTCACATCTTCAAATTTATGCTTCGCCAAAAGTAAATCTTTGGTGGCATATAAACCTGTGCCGTCGGATTTTAACAACAAACAGAAGCCCAGATTTTCGGCTTCTAAATTCATGCCGATAGCACCTTCGGATTTTTCTAATTTTCCTTCTGCATAAAGTTGCTTCACCCAAGCAGTCGAGGCCGCGTCCATATCAGATTCAAAGTACCATTCGTCAAATGCAACATCGGCCCATTTATAAACCTTTTTCATCAGATCTATCGACCACTGGCGAGTTTCAATCCAAAGATCAAAGTAGGGGCCTTTTTTGCCTTCAAGCTCTTGTAAGATGGCTGTTAATTCTTGTCGATTGACGTCCTCTTGCGGAGTGCCATTTTGATCCTCAAGTAAAAGATTGGCTTTGGAATACATATTCCCTAGCCATTCTCCTTTTCCTATTGCTGGAACGGGTTCCTGGTTGTGTTTTTTCATGTACCACAAACATTTGGCAACGTGAGTGCCCATATCGCCCGGGAATGTTGATGAAACTATATCTCGTCCTGAATAGCGCAACAGACGCACAATGGAATCGCCCAAACAAAGGTTTCGCATATGTCCGACGTGTAACTCTTTGTGGGTGTTCGGTTGGGAGTACTCAATCATGGTTTTAGGCTGTTTTTCGACCAGAGATTTTTTAAAATAACTACCGTCTAATATATGATCGAGAACTAAGTGACCCAAGCAGTCTACTGAAAAACCAATATTCAAATAGGGACCGGCGGCTTGGGCGCGAATCATATGCTTATCTAGATCAATGGCGCCGGCGAGTTCAGTCGCCATCTGTGGCGGGCCTTTTTTTGCCGCTTTTGCCAGCAAGAAACAACCAAAGGCTAAATCTCCCAGTTCTGATTGAGGCGGAACCACAAGAGCTTTATAAATGTCTTCTTCAGACATCGAATAATTGAGCTTTTGAACAGCTTCAAAAATCTTTTTCGTAGCAAGTAGGCGGATAGAATCATGTTTGATCATCGTATTTTTCCCAAAATCAAAAGTGCAGCCCAAGATAAACTGAGAATCAGAAAAAATATACTCATCTTACGGTGAAATTTCAGGTCTTTTTTCATTCTCTGCAAATCAGATTCAAGATGATGTCGTTGCGCCGCCAAAGCGTCTATTTTCCGCTGCAAAAGGGCCTGATCCTGCAGTCGTTGTGTGCGCTCCGAATCTAATTCAGAAAGTGCTTTCTGATGCAACACCTGAGGGTTCGTTCCGGTGAAATAATGAGGCGTCAAGCCGGGGATTTTTTCGCGCAAACTCATATACCACTGCAAAGCCCGCCAAATATGGGGAGGAGCTTCGTCTCCTAACTTGGTCCAACGGGTCCAGCTGGAAGGATCCACCATCAAAAGCTGGGAAACTTTACGCTGAGAAAGACCTAGTTCTAAGCGGACTTTTTCAAGGCCACCGAGCTGTCCTTTAATAACGTGAACTTGAGCCTCGTAATTGATCCTTAAAGAGGTCTTCGATCGCACCCCTAAATCAGGGGTTAAAACACCCTCTTCAAAGCTCTCGCTCGAAAGGTCGTTTTCTATAAGGTCCTGCCCGACCCCTTTTAACTCTAGATCCATAGGGCCCCTTTTGGACTATTGTTTTTCACAACATTAAGGTTGTTAAATACAATATATTACGTTGTATAATACCTATAAGAGTCGCAAAGGTATTTTTGTGGGTCAAGCTAAGTATTTGAAACCACGAAAGAATCCCCCAGGGTATGGGTTGGTAAGGGCTTTTTCGAAATCAACTTAAGCTTATAGTTATAACCTTAAGTGCTAAGTAACTGTTTTTACTGATCTATTTATTTCACCAGATCGACATCTTAAGGATGATGCGTTGCATCAATGCTTGGTTATGCTAAACTAAACAAATATATTCTACCTATCATTCGTCTTACTCGACGCATCATTAGGAAGCTCTTGCCAGGACCTTTTCAAACATTAAAGATGAATCCATGTCGTCGGCACCTCGGTATCAGCTTAATAAAACCAAATATTTACTGCCTCCAGAAACGGACAGATTGCGAAAAATTCTCGTGGATTTTCAAGATCGGGATTCGCGCAATTGTTTGATGATTTGGTTAGCTTTGCGCACCGGCGCCCGCGCCCAAGAGATTTTAAACCTTCAGCGCAGTGATTTGAACCCTTACGATGAAAGCGTTTTTATACGGGGAATTAAGGGCTCAAATGACCGCGAGATCCCTTTGCATTCGGATCTTTTTAAACGCCTGCATCGCTATGCTGAAGCACAAGGGGAGGCCAAAATCTTCCCAATCACCTACACCCGTCTTTATCAAATTTGGGAGGTCTACCGTCCTATCCCCAAAAAATTTCACGCCCTCAGACATACTTTCGCCATTGAGCTTTATAAAAAGACGAAAGACCTACGCTTGGTTCAAGTGGCCCTGGGGCACCGAAATATCACCAACACCATGGTTTATGCGGATTATGTTTATTCGCAGCAAGAATTGCGGCGCTTGATCCTCTAACTCTTTGCGTTTTAACATTATCACCCCTAAAGTTTTCAAAGCTTATTTTTTCCACAAGGGGTCTCATGAAAAGTCTTATTGTTTTTTGCTTGATGTGTTTTTCCTTTTCGGCATTGGCGCAAACCGTTACAAAAGTTAATAACAACGAAGCCATGGTCAGCACTGACGGTCAAAAAAACTTTGTCGCTGGCGACACCGTTCATTTTTTAAATTCTGAACTCAATGTTTCAGGCCAAGGTGAAGTTTTAAAGGTTTCCTCCGGTGGAAGCCATATGATCGTGAAGGTCGTATCTGGCACCGTTCAAACAGGGATGACGATTGAAAGACCGATATCCTCTTTAAGAGAAGCAAGATCTGGAATATCTTCGAAAGCGGAAGGCATGTCCTATGCGTCTCTCTCTGAAAAAGAACGCGAGATTTTACAAATAGGTGAAATCTCGCAAACTCGATATGTCTTAGGAGGCATCGTTGGCACATGGCCACTTGGACTTGGAATCGGTCATGCCATTCAAGGTCGTTATTCTGATATGGGTTGGAAGTTCACCGTCGGCGAATTGGGTTCTTTAGTGGTTGTCTTTGCTGGGTTTGGAAGCTGCGTGAGCACTTCATCTAGCACCTACTCGAATTGCAACGGTGGTCTTATGTTTGCTGGTGCAATTGGGTATCTTGGTTTCAGAATTTGGGAGATCGTAGACGTTTGGGCCGGACCTTTAGAACACAATCGCAGATACCACGAACTCAAATCCCGCACCGGAGAACGCAACGTCACCTTCAAGCCCTTTATCATCCCAACGACGCAAGGCGGGCTGTTCGGCCTCAATATGACCTTTTAGGATTCGATGACTCGAAAAACCAAAGTGGAGTTCTCGCGAATTCCGCTCAGCCTTAAGCGAATAGTTCCAACCTGACCGGGCTTTTGCAAGGTCACCGTTCTTTTATGAATATCCCGAGGCAGATGATTGGTGGGCGTGACCCACAGCTCGGACTCGGTACAGTGCAAGACTTCAGCTATTTTTCCGTGGCCTAGAAAATCTATCGCCATACCTTTAAAGATCAGTAAATCCTGCAGAGGCTTTGCCGGCATTTTCTGTTGTGGCGCCGTCGACAGAGCCTTCGGAGGTGTTTTCTCGATTACTGCTTTAACTGTAGCTTTAGGAATGCTTGTATCGACAGAATCTTTTCGTGCTGAAGCGGTCATCATAGAGGTCGGTGAATTTTGAGTAACGGATTTGAGAACCGCCGCCTCCTTCGCTTTTTTTGCTAAAACTTCCCGCTCGGCTCGCGCTTGTTGAATTTTTAAATTCAATTCACGATTTAAACGGTATTCCGACTCAAAAACCAATAGAAACAGAGCGATATTGATCAGCAGGGAAATAATAGTTTGAGCCTGATTCACCAGGTAATCATGCTTAAAGGTGTAAAGATTTTTTGCAATGGTGAAGCCAAGGATTGCCAAGACTGGCACCCATGCCGAACTTTTTCCTCGGAACATCAAAAAACCCACGATAAAATTTGAAATACGCCCGAACCATACAAAACCCGTTGCCAGCATATAGCCCGCAAATAAACTCTGCAGACTCCATTTATTGTGCGTGTTGGAATTTAAAGCGACACTCAGAAGGTAGTTTGTCAGAGGAGAAACCATCAGCAAAGCACCAGCGATACGTATGTAGCGCTCGTCTTGAAGCCATTTTGCACGTTGGCCCATTTGTTACCCGGCCTCGCCCTTATTGCTTGTTGTATTGCCTGTTTTAGAGCTGCCGCTGTCTTCGGCAAAAGCCATTTTCAGACTCGCCACAGCTTCCTCAGGACTCACAGTTTGGTATTGCGAGCCAGGTGACTCAAACAAAGGTTCAGAGTCAGAGCGCTCCCCTTTGCGTCGTCTTATCAATGAATCACTCAGGGCGATGACCAAGCAGATTGCCAAGGGGTCAAAGACTGAAACAAAAACCAAGATCAGGTATTTAACAACCGTATCGATATCGATCGAGAAAGCTTTCGATATATATATCAAAGGCCCGACTTTTTGCTTTACTTCGATGATCTTGATTTTGGCAGTCGCTATTTCAGAATCAATACTTGAAATTTTCGCTTTCAATGTACGAATAAAAGGTTCGGCTTCTGCGCGCGCCTCTAACTTTTTAGAGATGCGGCGTTCAGGAATTTCATCAATAGATTTATTGATACGAGCCACTTCCTGATAGGTCATGGCTTGTTCGTTTTGCAGCCGTTGCAATTTGATGTTTTCAGCATCTAAGATGGCTGACGACGTACTATAGGCATCTGAAAGAAATCCAAAGATACCCATGCTCGTGATGAGACTTAAGATCACGACGCAAGAAACTAGATAATAACGGAAAAAATATCCTGTGCGATGCCACGTTTGGTGCAAGTAAGCCGCTACGACAAATTTTGCTAGTTCTAAAGATCCCGCCATCAACCAAACTGCGACGAGCGCACCCGAAAATAGCTTACCCACTCCGACTATAGAAAATGTCGCACCCAGCAGTGACACTGCTGTTGCTGAGAGCGCTAAGCCGATGATAATCCAAAGTTGAACCATACTTTTTTATCGGATTTTCTGAGTAATTGCTTAACAACCAGCTCCTGCCGCTAGACTAAATACTAAAAGGAAACAGTCCCTTTGTCTGGATCGGTTCGTTCGGATACATGAGAAGTTCAAAAGTGAACCAAGACCAGTCCGAGGGCACTTTGCTAGCAATGTCCTGTCAGTCAAATTGTTCCTATCGATTTTTCTAAAGAGCAAACAGATCAATGCATAAAACTCCAAGGTCTTTTTCCTTGGACCGAATGATGTCGGCGTTCGAGTGCTTAGATCAGCCGCGCGAATACATAGGTGATCGGGATATTCACATAACTCGCGCCAGTATTGATCTACTATACCGAACAAAAGCGAAGATTTGTTTGGACAGAGCCTTCGCGAATTTTAAATGGCTTCGCGATCCCAAGTTCTTTTTCAAACATTCGATTCAGGCGGTTGATGTTCACGCGTAAACGATCCAGTAACTGAATGTTCGGCGACTCATTGTATAGGCTTTGAGTCAGAACATCCAACTGAACATGAGGGCCGTGCTGACAAATCACACTGAGAAGCTCGCTGAGGGTCTTTTGATTCGCGAGCGAGTATATGTGGTTTTCAATATTAAGCTCGTGGTTCCGAAAAGACACTTCGACAGAATCTTGCTGACTAAAAAGAGGTTGAAATCGAGCCCTCCAGAAACGCTTCGTTTTTCCGGCAAATTGCTCATGCAACAGGAACATAGCCGACTCCAAAGTGTTTGGACTTAACAGAACTCCCACTTTAGCTGCCAAAATCATAAGGCGAAACAAAGAATTAGTTGGAAGATCGCTCGGCCCTAGCGATAGCCTTTTTTTTCCCGAAAGAAGGGCCTTTACTTCGATTTCGTAGGGATCCAATTGACTCTCAGGTATTATTGATAAATCGACTGGCGGTATCGAACCGTACATTGAGAGGGCCAGCTCACAGAAATCAAAAAGCAATAGTTTTTGATCGTATATATCTAATTGGGATTCAAAACTATGCTTTAGACGCTTAAGTCCAGCATCGATTCCAAATAGTGCTGTCTCCGCTAGTAAGAGAGAATGTTGCACTTCCACATAAAGACTTGCGTCTAATTCATGAGGTTTTAGAAGCAAGAGTTGACTATATGCTGTTGCAAGTGAACTCTTAATATTCCAAATAGCGTAAAGGCGAACCAGTTGGGCTTGCGTCCGTAAATAATTCTGATCAGTCAGCTGACGACTAACAAGACTTTCGTAAAACGCGATGGTTTCTGAAATAAACCCTGCTTCTTCAAAGTGTTTCACAATTGCGATTTGTTCAGAAGTGTCGAGGACCTGAAATTGAAATGTTTCGTGGAGGGCCATCTGCATTTGCGCTTGAGATAGTGTTGTTCTCCAACGGCCGAAATCCCCAGAGAGGTAGTGGAGATTGAGCTTTTCTAAGTAGAAAAGCTCAAGTGCTCCCCCCTCATTGCGGAAATGACTAAGGCTCTCTTCGGCTAAAGAGAAAAGTCCCTTTAAAATGTAAATCTTGGTCAAAGTCAGATTGTATTCCGTTGAGCAAGACTTCTGCTCTGGTGAAAATAAATTTTCAAGTTCTATGAGTGCCTCATCAAGCTTGAACTCATTAAGGAGACGATAGACTTTAGCGCTGACCTTTGATTGTGCTTGCACGATCAAACCCTCCTTTTATCAACGTTTCGCGCCCAGTAGAGGGGCGAATTCGAGGACGGGGGCCAGAAGTCAAATGCATATTTACTTCAAATGCAGGAATCGCCATGAATTGGCAAAGTGAAATTTCTCCTATACCGCGCGCGGGATATTCGAAACCCAAATGAGACTCTTTAACGTGCTTCCACGCGCTGCGAACTTGTTTCATTTCCTCAGCAGTCGATTCACCACGGAAATGTAAAATTAACTTCTCAACGTTTTCAATGCATGTTTGATTGCTCAAAATATAAATCTGAAAATCTTGTACGTCCGACTGCAGCTCTGAAATGACCGCTGCTTCGTACGAAAATGACCGAATGATTGCAAATAGGCGGCGTAAAGGGGATGTATGAATAACCTCGAAAGCCTCGCGCACGTCTCGATCGACAGAGGGTTTAAAGAAGTTGCGCGACAAAGCGGTCCACCCCTCTTTGAGAACCTCAATATTATTGCCACTTAGAGTGTCTTTTGCATCAAAGGCCATCTGGAGTTCGTGAATCAAAACTGGAAGTAATTCTGACGAATGAAAGGCCGTTTGCGATATCAATGTCCTATTTTCAAATGTGGTCCAACTGTCATGAGGAAAGTAAGTGGCAATGGGCACGACAAAGTACGATTTTTTTGGACGCTGAAGCATAATGCTTTCTAAACGTTTTTGTATCATGCGATAGCGCATGATATCCCCCCCCCACTTGGCGACTGCCGAGCTCAGGCATTCTTGAGCGATTTCAAACGAGGCCCGTTGAGAGGTGCCAATAAGATGTTTTAATAACTCAGGACGTCCCTGCGCAATGATGCAAATCGAAAGACCAGAAGGAGTCTGAAGCACGCGACGATAGGTCTCATCAATAGCTTGTTGCTCGCGTGAGTCTTCGGTGATCAGCCATTGAGACTTAAGTGTCGGCACCGCGACCACTTGAGACCATGCCGCAGTCCCAAAATGGACTAGAATAAAAATTAACAAAGCAGAAATCCAACGCATAAGGGTATATCTTACAAAAAGCATTCCTAGTTTTACCGCAACAAGTGCGAATTGACTGTCAAACTCTTAGACGATGGACGCGTACTGCGTATCCAGATGGAATCTATTGGCAGTACAAGTTTCAGCGGATTTTCCTCTATTTTCGTGGGGAAATCCATTTACAACAATTAAAGTCATCACCAACAACAACCCTTAAAAGGAGGCTTCAATGAAAGCTACGTTAACTTTTCTTTTTGCAATTTTGGTTTCAGGTACTGCTTGGGCAGGTGATAAATGTCCTGTCTACATGACAGTATCCCCACTCAGTAGGGCCGCTCAAATAGTGAAGTCGGCATTGGAGAAAAAGGACTATATGATCGTTAAGGACACAGCTTCTGCGATCGCCATTGTAACTGGTTATTCGGCATATTGTCTTCATGGCAGTAATTCGCTGGGTTGCGAGGCAGCATCGGCTCAGGTTACAATTTTAGATCGCTATACGGGGCAGATTTTCAATTATGAAGGAAACGATGAGGGGATCTTCTTCGGCGCAAGCTACGAAAAAGCTTTGCGACAAGCATTGAGAAATGTTCCCCGCTGCAAGCTTTAGCAGAACCAGCTCATTCCCATGAAAGAGGGAGTCAAGGAGGACTCTTTTTTCGCCCAAACCTTAAAGGTCGGATCGACTTCGATTTTTTGCTCCAAACCGGCAAATTCGCTTTCTCACTAGCTAAGAACAGCTTGGACAAAAACCGCTTTTTAAGAATCGGTCCTCCCCCATCAAATCGCAGGTCTTTAACTTGATTGGTGGCGACATTCTGCGTCCATTTGAAACAGATCATTTAGCTCTCAACTGATGACTTCAGGCCCTAAAGTCATTGCCTCCAGAACTTGAGTGATTGTATACCCATGAAGGTATCCCGATCAGGCGAAGGAGTTTTCATGGAGAACTGGATCATCTACCACAATCCTCAATGTAGTAAGAGCCGCGAATCACTTCAGCTTTTGCGTGACCACGGGATTGAGCCCAAAATAATTGAATACCTCAAGCAGCCCCTTACCGAAGTCGAACTCCTTGGTCTTCTGGAAAAATTGAAGCTACCTGCCTCCACCCTTGTGCGAACTAAGGAAGAACTGTATCGGGATTTAAATTTTGATTTAAACTCCACGCAAGAAGTAATCAAAAATATAATCCAGTATCCCAAGCTCCTAGAACGCCCTCTTATTGTTAAAAACAACTCGGCCGTCATCGGTCGACCGCCAGAGAATATCAAAAAATTAATTCTTTAATTCCACCCCACTTAAGGAGTCTGCTATGAGCCAGTTACCAATGAAAAGCCCCATCACAAACGAAAAAGTTGCACGCTATGTTGTTGAAAAAATCACTCTCGAGTCAGACCTCGAACATCGCTTGCGCGTTGAAACCAACAAACTGCCTTCTGGAGGCATGATCAGCGGCAGCGATGTTGGGGCTCTGCTCGCGATCCTTTGCCAATCTATTCAGGCAAAGAAAGCTATCGAAGTCGGAACCTTCACTGGCTACACGGCCTTGAAGGTCGCCTCTGTCCTACCTGATGAAGGTAAGATTGTTTGTTGTGATATCAGTACTGACTGGACCAATATCGGCCGCAAATACTGGGAGGAAGCACAGCTTTCTAAGAAAATAGATCTTCGCATCGCGCCCGCTCTTGAAACTCTTCAGGGGCTTTTACAAAAAGAAGGCGCGGCCACATACGACTTTGCATTTATTGATGCCGACAAAACGGGTTACGATTCTTATTATGAGATCTGCCTTCAACTCCTGCGACCTGGTGGATTAATTGTATTAGACAATATGCTTTGGAGTGGTGCTGTGGCCGATTTGACCAACCAGGAAGAAAGCACAATAGCCTTGCGCGCCCTCAATGAAAAAGTCAGCCGCGATCCTCGCGTGTCATCTTGTTTGATGACCGTCGGAGATGGCTTGATGCTGGCTTATAAAAAGTAAGATTTAAAAAAGGAGTGGTTTAAAAAAGGGAAAGAGACTGCTCCTCGGGGAAAGAAACAGCCTCTTTAGGGGGTTTTTCAAATTTTCGATGGCCTTCGCTGGGAATCCTTAACGTGAGTGGATTCTTAGTTAGCTAATTCGTTGTCAATTTCAGCTGCCAAACGGTCAAACTGTAAAGTTTCGTTTGCGCGGTATTCTTTTGATTCCTTTTTAAAGGCCAAAAAACTTTTACTTGTTGGTGAAACCATCGACTCTTGAGATTTTTCAACAATCACGATGCGCTCTCTTGGCTTTGCATTCGCCACATTTTTGCGCGTTTCTTTGATATTCTCAGTCACTGTTGAGTGAAGCTCTCCTTGAGCTTTCATGTTATCGGTAATCAAAGCATTGAAATCAGCAACGCGAGCAAAACCAGTAGCAGGAATCATCAAGGCAATTGCGATCAAGATTTGCTTTTTCATACTTCACTCCTTAGTGAGAAATTCTTTATACAAACCTATAGAGCAAGCAGGATGCCAAGTGGGGACCCCTAAAATGCAGCTGGCGCAGGGGGTAGTGACGCTCCTCGCAGAAAAACGGCAAGCAACTGTCTAAAAAGTAGTGAATTTTGATTCCAAAACGCCCCATTTGCGTTTTAAATTGAGACAACTAGCTTTTTTTAACCATGGGATTCTCAAAATGATAAAGAACCTTTTTCCGACCTCTCTCTATTATGCGCCTTTAAAAGCGAGTCTCAAGGGCAGCAAGCTCAATGCTTTTAACCGCGAGATCGCTCAGGAAGCCTATCGTTTTTCAGAAATAGATGAGGATGGGCAAAAGTGGTCCGAGAAAAACTACAAGGGAGGCTATACATCGTATGGCTCAATTGCCCAGCTTCATAATATATCAACCACCTTTGAACTCTTAGAAAAAGACATTAATAAACACGTTAAAAGCTTTATCAAACACTTAGAAATGGATATTGATCCAAAAGAACTCAAGATGACCTCTTGCTGGATTAATATCATGGCCACGGATGTTCAGCATAATATGCACCTGCATCCCCTTTCTGTTTTGAGTGGCACTTATTATGTTCAGACACCCAAAAAGTGCTCTGCCATTAAATTTGAAGATCCACGCCTCGCCTCCTTTATGGCGACACCTCCGCGAAAAACAAACGCCAAAGAGAGCAATCAGCGCTTTGTTTCTTTAGAGCCTCAAGCAGGCCACTTGGTCTTGTTTGAAAGTTGGTTGAGGCATGAAGTCCCAGCCAATGACTCCCATGATGAGCGCATCAGCGTGAGCTTTAACTATGATTGGGTTTAATTAGGATGGCAATTCGACTTGATGGTCTGGGAAAAAGTTTTGGAAACAAGCTCGTTTTAGATAACTTGAATTTGGAAATTCCCAGAGGTGCATTTGTATCACTAGTGGGGCCTTCAGGTTGTGGTAAGTCGACCGTCTTAAGATTGATCGCAGGCCTTGAGATGCCAACACAAGGCCACATTCATTTGGAAGACCTGGAAAAAAATCACTTTGGATTTATTTTTCAAGAACCCCAACTGCTTCCATGGCGAACAGTTCGCGAAAACATCGCGCTGCCTTTTGAATTGCAAAAAAGTATAAACACGGCGACGAATCAAAAACTCGACACCCATCATCTAGTCGAAGACGTTCTAAAAAAAGTAAAGCTGCAGGATAGCGGTGAACTTTTTCCGCATCAACTTTCTGGTGGAATGAAAATGCGTGCTTCTTTAGCCAGAGCCTTGGTGCAAAAGCCTCATTTGTTACTCATGGATGAACCTTTTGCTGCCTTAGATGAACCCACTCGCTTTGAAATGCAGGACCAACTTAAGGAACTCTGGCTCAATGAAAAGTTGACGATCGTTTTTGTGACACACTCCTTGTTTGAGGCGACTTATGTTTCACAAAGAGTTTTGATGATGAAAGGCGTAGCCGGTGAAATCGCGCTCGATGAAGCACTTCATTTCTCCAATCTTTCTGGCGAAAAACTAAGAACTTCCGCAGAGCTGAACTTGAAAGTAAAAGAGATTTCAGAAAGATTACGCGCATGAGAAAAGTGGCGCCGGCAATAATCAGTGCTCTCTTTATCTTATGTTTCATTGAGTTTTCGGTGAAAGTTGGTTTTTTTGAAGCCAGTTTGATACCTGCTCCGTCGAGTATCTGGTATTGTCTTCTAGAAATGCGCCCCGACTTTCAGGAGGCCTTTTATAGCACTTTTAGATCTGTGAGCCTGGGGTGGTTTTTGAGTGCTGTAATCGGCAGTCTGATCGCGTTCTTTTTTTCACTTTCTGATCTAGCAAGACGGGCCATTTTGCCCTTCGCGATTTTTTTTCAAACTGTCCCGATCATCGCCATCGCACCTTTACTGGTGATCTATTTCGGCTTC
>JBBKWD010000118.1:0-4260 GCA_037968775.1 Bdellovibrio sp.
CCGAAATTCTTCAAGCTTACTTACGAAGCGATATTTCGACTCTGATTTTACTCCAAGAAAAAACCAAAATGTCCCCTCTACTGAGCACTCTTTTGAATTTGCGCCTGGGAATTCGAGAGCGCCTGGTGGGCGAAGTCCTTTTCACTGAAGCTCGGAATCAGATTTCCTTGCATCCGGATTGGGCAGGGGAAATTTACTTTGTTTGCGGGTTCGCGAGCGAGATTCGCAGTGAATATCTGCAGGCCAAAGACTACTACCATGCCTCTTACCGGGCATTATCTAGCATTGGAGCTCATCATAAATCTCTAAAAGCACTTCATAACTATATTTCAGCCTCAACAAAAGCTTTTCCCGAACGAGCCTATTTCGCGGAGTTCAGCTTGATCTACCGCAAAGCAAAAGCTTTAGGAAACTGGGAGGTTTCGGGTACCGCTTTAACGAATGTGGCTCGAGAATTTCAGAAGCTCAAGGCCTATACATCAGCCCTTCGCTATGCGAATCGCTCAATTGCCTTACTGACTCGTTGTCCGGGGACTCATCATCAACAACTTGCATTGCTCAATCGTTGCCATATTCTTTGCGAAATCAAACGATTTAAAGAAGCGCTGGTAGATTTTGAAAGCTTAAAAAGTTCTCAACATCCTGAAGTTAAAGCCGGAGTGAAAGCTCTGGAGCAAGTGATCGTCCAAAGTGGGGCTCAAGTTGACACAAAAGCACTTCATCCAACTTGGCTTGAGCGTCTGGCTCATAAAGAAAAGAATACAGAAGCTTTAACTGGTATGGAAGACCGAGTTGTTTGCCTGATTTCTTGTCGACCGCGCGATAAGTTCGAACTCATTGAAGACCTCTATGGCGAAAAAATCGACCTTGAGTCGGCTGAGAACCGTCTTAAAAACTTGCTGAACCGGCTTCGCAAGAAAAGACCTGGTCTGATTCATTTTCTGGATGGTCGCTATCATATCGTCGATGGCGAAGCGCTTGAGGTGGGATGAGTATCTGGTAAGACTGGCTATAGGCTCTAGCAAAAACCTCTAACTAAAACCTCTCCGCCACTTTGGCAGTGTACTGATCTAGAGTGCTGGCGTCAGAATTGTCAATGATCCCAAGAAAAGATCGAAACTGACTGTCCCGAGAGTCTAGCCGCAACGCCCTCCGGGGCGACAAATAAGTAGACAGCTGCTCAGCGGTAATCGGTCAATGTCAAAGTGAGACAATCCAATGTTCAATTGATTGCGAATACAGGGCCTGAGTTTTGCTTATTATAATTATATGAATAAAGCTTTATCCGCCTATTTTATTTTGCTTAGTTTTTTTAACGTCGCAACTGCGGCGACGGCAGACTTTAGAGTGGGCAATGTCGATTACTCGAAACTCAAGGTAAATAATGGCGAAGACTATGATCGCAGAATTTATGAGCCCGTCCAAGACCTCAATTTAGTAACTTCATCTGTGGTCAACTATAACCAAGTTGCGGCCTACAATTACAATAACCTTTTGGAGCAACCCTTCCGTTTGAGTTCTAAACCAGTCCTCACCGGCAAAGCGGCACCATATTTGGTTCGAATTGAATCCACTTATTTTGATGAAAGCACAGGTAAAGCGGAACGTATGCAAGGCATTGGATCTGTGGTTATGATTCCAATTGAAACCAAACCTGGTGAGTTCACAGATTTTCCCGCTCTCGTTACGGTGTCCCATCTAACTCATGGACAGAAGTTGCAGATCAAAACTCAAGAGGGTAAGCCCTTGGTCATTCATCCTGGAGCGCGCTTAGCTAATGTGGATGATGATGTCGAAATTATTTTTCTAAAGCACAGCATCGAAACCCCGATGACCTATGATTCACGGCTAAAAATGATCCATGGCCCGATGTGGATGGGATTAGACACAGGGGTTATTTCCGAAGAGCAGAAGTTTGTAGACTATGATCGTATCTATGTGGCTAAAAAACAGCACGTTCCTATTTTAAAAAACCTTCTGCCCAAGAATTCAAGTGGACACAATGATGTCTCAACAATTGAAGATATGATCCGCATTTTTACCCAGATCGCTCACAAAGGTCTTGAGAAAGAGAACCTGATGCGCGCTATCTGGGATGACTATGGCGTTTTACAAAAACCTTTCTTAGGTGATGGTTATATCGCTAAAGCTCGTATGTTGCCAGGCTTGAGCGGCGCCCCTCTCATTCGTGATATCCCGAATTCAATAATTGCGTCTCTATATATTTACACCTACTCAATCGATGGGTTGGTGCAGGGACATCACCGTTTTAAAAAGGAATCTTACTTTGTCAGTAGCAAGTCTATTGTCAGTTTGATAGAAGACTATAAAAAAGGAAAGCGTGGATTTACCAGCAACACACGTTGGCGCTTAAAAAACGGAGTCACCTTCCGCGACTATGGCTATGGTGTTTTAGAAACCAATATCGGGAAGCTTCCGTCAGGCAGTTTCTTTAAGGGTGACAGCGGCAACGCAATTTCAGTTGATGGTAAAGTCGGCATCGGAAATCTCGGTATGCAAAACGCTAGAAACTCCACTATCATTGGTCGCGTCATTGAAAATAATGGCCATCGCATTCCTGTACTTGCGACCCCGGAAGTCGAAAAGAAATGGGGAAAAACCACAAATGAAATAAGCCAGGTCATCAAACCGCAACACGACTTAAATGCTTTGGCCCGTCTAAAAATGGGCTTGCGCAATTCCGCTTTTACTCCGATCGCGGATTACGGCTGTTTCTATGATTTTAGTGAGATCACGGGTCTCAACGTGCGCATCCAAAAAAATACAGATGAAATCTTCAGTTTTAAACGCACCACCGAGCAACTCAAAAAAGGTTTTTTAGAGAACGAAATGATCGTCAGAGGAAATAATTTAAAGCTAGAAATATCAGGTCTGTTTCTCACTGACCTTACTAGTGTTGCAAATAGCGAAAACCTAGCGGAGGTCTCAGGCCCCTCCCTAACATTGATCCCCCAAAATGGTGACTCCGTCCAACTCAGCTGCTACACCAACGAAGCTGATAAAAATTCCTCCACGTCCGAATCGGCCTCTCAAGTAAAAATATTCCGCTTTTAATCGAGGAATGGTTTCCCCAAGCGTAGCCTAAGACCTCCTAAGATACATGCTTAGGCCCGCCTGTCGAACTTGTGGTCACTGAAGCGGTTTATTCTAACTGCGTCTAACTGTTCTTGGGCCTTCATCCTAGGTACAACTGTGGCTGTCAAAAAGACAAACGACTCGCCAGTTGTACAAGGGAAATTCATCCCACAATGAAGGTGGTCAAAGAAAAAGGATGCCTTATGAACTTCAAGAACTTTATTAAAGCTTCGATTTTAAGCGTATCATTGGTCGGGTTTTCCAATGTGATGTTGCCAACAAGGGCGCAGGCTTTTTTGCTTGTTATGGGCGCAGCTGGAGCGACTCCAGAAGAGGGGCCTTGGGGCGAGAATAATTACTACACAACTGCGCTTCAAAAGTTTTCAATTGTTTCTCTCTGCGTTATCACGTTGCCATTTTGCCTTTTGGATCAAGAATCCGGTTCTCAGGGTTCCGTTTCGATTCAAGAATTGGTGGCGAATGGCTATCCAGAGTCGGACATTTCAATGATTCTGACAGATCAACAACAGCTGACTCAACGCTTGGCGATCCAAAGGGCAAAACTCATCGTGACCGCTGAAGATACTAAGTCGAGCATCGCAGGCCAAATCGCAAGCATGTACCCTGAAGTGTCAGGCGCCTATATTGATTTTGCTACGGCCTCTGCTGGTTTGAAGTAAATATATCAATTGCGCCAAGTTAGGCACCTTGACTCGGCTTTTTCTCATTTGGAGGTCGTCCATGAAATTCTTTATTGCGCTCAGTTTTTTCTTTGTCTTTGCTGCTACACAGGCCACCTATGCTGCAGCCAAAAAAATCTGTGTCGTGAATTTCGAACGACCTCTGGCTCCTCAATCTCGTATTGTGGAACAGGTTTTTGGTGACCAACCGGGTGTGACTGTTCGCACATTGGCCATCCCTTTGGATATTGCAAGATGCATTCAAGAGAAGGCGGAAGAAATCATTATCATCGGTCATGCCATGTTGACCCCAAGCAACAGGGACGGCGATAGGCCGGTGAATTTGGGATTTTTCATGAACTTAGAGGGCACACCTCGCAAGCAAGCAATTGAAACTTGGCTCGGCCAAATTCAATCCGAAATTGGCAGGATTTCCCCCTTTGGAAAGAATTATTCTGATGCTCAAATTCAAAAATCCTTCCGT
>JBBKWD010000119.1:0-37271 GCA_037968775.1 Bdellovibrio sp.
AACTATTTTGTTAATTATTTCATTAACTTTTAACTAAACCGATCTAGAAGCTGGACTAGCCTAGGGTTATAACTCACTCATCGGCAGGACTCTTGCTTTACAGATGTTTGAAACGCTCAACAATAAATGATGGGCTGCTCAGAAAATCTGAACAGCCAATTTTGGGGTCCTTGTCAAAACTTTAGACAAGAAGGAGACTCAATATGAAAAAGCAAATTGGTAAAATGGTATTGGCAACTGCGGTCATCATGGCGCTGACGGCTTGCGGAGAAGATCAAAAAAACAACACAGTTGTGAGCTTTGACCACCGCACATCAACTTCAGAAGAAATTGCCTTGGCTGGTGAACAGCTTGTAGCACCTCACTCGTTTCATCTAGCCGACAAGATTTTTGACCTGGCTTTAGAAAAAGATCCGAAAAATGAGCGCGCACAGTTTTACAAGCACCTTTTGAAACCCTTCATGACTACTCAAGGTGTTATCGGCAGAATGAAAGCATTCGCCAAACAACGTGGACAGTCGGAATCACTTGAAAAATCAATTCAAGAAACACCGACGGCATCGCTTAAAGACTTTTTGGTTAATCAGGGCAACAAGGCCTCTATTACTGATGAAAAAACAGCGCAGGATGCCTTGGTTGAAATGCGCGATGCTTTCATCGACGCCAGCAAATGGCTCAAAGCGAATGCAGAAACAGAATTAGATCTGAACATGAATCCCTATCTCTTTAAAGATGAGATCAAGGATCGGGAAATGGACGCCTGTGCCCTCTTCAATGACGGTGATGTTTACGAATACAGCTGTTACGGTGAGGCTCGGAAAAACATTCTGATCACAAAAGTGAACAGCGCCGACCTAAGAACCATTCAACATGTTTATGCGGGCTATGCCTTGCTGTTAATGAGCTACACAAACTACAGCTTCGAGGGCCTTGAGGCGTTCTCTCACGAAATAAAGGATTTAAACCCAGAGCAAAAAGCCGCCAAGTTTCAAAAGTTTGCAAAGTTGGGAACTCTTCGTAAAGACCACGCATTTGGCTTTTTTGGACAAATGGGTGCCGATCTAATATCCTCTGTAAAGTGGGCCATGAAATACCAAAATTCACTTTGTCCCACTGGCGCCGAAAACAAAAAGAATCGCAAGGGTTATGCTCTTGAAAGTGGACTTTGCATTGCTCCAAACAACTTGGCTGAACTCAATAAGTCCCTAGCTATCGCGCAGGCAGTTCTTTCAGGACCTTTTAAATCCACAGTCGGTGAAGCTCCTTACCAAAAAGAGTATACAATCAACTATTCTGTGATTTGGAACTCCCCGATTCAAGATCTGAAGAAAACATCAATGGCCGCCTCACACAACGAATGTGGAAATGCGACTTCTTTTGCTGATAAAACTCTTGGTGGTATTTTACCAGATGGAAATGCGGATGAATTTCTTAACAAATCCTGCAACTAAAACCCTGCTGGCGCTGTCGATTCTTATCGGCGGCGCTTCGGCCTTTGCCGGAGCCAGTATGACCGGGTTTCAGATGCAACATTGCACGACGACTCAAAAGTGTTTGAGCCTTAAAGGCGCGAAGGCTGATCAGTCGCTCTTGATGAAAATGTGGGTTGTTAAAAAGTCTGATATTGAAATCAGCGATTCCAGCAAAAAGGCACACGTCCACAGCTGGAAGAACAAAACAGTTTATTTTGATGAATCGAATAAAGAACTAACGATTAAAGACGTGGCCAACGGAAAAGAATGGCTTGTGAACTTAGACACTTTAGATGTGATTGAATACAAACTATGAATAAGCTTTTACTCGGCATCATTTTAACCTTCGGCATCGGATGCACCCAGCAGAACAATTCTGCTGGCCCTGCAACCCCAGCCGCGACTGGCGTCGAAACGCCCGTCCCGCCAAGCTCCGGCACCCAAGCACAAGGCACGGGACATAGCGGTGGTGGAAATGGTTGGAACAATAAAATGCTTGAGGACTACAAAGCTAATCCCATTACTTTTGCAGCTTACGAACAAATTGTTCAGCCCTTGATTAAGGAACTTCAAGAAGTTTCACCGACTTTTGCGACTGAGTTTGAATTCGTTTTTAAAAAGAAACTTTGGTTGATGAGCCCTGAGGCCTTAGCCACCATCCCTTCAAAAAATATCGGCGTGGCTATTGCAACGGAACAATATGCCTTGCAAGGATTTTTGGAAGTTTGGGTCGACAAAGAAAAATACGACCAAATGTCCATCGATGAGCAGGCCACCTTGCTCGTTCACGAGTCTTTGATGGCCATCAAGATCTCAAGAGATCTTGAATACCGGAAGTTCTTAGAACCGAATTACACGAACCCGATTGAAAGCATTCGGCGGAAAGTAGATGGAAATAATATTTTTAATATCAAAACCACAGACTATGAGCAGATTCGCAATATCACTGTTCGATTGCTGGAGCGAGATCACCAGCGAAACAGCGAACAGCTTTTAAAAGACCTGGAAACTATGGGGTTTGGAACTTATCTATCTGTAAGCCGCCTTGCTGAAATCAATAAGGCTTATGATAGACCCTTCTCTGCAAAGGAAGTTTTAGGCTTTCTGGATACAGAACACAAATCTGATTCCCTGCCTACAAGCTGCCAATACAGTGTGGATGTGACCAATCAATTGATCACGATGACTTTTCCATCTTCCAAGCAACGAATACACTCGTTTTCAAGTGAAAACAGCACTTCAACCATCAATAGTGACGGCGGCGTTGAAATTGTCTTAGTAAACTTGGCAAAAGAAGAAATCCAAAATACCAGAGCACAACTGCGTCTGCAAGTTCGCAACGATCGAGTCGTCCAAATTGAGAGTTCCGAGCAGGTTTACAGTGTTAATTTAGGGCGTGGAAGCCTGGAGTGGCGCACCAACAAACGGTCTGCCGTGAACTGTATCAATAAACCTGGTGAAGAACTCTCGGCTGTACTTTCAAATTCAAATACTCTAAACCAACTAGGCCGCCAATCCCAAAAAGCGCTCTAGCTCTTTTTGGGATATTTAATAAACAACTCGCGCTGTAAATCCATCATTAAGCTAAGTAGGCGATTTTCAAATGTCTGATCGACATTTAAAAACTGCAGCCCCATTGCGACCACGACCTTCCCTTCAACTTCTCTTTCAAAGACATGTCGAACTTCCATCTCACATTCAATAGGACGACGCAGCCCCAGTTTCAGAGCCCCGCGCAAGCGATCCCCGTTTTGAATTTCGAAATTGGGTTTAAAAAATTCAATTTTTACTCCGCCTGCGCTGACATCACGAACCTTGGCTTCAACAAAACAACGATGAATCCCAACAGACATCAAAGTATAGGAAGCATTGTAGTTCGATGGCAGGTCGACTCGGGCATTGGCCCGGCGTTGCAGCTGAAAAAGCTCAGAGGATTTATCTAAGACCACCCAGCCGCTGGAAAAACTAATTACTCCCTGAAAAAAGTAACGCTCTAACCGAAAAACAAAATTCACCACGACCCGCTGAACGCTGATGTGGTTTTTCGAATCCGCGGTGTGGTGACACAGCAACTGCTCGTCATTTTCAAATTGAATGGCGATCAGATGGAAAACTTCTTCGTTTTCCCCCTTCACGGTAACTTGTGTCTTATCGTCAGCCATTTCACGCAGAATCAACTTCCGCTCTGAAACGCCCACTTTTTTAAAAATTACTTGTCCAGGTCCAGCCATTTACACTTTCTCCAAAGCAACTTCCCAACGAACTTTTCGATTTTTGCGATCTTTCAGGTTCATCTTCACTTTGAACTCACGATTCACTTTCCAAATTTTCAATAGCTCTTTTTGAGTTTTCCAAACTCCCGCACCGAGTCCCGCCATAAAGGCTGCGCCCATGGCCGTGGTTTCCAAATTCGCTGGACGAATGACATTCACCCCCAGATAGTCGGCTTGCAATTGCATCAACAAATCGTTGGCAGCAGCACCACCGTCCACTTTGAGGGATTTAAGCTTCTTTCCTAAATCTTTTTGCATGGTCTCAAGCACATCCACATTTTGTAAAGCCATCGCTTCTAAAGTCGCACGCGCAATATGTGCTTTGGTCACCCCTCGAGTCAGACCACAAATCACTCCGCGGGCCTCTGGTCGCCAATGGGGTGCCCCCAATCCCGTGAGCGCAGGAACAAACTCCACACCTTGCGTGTCTTGAACCGTTTTAGCTAAGGCTTCGACGTCAGAGGACTTTTCGATGAGGCCCAGTCCATCGCGCAGCCACTGCACTGCAGCCCCGCAGACGAAAGCTCCTCCTTCGAGGGCGTAAACTGTTTCTTGATCTTTAAGTCGCCAAGCAACCGTGCTTAAAAGTTTATGCTTGGATTTAACTGCTTTTTTTCCTGTATTAAGCAAAACGAAACTTCCCGTTCCAAAGGTGCACTTGGATTCACCTTGTTCAAAACAGGCTTGCCCAAAGAGTGCCGACTGTTGATCGCCGATCATCCCGGTGATCGGAATCCCATCAGGCAAAAACCCCAGTCCATGAGTTTTGCCGAAGTCGGCGTTACTAGGACAAATCTCTGGCAAGATCGCTGCCGGAACTTGAAATAGTTTTGTGAGCTCTTCATCCCACCAGCCAGTATGGATATTCATCAGCATTGTGCGCGAGGCATTGCTGACATCTGTTTTGTGCGAACGCCCGTCCGTCAGTTTCCAAAGTAAAAACGTATCAACCGTGCCTGCGAGCGCCTGTCCGGATTTGGCTTTTTCTTTTGCCTGCGGAATATTTTTGAGCAGCCACTGAATTTTTGTCGCTGAAAAATAGGGATCTAAAACCAATCCAGTTTTTGCAGATATGATTTTTTCTTTCTTGGCTTTTTTAAGTTTGGCGCAAATATCTTGCGTGCGACGACATTGCCAAACAATGGCATTGTACAAGGACTTCCCCGTCTTTTTATCCCACATCATTACCGTTTCCCGCTGATTGGTGATGCCAATACAGGAAATTTGCGATCCCTTGATGCCTGCTTTTTCCAGAGCTAAACGCATGGATCGTTGCGTTGTGTACCAAATGTCCTCAGGGTCATGTTCGACCCAACCCGGCTTTGGAAATATTTGTTTAAAGGTTTCTCGCGCTTCCGCGACGAGACCTCCGGCTTGATTGACGATACAAGTACGTGAGCTCGTTGTCCCTTGGTCGATTGCCATGATAAAACTAGACATAAACTTTCCCCGATCGAGATGGATACATATTCAATCATGATGAATTTATTGAAGAAACCCAACGAAAAAATTTATGGTCTTAAGAACCTCGATAGGGACACCTTGATCTTTCGAGTCTTGCCACGATTTTTACTAGAAATCTTGCGTAAATACTTTCGTCTGGAGGTCCAGGGGGTTGAGAACATACCTCGTCGCGGCCCCGTGATTTTGGCTCCCAATCATTCCGGCTATTCCGGCTTTGATGCTTTTTTATTGGGACATATTGTACAAAAGGAAGCCAAGCGCATTCCCCGTGTTCTGACTCACCACTTTTGGTTTTTAACGGAATCAACTGCCATCCCCGCACAAAAAATGGGCTTCACAGAGGCGACCTACGAAAATGGACTCAATGCCCTCAAAAAAGGAAATGCCATCATTCTTTTTCCTGAAGGCGAACATGGAAACTTCAAGCCAACTTCCGAACGCTATCAAATTCAGGAATTCAAGCGTGGATTTATTCGCATGGCGCTAGAGGCTCAGTGCCCGATCGTGCCAGTTGTAATTTTGGGTGCGGAAGAAACGCATATCAATTTAAAGAAATTAAAATTCACCAAATTCTTAAGAGGCTCTGTCATTCCTCTGCCTTTGAACGTCTTACCTTTGCCTGCCAAGTGGCGCATTCGTTTTTTAGAACCCATTCATTTGCCCTATAAGGCCGGTCGCGTGGAAGATTCAGAGTTGGTGCATGAAATCGCACAAGATATTCAAGAGAAACTCCAGCAAGCGATTGAAGAGTCTCTAAACGATCGCGGCAATCCTTTTATTTAGATCTATATACGAATTATTTTTGTTTATCGGGAATATCGTCACCGACGACTTGCAAAATGGAATGCCATTTTGCAACGATGACGCCCGGGTTTTCGGGGTCGCGATTGACCAGCTGACTGATTAGCAGCGCCCCTAAGCCGACTGCTATGACCAGGAGGAGTACGTACTCCACCACGATCTGACCTTTTCTATTCATGTGCTTGATTATATCACAAGTCGAGAGCAACTGCCGCACGAGTCTTAAGAGCTGGACGCCAGTTTTCTATCGTTTGACGAAGGCTTTCTAGCAAAAGATCTAGCTTGTCCTCTTCAATAGGACCTCGGAGACCAATGATCACATCCTCTTGCCACTTTTCAGTCTCAAACGGAGTGGTTGTCTGTGTTTGAGTCTCAAAGGACAAGCCAAAGCTATCTGTGGTGGGATAAACCATCAGCAAGATATTAGCACCCGATGCCTTCGAAGCCTCTTTAGCTTTGGCCATCTCAGGTCCGAGCTTTTGTTGTATCAAAAAATAAATCTTAAGTGCCAAGGCCTCATGAAACTGCGCGAAGTAAATCCTGACTGGACCATCGAAGATGGCACTATTGAACGCAGGATTAAAATACTTCGACTGCATGAGTGTCGTATATGATGATCTCATCTTTGATGCTCCCCCTCTAAATTTCCCCTAATTCCAAGACTAGGAAGAAAACCACTCTCTATTCAAAGGATATTTTAAGAATCTTAAATTTCACGACGCTTTGAGTTATTTAATCTCGCCAAAAACTTTCTTTCCCCGAGAGAAAACTGCCCTTTGAGGCGCTCCTCCAATCGAGTAGAAAAGCTCCTGCCACCCCAGTTCACTGCACACAAAATCGGCACTCTTCCCCACCTCTAACGAACCGATAGTCTTTTGCAGATTCAAGGCGTGAGCCGCCCCCACTGTGTAGGCACTGATCACCTGAGGCAAGGTCATCTTCATTTCTAAACGCGCGAGCAGTCCAACCAAACTCACATCTTGCGTAGGTGAAGTGCCCGGATTGAAATCCGTTGCGAGTGCCACACGTGCCCCCGCTTCGATCAGCTCTTTGGCTGGCGGGTATTTGCAACGCATATAAAGGTCAGCGGCGGGCAGCATCACACAGGTAACCTCAGAGCGTGCTAATTTTTGAATTTCGTTTTTAGAAATTTGTAAAAGATGGTCCCCAGACAAAGCTTGCAGTCTTACTGCCGCCTCACTGCCCCCACTCAGGGTTAATTGATCGGCATGAATAAGCACCTCGAAGCCCAAGTCCTTGGCCTTCTGCAAATACTTTTCCGAAGCCTCGAGAGGAAAAAATCCTTTTTCAATAAAGATGTCGACCCGATTAGCTAACTTCTTTCTTTTGATTTCTGGCAAAACCTTGTCCGCTAAATAAACGAGATAGGCTTCATAGGTTTTAAATTCTGGAGGCAAAGCATGAGCCCCCAAGAAGGTTGCGAGAACGGGGATTTTCTGTAACCCCCGCACTGCCTGCAGAACTTTGAGTTCATCTTTGAGATTCAAAGCATAGCCTGACTTTGCTTCCAAAGTGGTGACCCCTTGGGAAATAAAGTGGTCGACACGCTTTTGACCAGACTCAATCAAGTTTTTTAGCGAAGCCCCACGCGTACTCTTCATCGTCGAGAGAATTCCACCACCTTTAGCTGCGATTTCTTGGTAGCTCACGCCTTGATTTTTAAGTTCGAACTCCGCAGCGCGATGTCCGGCGTAGATTAGGTGCGTGTGACACTCGACTAAACCCGGAAATAAGGTCAGCCCTTTGGCATCGTATTCTCGGTATTTCAGCTTGCTGTAATTGCGGGGAATTTTGTTTGTCGGGCCCTGCCATTGGATGCGTCCCTTGTCGACTACCAAGGCGGCCTTTTCTTGAATACCTAAATCAGACTCTTGAATATGCCGGCCTTCTTTTTTTGCCGCGCCCTCAAGAGTCAACAATGTCGAAATATTTTTAAATATAGAACCCATGACTCATTCAAGCACATGGGTTCAAGGGATCAAGGGAAAAACCCCACCTTTACTGAATCTTGATAGAATGACTGTGCGACACTTCCGATTTCGGAATGGTCAGGTGCAAAACTCCATTTTCGAACTTCGCCGAAACTTTGGCGCTGTCTAATTGCCCAGGCAAACTTAATGACCGAGAGAATTTCCCATGGACGCGCTCGCGATAACGCCCGTCACTTTTACTTTCTTGGACTCTTTCGCCAGAAATCGTTAAAATATTATCAGAGAGGTTCACCTTGATGTCTTCTTTCTTTAAACCCGGCAAGTCGACCGTGACCATATACATATTGTCTTTTTCCTCAAGATCCAACAATGGGGCAAACCCTTCTAGGCCCGAGCGAAAAGAAAACGGCGAGAGCCCCCTGTCGAATTCACTCATAAATTCTTCAAATGGATTGGTGACTTCAGGGCTAGAAAAACGACGACCCCAGGGGGTCACTGAACGACTGGGCATATAAATCCTCCTTGAATTGAGACTCTTTAGGCCCATGCTTGGCCAAGAGAGTGGGAGGGTCAAGAGGGCCTGCAGCCCTCTGCTAAAAAACTAAAAAAACGAGTCCCACTTTTGAGCGATGACAGACGCCTACTGCTCCCCTGGTATGACCAGATCTAGGCTATCTAAGGTCGACTTAACGAAAAGGAGATCTTGATAGGCCTGCAAAAAGTGTCGCGGTGATTTGTTCGCCAGTTTTTGATAGTGCGGAACTATTTTTTCCGCGCCATCCGTCATCATCATATTCAGAGCCTGAAAACTGCGCTGAGGCAGAGCATGCTGTTCGACCAGCATTTTTGAAAGCTCCAAGGTTTGATCAAGAGATATATTTTGCACTCGTCTGTTATCAATTTCTTTTTGTCCGGCCAATAAAACAGGCGATAAGAAGTATATACTCCCCCCTGCTTTGGCGACGGGAACTGAAAAAGCCACTTGCTTATTCGCCGCAATGGCAGGCCCATAATATTTAGAGTAAACCTGTCGCAAGAGACTGCGAGCCGCCCCTAACTTATCGAATCCGTGTCTTTGATTTAACAACAGCAAGGCATTCACTTCGGCGAAAGATTCCGCTAAGTGTACATCGTGGGGGTCAGTTTCAAACTCATACATGCCACGCAAAAACTTTTGATCCAAGCAGTGTGACAGCTCATGGTAAAGAGAAAACAGCTCCAGCTCCTGCTGGGTCATGAGGCTCTGCAATTTCAGAACGTCGATTCCCTTGAAAAGCTCCTCCTGACCATCAGCGCCGATGGCCCTTTTGATATCTTGCAAGTGAGTGGTCTTTAGGCCGCTCGGTAAAACAACACAATACTTCATCTGCTCCCGGCGCACATTGTCCGTAAAAAAAGGCATGGCCGAAGCACTGCCATTACGACCTAGGAAATAGGGCGCTAGTTGGGCCGCTTCGTCAGGGGGCATATCTATTCCATGTTTTTCGCGGGCATAAAAATAGAGTTCCCGAGTGATGTCTCGCTCGCTCGCGGTACCCCCTAAACCTTTTGCCATCAGACGCTTTTGAAAATCAGCCTTATCCACCACCATAATGGGGTACCCCAGAGATCCGTTAAATTCTTTATTTAGAGCTGTAATCTCGGTACTGAGCTCGAGGGCATGGACCTGCACAGGAAGCCCTAGGCCGATAAAAACCGACACTGTTGATAATATCGACAGGCAAACCCCTTTGAGTCCAATTGAATGCGCTTCCATTACAACCTCGTTTCCTCAGAATAAGAAACTTCAAGAAACATACCTATTTTTTCAAAAATGCCTTCCCAGATCACCTCAGGATCAGGAAGGCCCCCCTCGACTGTGTCGAGCCATTTTTGACACGATTTGTTTCAAAAATAATAGACTCTGCCCCGCCGACAATGATACAGCCGTGACCAATGGAAGTCCTTCGCGAGACACGCAACAGATTGATACCGCCAAATTTTCGCAGCCTCTTGCAAGAAGAGCTGGTCGATCGTTGCCGTCGCAACCCCAACTACTCCCTGCGATCATTTGCCAGATCTCTTAAGGTTGAGCCTTCCGCACTATCCCAGATGATCAATGGCAAGCGCCCTATCACCGAAAAAATGAAGCTGCGCCTGGGGTCGGCTCTCGGAATTGGCACCGATCAATTGAGCAAGATTCCGAACTCAGACATCGCAGCAGTCGCTTCGCTTAAAAACAACACCGAGGTTCAAAAGCTCACCCTCGATACTTTTGCGACCATTTCTGACTGGTATCACTATGCGATCTTAGAGCTCACGCATGTCATCGGATTTCAATCAGACCCTCAGTGGATCAGCCAGCGCTTAGGCATCACAAAATCTGAAGTGAATATTGCCCTCGAGCGCCTTTTGCGTTTGGAGCTTTTAAAAAAAGATGCAAAAGGCAAATGGATCGATGCCTCAGAAAACGGCGAACTGACCCAACTGACCTCAGCACAGACCTCCGACGCCGCCAGAAAATACCAAACACAACTTTTGGAACTTTCTAAACATGCCGTTCAAGAAGTTCCACTTTCCCAACGCAATCATACTTCTGTGACACTTTGTTTTGATCCTGGCGATATGTCCAAAGCCATCGCAAGAATCACAGAGTTCCGCCGAGCCTTTGCTCGTGACTTTCAGCCTAAGAAGGCGAAGGAAGTCTATCAACTTCAAATCAGCTTATTTCCTCTAACCAAATCGAAAGGATAACTTATGAAATTTTGCAAAATTCTTAGCCTCCTTGTCCTATTAAACGCCTTTTCTCAATTAGCAATGGCAGGCTGGAAGGAAGCTGGTGGAGACAGCTCAATCCGATTCACCTGCACGAATATGGACAACCCCGAAGCTCCCCAAGAGATCGCTGGACTTGAAGTTAGGCTTGGAACCGGACCAATCAACGAAGTCGTGCTCATGGCTTCGATAAATGGAAAAATCGTTGTGCTTGATATTGGACTTTTTTATCCCGAAGATTCGAAATACGAGGGCGACACCTTCGACATCGAGTTTCGTCAAGTATCCACAATCCATCAGAAGGCCTTTAATCCCATCGAATCAAGTATTTCTTCGACATCATGGGCTTGCACCTGGAGCACAGAAAGATAGACCTCGATCGTAAATGTTTTTACTCTCAGGCACTGAGCACTCCTCAGTGCCATTTTTTTACTAGGCCGGCGCGGCCGCTCCCCTCGTCTCTCTCTGCGCTTTGGGTGGTAGTCGATCGCCCAACGCTGCTACCACTCTGGAAACCGAGGGCCAGCCCTCAGCCCCCAAATTGCCTGAGATGCTATACAGCTAATCGCGATCTATACTCGAACACCCAAAAGTCCAATCCATCTTAGCTCTCAAGACTCTCTGTTTCTATTTCACTGCCTCATCTCAAAGCCCACTCATTATTGAAACAATGTAACTTATTAAGCCCCTCTCTTGTGTCAAAACTATTTTGACACACTTCGTGTCAAAATAGCTAGCTTTCCAAAAATGCTTGAACTAGAACTGCCTCAACGAAACAACCAACCTTAACAAAGGAACAAAAATGAAACTGATTATCGTAGCCCTCGCAACCCTTATCTCTTTTTCCCAGGCACTTGCATCTGACGACATGGTCTTTGTTTGCAAAAGCCTACCGAATGTTGACTCAGAACTAACAGTTGTTGGCGTTGCTGATGAGCTAACATCCGACATCAATCTGGTCTTCATGGTAGCAGGCCAAGTGATCGCTCAAGACCAAGGCGTTATGATTGAAGGCACAACTCGTTACGAAGGAATCGCCTATGATATGCAGTTCGACCACATCACGACTATCACAGGGAAACAGGAAGCCACGATCCTAGGCAACGGACAATCTGACTCTCTGATCTGTGAATTTCCTGGATTGAACTAAAGGCCAACACTAAAGAATGCGGGAGTTATTCCGCATTCTTTTGACAACAGTTGCTTCAGTAACGTTTTTCACTCACAATAAACCCATGGTTTATGTCGACGCAGACGGTTGCCCCGTCAAAGATGAAATTTACAAGGTCGCCGAACGCTTTCAAGTCGAAGTCGTGCTGGTGGCAAACAAGGCCTTTAATATTCCTGCCAATAAACTTTTTCGCATGCAAGTCGTCGATACAGGCTTTGATGCGGCCGATGACTGGATTGTCGAACACGCGACAAAAAAAGATTTGGTTATCACCGTTGATATCTTATTAGCCGAGCGTTGCGTAAAGAATGGCTGCCGAGTTCTTGGACATAAGGGAGTTGAGTTCACCGAAGACAATATTGGAATGTCCGTTGCCAGTCGCGAGCTGATGCAGAACCTGAGACATATGGGTGAAGTGCGCGGCGGCCCAGCGCCGATGGATAAGAAAGCTCGTTCTGAATTCTTAGGTACAATGGATCGCCTTCTTCATGCGTTAAAGAAGGCCTAATTCTAAAACCATCTTAACCTTTAGATCGATTGAAGCTCGCCTGAATCTGCGATTCGCAAAATCATTGCCCCAGAGTAAACGCAAAAACAAAACCAATCAAAAATATTGCCATCGACAAGAAATAAACTCGCTTTGAAAAAGTTCGTCCTTTTATACAAGCGTCCCTCAATTGAGGATCTAGGGGACACGGAGCATTCCGCTGACTCCAAAGCCAAAAGCCATTCATGGATAACATCACAGCGGCAAATGTAAAGACTTCCGGCTTGTGTTCAGAAACCCATATCAGCCCAGGTACCTTTGTCGCAATCCCGGCCAGCACGGCCCCCATCCCCAAGCTCACTAAGAGCGCGGGCAGTGCGCAACAAATTAAAGTGCTCGTCGAACTAAAGAGAGTTAAATAATTCAGAAAATTATTTCGAGTCGAATCTAACTTCATAGCCGGACTCCTTTAGAAGTTCCGAAATCTTATCGTGGGATAACGTTTGTCCCTCCTTATAAGAGATCTTCACCTGCTTTTCGGCCAAATTGACATCGACGTCTGCCACTTCCGGCAAGGCCTTAAATTTTTTCGTAATCCCCTGTGCGCAGAAAGAGCAAACCATGCCGTTAACTCCCACCGTTTCCGTAACGATTTCTGCCGCGAATACTTGGGAAGAAAAGAGAACCATCAAACTTGCCACTACTAAATTTTTCATAAAACCTCCGAGTAAAATATTTTAAACCTACTAAAAGTGAACCATATAATTAAATCCCCAGCCGCCGCTAAAGGAGGCTCCCAGCTCTATCATCACATTTCTATAGAACATGCGTACGAATTGAGTGAGTTCCACAGGCTCATCGTTTTTTTTGACAGCCTGAAGAATAAGCCATGAATTGAGTTCATTAAAGTCAGCTAAGTATGGTGCCATTCCCGCCCGCAATTTTATGTTTTCATAATCTGGACGGCGACCTTCATTGTCATTTTGGCGTAGGTACCGAGAGTACGATGACGAAATATAATAAAGTCGAGACTCCCAGTCCGCTTCCGCAGCCACCAAACCTACACCGACGTTTTCATTGAAAGAGTGCTCGGAACCGTATCCACCACTAAAATAGATATTGGCCTGCGAGTCCTCTTTGTTCCATCGTTTCGCCAACCAATTGAGGCGTGGTACTGTATAAGTCACCCAGTTTCCATCACCCACATTTTGATTTTTGATTTGATAGTAGGTAAGCCCAGCGGCCAAGTAATGCTTAACCGAATAAGTTAACATAGCTTCATTCTCATTATTCATATTGTAAGACATCAGGGACGTAGCTCCCTGAAAAGACACTGGATGCCCCCAGGCCATAGGCGGCAATGACAGAGACGTTAACAAGAAGAACCCAATAATGATCGAGAGTCGGTGGGGCCTATTCTGTATCGTCTTTAACATCTTTTCTTCCTTCGCTGTCCCGTCCTGAGACTTGTTCATCCGATTTGCGACTTGAATATTTAATTTCGCACCGCTATTATCACTACCAGGAACTTAAGCCTGCTTCCGGGAAGCTGACACTTCCACTATTTCAGCAACCTATTTACAAACAATAGGAACGACCCGGGATTTTTGTGACAAATAAAGAAACTAAACTTTCAGAGTTATCCGACGAAGACCTTTTGCTCGCCCTAGCCGATGGAACCGAGAAGGCTTTGGATATTTTGTTCTTGCGACATTCGGGTCGAGTCCTACAATATTGCCTTAAACGCGGTCTGGCAGCGGAAAAAGCCGACGATGTCCTGCAAATCGTATTTTTACAGATTTTCCGTAAAAAACACCTCTACTCCCCCCAGCATCGCGCTCTGGCCTGGATTTACGTAATCGCCCGCAGTGAACTCAAAGATTATCGCAACAGGGAGTCCAAGAATCACTCCGAGTGGGACGATTTGTTGTCACAAACCGAGGTCCTGACTCCTAGTATAGAGCATAGGAACGAGTCCGAGGTCTTGCTTCAGGAGCTCAAGCCCCGGGACCGAGAGGTACTGGAACTGCGTTATCTGGAGGAGTTGGAGTTTGATGAAATATCGAAACGCTTGCAGGAGTCCCCTGCCAATATTCGCAAAATCATCAGTCGCAGTTTGAAATTTTTAAGAACTAAGACGCCAAAAACTAGATAAGCAAATCAGCTAAGTAAAACGAGCTAAAAAAAGAGGAGACGCTCAGTGAAAAATAAAACAAACGATTTCGACTCCTTTGCCGAAGGTGACTCCCAACTTCCCGCAGGCTCTGCTTTTATTTTAAATAAAATTCATCAGGATATTCAAAAATTAGCCCCTCACAAAAGCCAAGTGGCTGTCAAAATGGGACTGATACATTTATTCAGCTCCATTCTGACGCTCTCTGCATGCCCGCAATTTGGTTTGCGTTTGTTTTTCAAGGGCGAAGGATTGATGCATTATTTTATGCAGCTCACGCCAACTTTTTGCCAATCTTTGTGTGGCGGACTTTATCTGTCAGTGACTTTTCTTTTAGCACGCTTGGTTCTGAGTTATGATGAGTGGCTGATGATTCTGCGCTCGCGTACTTTGAGTATTGGGACTTTAACTTTAGGATCTTTAGGAACTTTTGCAATGATCAATCAAGGACTTTCCTTGGAAGCCGGGGCTTTCTGGATTCTCGGCGCAGTCGTTGGAGCGGAAGTCGCATCGATCTCGAAAGTTCGCATTCAAAAACTTTTCGCTTGGGGGCGGGCTTAACCCCCCTTCAAAAAACTACTTCGCTTTTCCTTGATTCGCGACAGTTTCCATCGCCGCGCGCACTTCGTCCGGATCTCCGATAAATTCTTTTTTCAAAACTTCAAAATTTGGACCCAGCTCATACACCATGGGAATTCCAGTTGGCATATTCACGCCCATGATTTGTTCTGGTGACATCTTTTCTAAGTATTGAATCAGGGCCCGCAAACTATTGCCGTGTGCAACAATCAGAACTTTTTTTCCGCTCTTGACCATCGGAGCGATCGTACCGTCCCAAAGTGGCAAGAAGCGCGCGACGGTGTCCTTTAAGGACTCTTGGCTAGGTAGAAGTTTTGGATCAACATTTTTGTAGCGAGGATCGTGACTGGGATGTCGAGGGTCCTCCAGGTCCATAGACGGAGGCGGGATGTCATAACTTCGGCGCCAGATTTTCACCTGGTCTTCTCCATGACGAGCTGCAGTCTCGGATTTATCCAACCCCTGAAGAGCTCCGTAATGCCGTTCATTCAGACGCCACTCCTTTTGGACAGGAAGCCACATCAAATCCATCTCTTCTAGAGCAATATTCAGGGTTTTGATCGCCCGTTTTAGGACACTGGTATAGACCATATCAAACTCGAAACCCTTTTCTTTCAAGGCTCGACCGCCTTTTAGAGCTTCGGCTCGACCTTTTTCTGAAAGATCCACGTCTTGCCAACCAGTGAAGCGGTTTTCTTTATTCCACACGCTTTCACCGTGTCTTATAAGCACCAACTTATACATGTTAAACTCCTTCAGTTTCGAATAAAAAAAAGCTATCATGAACGGGCTTGGATAAGCACCAAGAGCTTTTGATTTTGCCGTGCATTAAGACGTGTCAAAGTCCCAACTTTTTGGAAAGTTAGTCCACGCAAAAGAATGCTTAATACCTAAATTTTTAGGTGGGGAAAAATCATCGTGAGCACGAATGCAGTTACCAGTGGAATGAACAACGGAATCAATCGCTCGAATCTAGAATACATCGAACAACTTTATTCTGACTACAAGTCTAACCCCGACACCATGTCACCCGAATGGAAAAGTTTTTTTGACGGCGTCGAGTTTGCCCAAGAAGGTAAGTTCGGAATGTCTGACAAAGAACTTGCGGTGTATCAGCTGATTCAAGCCTTCCGTGCCGAAGGACATCTTGAGGCAGATCTCAATCCCCTCTATGCTCCTGAAGCCTCACCGATGCTTTCATTACAACGTTTTGGTTTGAGTGAAAAAGATCTTTCAAGCAAATTTCAAGTGGGCTCATTGATTGGCAAAGCCAACGCAAGTCTTTCTGACATACTAGCTCAACTTAAAAAAACTTATTGTGGGCCGATTGCTTTACAAGCTTCTGACAGCGCACCTGCAGAACTCGCTTGGTTGCAAAATGAATTCGAGAAAAATACGACGGCCCTCAGCCTTGAAGATAAAAAAATCACACTCGAGGCTCTAACCAAAGCTGAATCCTTCGAACGTTTTGTTCACAGCCGTTATGTTGGCACCAAGCGCTTCTCTGTGGAAGGGGCTGACGCCGTCATGCCGATGATGGAAGTCGTCATCAACAAAGGTGCCGCCCGGCAAGTCAAAGAAGTCTTCGTGGGCATGGCTCACCGAGGCCGCGTGAACATGCTGGTCAATTTTTTTGGAATCGGCGAAGAGTATGTCTTTGGTGATTTCAATGGTCCGCTAGAACTTGAAACTCCGGTTGAAGGTTATGATGGCGACGTGAAGTATCATTTAGGGTACACAACTGAAAAGAAATCCAGCTCTGGCACCGTGAAAGCTGTTTTGGCGTCGAATCCCTCTCATCTCGAAACTGTGAACGCCGTGGTTCTGGGTATGGCTCGCGCGGCTCAAAACAGAATTGGCACAGAGGGCGCAAAACAAGTTCTGCCAATTCTTATTCATGGTGATGCGGCTTTTGCCGGACAAGGCATCGTGCAAGAGACCTTGCAAATGGCTCTTGTGAAGCCTCATGCTACGGGTGGAACAATTCATATTATTTTAGACAACCAAGTGGGTTTTACGACGAATGGTAAAGACACTCGGTCGACTCGTTATTCTTCGGATGCGGCGAAAATGACTTTCGTTCCTGTCATTCACGCCAACGGCGACAATCCTGAAGCCGCGGTTCGCGCGATGGACATTGCTGTGCGCTTCCGCCAAGAGTTTGGTCGCGATATTCTGATCAATGTTCTTTGCTATCGCAAGTATGGACACAACGAGGGTGATGAACCCGCTTTCACTCAACCGCTGATGTATGAAATCATCCGTGCGCACCAAAGTGTTCGCGAGATTTACTCAAGTCAGTTAGCCGCTGAAAACAGTATAGATAAAAAATCGAGCGATGAGCTTTATGAAAAAGCCATGGATCGCCTGCAAAAAATTTTCGAGGATACTAAAAAAACACCGCCAAAAAAGTCCACGTTCAAATTTGGTGGTTACTGGAAAGGTTTACGCCGAGCTACCGACGCTGACTTTGAAAAAACCGTCGACACTCGCTTTGACTTAGGAAAGCTCAAAGCCCTTTGCGAAAAAGCCGGCACTGTTCCAGCAACCTTCACTCCGCATCCGAAATTAGTTAAGTTATTAGAGAACCGAAAGAACATGGCCACAGGTCAAGAGCGCATTGACTGGGCTATGGGGGAAATCTTAGCTTACGGCACTTTGCTGAGCGAAGGCAATTCTGTGCGCATGACCGGTGAGGATTGTGTGCGTGGGACCTTTACCCATCGTCATGTCGGCCTTTATGATTTTAAAACAGCTCAAGCTTTCTTCCCTTTTGCGGATGTGAATACAAAAGCTCAGTTATTGATTGCTGAATCCATTTTGTCTGAATACGCCGTAATGGGTTATGAGTACGGCTACTCCGTAGAAGATCCGAAGTCTCTGGTTATGTGGGAAGCTCAATTTGGTGACTTCGTAAATGGCGCGCAAATTATTTTGGATCAATATCTAGCAGCGTCCGAGGCCAAGTGGCAACAGATGAGCGGATTGGTTCTGCTCTTACCACATGGTTACGAAGACCAAGGCCCCGAGCACTCCTCGGCCCGTCTTGAGCGCTTCTTGCAACTGTCCGCACAAAATAATATGCAAGTTTGTAACCTTACAACACCGGCACAGATTTACCATGCTCTTCGCCGACAAGTTCGGGCTGAATACCGCAAACCTTTAGTGATCATGACACCGAAGTCTCTTTTGCGAAACCCACGAGCAACTTCGACCTTGGAAGAGTTGGCAGAAGGTCAGTTCCAAGAAGTGATTCCTGACACAGTTAACGCTTCTAAAGTAGACACCGTGGTATTTGTCTCTGGCAAACTTTACTACGAGCTTTTGGAAGAGCGTGAAAAATCAAAGAAAGACAACATTGCTTTGGTCCGCCTTGAGCAAATTTATCCGTTCCCTGCAAAAAAGGTCACGGAAGTTTTGAAGTCGTATTCAAAAGCAAAAACTCTGATTTGGGCTCAAGAAGAACCTAAAAACATGGGGGCTTTCCAAAATGTGTATTTCAAATTTGTAGATATCGTATCAAAGGCGGGTCTCAAATTAAGCTTTGAGTATGTGGGACGTCCCGAGCGCTCTTCGCCCGCGACAGGATCTATCCACAGACACAAGGCCGAGCAAGCAGAGATCATCAAGTCAATTTTCAACTAGTAGAAGCTGTACAAAGGACGTTATATGAAACAAGATATCAAAGTTCCCGCAGTCGGTGAATCCATCACAGAAGCCACCATTGGCAGCTGGACTAAAAAATCAGGCGAGTTCGTCAAACGAAACGAAATTATTTTACTTCTTGAAACCGATAAAGCCAGCGTCGAGGTCGTCGCCGAAAACGACGGTGTTCTGACTATCAATGCAAATGCTCAAGCTGGTGCCATTGTGCAGATTGGCGCCACCATCGCAGTTTTAGATACCGATGGCAAAGCCAGCGCTGCAGGTGCCCCGTCCGAAACGACGACAGAAACAAAGGCAGCAGCCGCCTCTAACCAAGCTTCCACTCACCTATCTCCTGCTGTGCAAAGAATTGTATCCGAAAAAAATATCGACACAGCCGGGATGCAGGGCACTGGTAAAGATGGTCGCTTAACTAAGGGGGATGTTCAGAATGCGCCGGCCGCAGCGAAAGCTTCCGCGCCAGCTGGAAAACCTGCTGCCGCGCCGTTAGTTTCCGCAGCTGATGTCATGGCTCCGCGGGGGGCTTCTCGTCAAGGCGACAAAAAGCTTGTGCCTATGACAACCATTCGCAAGAAAATTGCGGAGAAACTAAAAGAAGCACAAAACACTTCTGCCCTATTGACGACTTTCAATGAAATTGACATGGGCAAAGTTGTCGAGCTGCGTACGAAGTACAAAGAAAAATTCAAAGAAAAATACGGTTTGAGCTTGGGTTTCAACGGGTTCTTTGTGAAAGCGGCCGTCGAAGCTTTAAAGGCATTCCCAGCCGTCAACGCTTGGATTTCAGGAACGGATATTGAGTATCACAATTACTATAATATCGGGATCGCCGTTTCCACAGAGCGCGGCTTGATGGTTCCTAACGTGAAAGATGCCGACTTATTATCTGTAGCGGGTATCGAAATGGCCATTCGCGATTTAGCCGCCAAGGGCCGTGATGGAAAAATTTCTCCCAATGATTTGGGTGGCGGAACATTCTCTATCACAAATGGCGGGGTTTTTGGTTCTCTACTTTCCACTCCTATTCTTAACTTTCCACAGTCAGCAATCTTGGGCCTCCATAAAATCCAAGACCGCCCGATGGCTATCGATGGAAAAGTTGAAATTCGCCCCATGATGTATGTGGCCTTAACTTACGACCACAGAGTTATCGACGGCAAAGAAGCCGTGAGCTTTTTAGTGAAAATCAAAGAGCTTGTTGAGGACCCTGAGCGTTTATTGCTCGAGATCTAGATTCTAAAAATTTTATTTTCAAAATGGGAATAGCTTTCAATATTCCCTCAAAGGACGCACCTATGGCAGACACTCAATTTGATCTTATTATTATTGGCTCTGGACCCGGCGGATACGTGGGGGCCATTCGCGGCGCTCAACTCGGCCTTCGCACTGCCGTTGTTGAAAAAGAGAAAACCTTTGGCGGCACCTGTGTGCGCATCGGCTGTATTCCTTCCAAAGCACTCTTGCAAAGTTCAGAACATTTCGTGGCCGCTCAACACGACTTTGCAAGTCACGGTGTGAAGGTTTCAAAAGTTGAATTAGATCTGCCAACAATGATGAGCCGTAAAGATAAAGTCGTCAAAGCGAATACCGATGGCCTTACTTTTCTGTTTAAGAAAAATAAAATTACAACTTTCAATGGATATGGAAAAATTTTAGGCTCAGGGAAAGTGGAAGTGAAGCGCGAAGACGGCACAACTGAAATCATCACCACTAAAAATATCATGATCGCTTCAGGCTCTGTGCCTGTTGAATTGCCTTTTCTAAAGTATGACGAAAAAAGAATTGTTTCCAACACAGGCGCCCTCGCCTTAGACAAAGTTCCTAAGTCGATGGTCGTTGTTGGAGGTGGCGTAATCGGCCTTGAATTAGGCTCTGTCTGGCAGCGCCTAGGTTCCGAAGTCACCGTTATTGAATACACGGGACGCCTTGGCGGCGCGACCGATCAAGACTGCATGAGTGTTTTAAAACGTAATCTCGAAAAAGAAGGCATGAAATTCATGCTCTCCACCAAGGTAACAGGCTCGAAAGTAGTTAAAGACGGTGTCGAGGTTTCTTACGAAGCCTTAACTGACGGAAAATCGAACACCTTAAAAGCAGAAGTTGTCTTAGTTGCAACAGGACGCAAACCCTTCACAACAGGCTTGGGCTGCGAAGAGACCGGCATTCAAAAGGACCCACAAGGTCGTATTCTTGTGGATGCTCACTATCAAACAAATATTCCGGGCATCTATGCTATCGGTGACGTTATCACAGGACCAATGCTTGCTCATAAAGCGGAAGAAGAAGGTGTGGCGGTAGCTGAAATTTTGGCGGGTCATGCAGGGCATGTGAACTACAACACAGTTCCTGGAATCATCTACACTCATCCTGAAATTGCAACGACTGGCATCAGTGAGGAACAAGCCAAAGAACAAGGACTTGAAATCAATGTTGGTAAGTTTCCATTCATGGCCAACGGTCGCGCGCGTGCCCTTGGCTTCACTGAAGGCTTTGTAAAAATCATTGCCGATAAAAAAACTGATCGCATTTTAGGCGCCCATATGGTGGGACCTAGTGTTTCTGAGCTCATTCACGAAGTGATCGTGTGTATGGAGTTTGGCGGGAGCAGCGAAGATTTGGCGCGCTCTTTCCATGGCCACCCGACTTTGAGCGAAGTTGTTCGCGAAGCCGCCTTGGCCGTGGAAAAACGCGCTCGCCAAATGTAGTTTCGTCATTGCCTACAGAGTGCCTGCAGAACTTTCCATCCCGGTCTTACTGCAGGCTCCTTCGGCTGCTCGTCGGCAGTCGGTTCAAATTGATTGAGAAAATCATTTTCGTATTTCGCACAGTCTTGTTGCCTAAATTTCGTTTGGGTCGGCAAGGACTCAAGAACTGAAACCATAAGGCTGACATAGCCTTCATCTTTTCCAGTAAACGTTAAATTATTCTCTCGCAAAGAACTAATTTGATCCAATGCTTGATGAAGAGCCCGAAATCGTTCGGTATTGTTTCTGGCATTACTGACCTTCGCCTCTAGCATGCGGGCATGAAACTCAGTCTGTGCTCGGACATTAATTCCCTGCGGAGGAATCGCTGCCAAACTCACCAACGAAATCAGAACTAATAACACTCGAGAGATCATACAACACCTCCCTCTAGCGCTATTCTAAAGCACCAACGGGGCGTTTCAAGGATGCTGGCCCGATTCGGGCAAACTACATCAACAGACCTGTTTATGAACAGACTCCCTCGAGGATCTCGTAAGACCGTCGCAGAGAGGGATGGGAAGGGCGATTCTCAGAAAATGGTTTAAAATCAATCAACATTTGTACTTTGAATTGCCGACGGGATTTTTTAGTAAAACTTTGGTCTGTGGCCCCTGCTCAAAAAGAATAGCTGATCGCCAACGCCGTGTTCGCCCCGCCCAAAAAGTAGAAAATGGATCGCACATCCGCATTTTCTTCCTGGGCCGCACTGTAGAAGTTGGCCGCCGCGATCAAGGCATGAGTGGCCACCTGAATCCAACGACGACTGTCACGTTGCTGCCGTTGCTTTTGTAGATAGCGCGCCAGCAATTCATTTTTCTGCTGTAAGTTTAAGGATGAACCTTCCAAGGTATCATAAAAAATTTCTTCTTCGCTGCTAGTCCAATAGTAAGTTGCACCTAAACCAATGGCGGCGATTCCCACGTTAGCGGTCACCGCATATAAAACCCGGCTCAAAGAATCACTGGCTGCCTCATAAGCTATGAGTCCCCCGACTGTCGCAATGCTACCTGAGATTAAATAGCTCAAACCAACGTCCCTGTGACGCTCTTTCTCGACAGCCATATAAGCTTTGTACTCAATCCAAGAAGCCTGGCCTGAAAAGTCAGACTCGCTCTGATATGTTTTCCCAATAGAGCACATCAAAAGAAAACAAAAGAACAGTCCGACTGAAAAACTCCGTTGAATTTTCAATTGATTCTTCAAGTGGTAGATCACAGGGTCACTCCGAACTGCACATAAACGCCCTGCTGCACATCTTCGTGCCAGTATGAAAGACCGCTGGTAAAGCTTTGATAGCGCACCAGAAAACCCGCCGATTGATCCGAGTCAGATATCGCGAGAACTCCATGCAAAATTCCTAGCTCATAGGCCACTGCTGCTCGCAAAGCTTTCCAGGCACTTTCAGTTTCCGAATTCAATTGAAAGTGCAACCCTACTTCCAGCAGTCCCAATGGAACAAGTGGTTTTATCGAGGCACCGAATTGCCCCTCTGGCTGGATCGGATAAGCCGCTGACTTTCGGTCGCTGTATCCCCACCCCGTCAAGGCAGCAGAGATCTGTGGCTGCCAAGGACGCTCTTCCCAAGCATACAAAAATCCTGGTTCAAAATAGACAAGCTCCTGAGTTTCAGGCCTGAAGAAATTTTCGTTATCCCCTGCGGCAGCTTCACTCAAAGCAAAATACTTCCCAATAAATTTCACATGGGTGTAACGCAATTGAAGACCCGCATAAAAATTGTTGGAAACATAGCTCGCCAATTGCAAACGAGCATTTTGTTCCTGTGCCGTGATGAAATCAATCATCGGCAAGGCCGGGTTTTCAAACCGAGTGTACAAGATAAATCGATAGGGCTCAAAAGAGAGTCCCCATTTCGCCGCCTGATAAGAAAACTCAAAGGAGGCTTCCGCTTCAGATGCTTGGCGTTTACCAAACAGCCGGGCCACTGTCGCATCATCGGCTTCGCCATCGAGAATTTTCTCAGCATCATCCATATAGTCGATATTGCTGCCCAAGAACAAACCCCCGTCAAAACGCGACTGGCGATCTTTGGCCACAGCTGCTGGATTACAGGGCAAACCGCGACGGATGCTGTCCATGCTAAAGCATGCACTTCCGAGGGAGCGGGACAAAAAGCGACTATTGCCCTCGCGTAAAAATCCTGGCAAAGATCCGGCAATGGCAACCATTTGAATTTGAACAATCAAAAATAGAATCACACGCATCAGAAGCATTGATCCTCCTTAGGCAAACTCAACCTTTTGGCTTGAGTCAGCAAGGCATCAAGGCTCGCGCGATTCTGTTGATAGGTCTCGGCTTGTTTGGGAAATGAATTTTCCAAATCAAAGGTCAGGTCAGAAAGACTCTCTAAAATTCTCTGGGCCCACGAAAAAAAATGTCGCAAGAATCGACCGCAAAGAGGTCCTTGAGATTTAATCTCCCAATTTTTTAAGCCCTCTTGCGCATAGGATTTCAACAAAACAATTCGCAGGGCTGCGCTGTAAAGGCTCACTCCCGGAACTTCCTTTTCACTTAAAATTTCCAAGGCGGCACTCAAATCTTCTCGGCCCGCCAAAGTAATTTCAGGAATTTTTTGCCACTGTTGTAAAAAACCATCGATACTTGTCAACATCAGCTGAGTTTGTTTATCAAAGCGAAGGCCTTGAAACTGAATTTCAGGCAGAGGCTTTTTTGCAGCTAAGGCGTAGGCATAAATGTTCTCAATCTTCACTCCGGCGCGACCTGCATAGGCCGATGCCCACGCTAGCTTCACATGATAGTGAGTGTCTTTTTGTGCCAGCTTTTCAAAGTAGTCGACGGCCTGATCATAGTGGCCTTGGTCCATCATATCAAAACCACGAGACAGCATTTTTTCACGGGTTTCCGGCTCCTGTTTTTGGCAAGACAACAGGAGAAAAGGCAGAATCAAAATGGTCAATAATCGGGTCCAAGGCATATGTTTCGCATAGTAATGCCGCGCATCGTCAATATCGAGAGAGAGCTTATCTCACTATAATCTTTTCCCAAAGAATGACTCCTAATCGAATATATCAGCTCTGACGTTCGAAAATCGGCCATTAAGGAGCCCGTAAAAAAGACTGACTCACCTTTCTGTCTGCCAAGTATCAGACGTGCTCGACTTTTTGTGTATTTTCTCCGCTCGTTGGCAAGGTGGTTATAAAGTGATCCAATACTCATTATCACCAACCTCAAAAGGAGTTCCCGATGAAATCTCTGAGCCGTGTTTGGACTGCCCTTTGTCATTCGGCTCTAATATTTTGTATGGGAAATTTGGCTCAAGCAAATAACATAGAAACCAACTGCTCCACACTCTCCTACGACACACTTGCCAGAAGTGCTTCACCGATAGAATCCACATCAGTAAAATCGAAAAACAGACACTGCGGTGAAAGATGAGAGTCCGTACTGCAGCAAAGTTCTTAGATCTATTTTCCGTAATTTTGATTATTGTTCAGCTAATCCTGATCACTTCTGCGATATATGCTGGAACTAAAACCTATCGCGCATACAACATGCGGTTTGAGTCCGTTCGCCTATCAGAACAGCTCCGACATAGTTCGCGCGATTTGACGACCTTTGCCAGAGCCTTCGTTGCTACTGGAGATAAGCGGTTTATGCTAGATTTCCATGAAACCCTTAATGTTCGAAATGGAATAAAGCCCCGCAATGATGGACGCACAATCCCCCTACGAGTCCTTCTGGCCGAGGCGGGCTTTCAAGAAGACGAATTACGGCTGCTCGATATTGCCGAACGCAAATCCAACGAATTGACCCAAGTAGAACTGAATGCCATGAAACTGGTACAAACGACACGCCCTGGGGATTTCACAGCCGCGAGACTGCGTTCAATTGATATGCTGTACAATGTAAACTACCGACGACAGGTCCAAGAAATTATGGAGCCCATTTTCAAATTTGAAGAAAGCGTGAGTCAGCGGACACTTCTTGAAGCCCAGAGGTATGACTTCACGCTTAAAACACTTCTAGTCTTAATAGCAGGCCTTCTCATCGTCAGCACTTTTGTACTGTATATTTCTGGCCAATTCAAAATTAAAAACAATCACAAAGAAGTCTAATGGTGACTTGCTATCTCCACTCATGAGCGAGCCAAGACCAGAGTTCGGGACGGCGTTCGTTAAAATCGAAATGAGTTCCATCAAACTCCGAATAGTCTACGGGGACAGAGTGTTTCTTTAAAATATCTCGAACTTGCCGGGTTCCGAAATAGAGATTGAAGTTGTCTCGGGTGCCTACATCCAAATAATATTTCTGCGATTTATTTAGATTTGTTTTTCGCTCCTCCAAGAAAACAACTGGATCATTTTCCTTCCACTTTCTCCAGATCGATCCTATAATTTCACCTGAGTCCAGATCCACTGGAAAATCAAAATCATGATCTGATTTGGGAGAATAGCACAAGGCCATACACAGCGAATTCAGAATGGGAAAGCCATCTTTTCGAGAAACAATTTCCCCCTGTTGATGCTGACTGATTAAACCTTTGATTCCCTTGTTTTTCACAATGAACGGTACGGCCGTATAGACATCTCCCAAATAGCAACTTTCAAAAAATGAGTCCGGGGCCATCGCCGCCACGTACGGAAACATTTTCGTATACTTAGTGCCCAAATGAAGGGCTCCGTACCCCCCGGAAGAAACCCCGGTCACACACACTTTTGAAGTCTCAATTGGTAAATTTGCAAAAACTGTCGGCAAAAGCTCTTGGACAATATAGTCCTCATAGTGTCCCATACCTTTTGAATTTATAAATTGTGAGCCTCCCCAAAAAGTCCACGCATCAACAAAAAGAAAGAACGCTTCGGGCCCTTTGCGTTCGGTTACACGCTCATCCAACTGCTGTACAAAGTTCTTTTCAAATCCTTTGTCTGCTAGGTACTTCGGACCATTCGCTCCGAATCCTGAAAGGACCACGACCAAAGGCAATCGCTGCTGAGGATTCTCTAAGTGCAAACGAGGAACTAGAATTATATTATTTCGTATTGTTGGATCTTTCCACGGATTTCCTTTTAATGATTTCGAATCTATGACGACCGATTTTAATAGGAAGTTGTCCAGAACGGGCCATTGAAAATCACTGATCATCTTTCCTCCAAAAAAAACAAAACATCGAACCCGTATCTTAGCTGCTCTAGTTTTATTTTCACCCACTCAGCTTGCCGCAACTCAGCAATGCTGACGAGAGTGTTTAGTTCATCTCTATTCTCTTTAACTGCATTTCACCGCTACCCTTCAATATTATGTGGAACATTTTACTCCAATTTTTTTGTCTCCTTCAGCGATGAAAGTGAAATTTCCACTCGAGTGCAGTTGTTTGGTGCAAGTTCGCTAAAGACGTGGGATTCTCGGAAATCAGGAATACTAAAGAGGACTATGGAACCGGTAAAATTTAAAACGTGGCTCGTTTGGGCAGTTATCTTGTTTGTTGTTGGCGTACTTGCAGATCATTTCTTTTTTCATGTTTTATTTCATAATAAAAGAACTGCTATGCTCGAAAGTATCGTCCAAGATTTTTCTAAGACAAAGAACACTAAAGAGCCCATCGAAGATGAAGCCAAGACAGATCTAACGGCACTCACTGCGCATAAGTCAGTCTCTACAATCGATAACTTTCTGGAGAATTTAAAGAAATGTGCTCCTGAAATTTCCGCACAAGCAATTGCCACTCCGGAAGCTTTACTCGCTTACCTTCGACAAAGTGTTGGTATCCTCAATGAAAAAATTAGCATCGAAAACTTCCATCTCCTTTTGAAAGACAAGTCCGAGCGGCGCATCCATATTGTTGCGAGCGACCCTTCACAAACAAACGACCATAAGGAAATTCACCTTTTCAAGGTGAATGAGGACAGTGTTCCTGAAGCTTTGCCCCTGAAGGGAAATGAAAGCCTGAAGTCTTTGTTGGACATGGGAAAGCTTCAAGCTCACGAAGTAAGAAAAGAGATTTTGTACAAAGATAACTCCACCCTGCGCATAGAAGAATATAACGATAAGGTGTTTGAGTTTCAGTTCAATAATCACGGCAAGGTTTTATCTTGCCGAGCCACCCTTTGTCAGTGTCTCTAAAACTGGTCCTAGTTAACTGCTGCGATTTTACATTCCACTGCTTCAAAGCGATTTTGTTCGTTCAGCACCACCCTCTGCAATCGCAACTCTGGCGCATGCAAAAAGTTAGGCTTGCCTACGGGAACCAGAATTCGCGCCCGGGCATTGAAGTTACAGATGGTTAAAATCAAGAGAACGAAAAAACTAAGAAGAAGCCTGCTCTTGCGAACATTTGCCGGTTGCATAAACGACCTCCTTGATTTGCACCCTTATGGAACCCCTGGAATGAGTTCGGCGCAACCGAAGTCGGGAAAACCTGACGAATGTCAGAGAATATATATTTAAATACTGTTAAATGCCGGAGTTCAATGGAACTCCGGCGAGTAGCTACAACCAAAGACTATGGACATCCCGTTCTTTCGCGACATCTTTCGCCAGCTCATACCCCGCATCTAAATGTCGGAACACACCCATAGCAGGATCCGCGGTCAAGACGCGCTCTAAGCGGCGCCCCGCTTTTTCAGTTCCATCTGCAACAATCACTTGCCCCGCATGCTGGCTGTAGCCCATTCCTACCCCCCCACCATGATGCAAACTCACCCAAGTCGCACCGCAAGCTGTGTTCACCATCGCATTCAACAACGGCCAGTCACTCACGGCATCTGAGCCATCTTTCATGGCTTCGGTTTCACGATTTGGTGAAGCCACTGATCCGCAATCTAAATGATCACGTCCAATGACAAGGGGCGCTTTTACTTTGCCTTCCGCAACCAGTTGATTAAAAAGCAAACCCGCTTTCGCCCGCTCACCATATTCAAGCCAGCAAATTCTTGCTGGCAACCCCTGAAAGGCAATGCGCTCTTGAGCCATGTCCAACCAACGCAAAAGATCTTTTTTATGGGGGAACAATTTGCGAAGGGCCTCGTCAGTTACTTTAATATCTTCAGGATCCCCCGACAAAGCAACCCAACGGAAGGGGCCGCTGCCTTTACAGAATAAAGGACGAATGAAGGCTGGCACAAACCCTGGATAATCAAATGCATTTTCGACACCCGCCTCTTGGGCTCGGGCGCGCAGATTATTTCCGTAATCAAAAGTTATGGCTCCACGATCTTTCATCTCCAGCATGCCACGCACATGTTTTGCCATCGAGGCATATGCCGCCTCCAAGTATGACTTTTGATCTTTCTCTCTGAAGTTTTTTGCGGATTCGACGGTATAACCCTCTGGAATATAGCCCACCAGCGGATCATGTGCTGATGTTTGATCTGTCAATAAATCCGGAATAAAGTTCTTTTCTAAAAGCTGATGAATGACTGTCGCCATATTGCCATGCAAGGCAATCGACTTTGCTTCGCCGGCTGCGGTGTACTTCCGAACGCGCGCAATGGCATCGTCTAAATCTACTGCGACTTCATCGACATACTTTGTTTCTAAACGCTTTTGAATGCGCGTGGGATCTACGTCCACCGCCAGCACGCAAGCGCCGGCAAAAACTCCAGCCAATGGTTGGGCTCCACCCATCCCGCCCAGGCCTGCCGTCAAAATCACGCGACCCTTTAGATTATTATCGAAATATTGACGACCAGCTTCGACAAAACTTTCATAGGTGCCTTGGATGATTCCTTGAGTGCCAATGTAAATCCAAGAACCCGCCGTCATTTGGCCATACATCATCAAACCCTTTTTATCGAGTTCGTTGAAGTGCTCCCACGTGGACCATTTGGGTACAAGATTGGAATTTGCGATCAGCACGCGTGGAGCATCCTCGTGTGTGCGTAAAACTCCAATCGGTTTTCCAGATTGAACTAAAAGTGTTTCATCATTTTCAAGTGTCGTCAGGGCTTCTAAAATTTTATCAAAACATTCCCAATTGCGTGCCGCTTTGCCGATGCCACCATAAACCACCAGATCTTCAGGACGTTCCGCTACTTCAGGATCTAAGTTATTCTGAATCATGCGATAGGCCGCTTCTTGCAACCAGCCTTTACAATGCAATTTCGTTCCAATCGGGGACTTCACAACACGAGACATATTTCCTCCAGATGATGCGATTTTTTACCAAAGGGGCGAGAAAGGAGCAAACCTTCGCTCTGCGTTAATCATAAACTCCCGGCCTCTCTTGCATTCCCGCTGATATCCAGCAAGTATTTTGCTATGAAAGTTCAAGAACTCGCCATTTACCCACTTAAATCTGCCCGCGCTCAAAAACTCAAGGAAATGAGAGTGACCGCTTTCGGCCCCGAGGGTGACCGCGAGTGGATGCTGGTTGACGCCGACGGCAAGTTTATTTCTCAAAGAACACATTCTAAAATGGCAACCATCGATGTTTTATCAGATGGTGAAGGTCTTTCGATTGGCCTTAATAAAATGTTCTTTAAAGTACCCCGCCGTCCCGTGACTCGAACTTTATCTGTGCAAATCTGGAACGATACCGTGGAAGCAGCACTGGAACCGGATCTTTTTTCTCAGGCGCTTTCTCAATACCTAGAAACCCCTTGTCGCTTGGTTCGTTATACAGCTCTTTCGAAACGAAAACTTCAATCCCTCACGGCCGACTGGTCCCCAGAGGTCCGCTTTGCCGATGGCAGACCTTTGCAGATTTTAAATCTAAAAAGTTTGGAAGATCTTAATTCAAAATTGGAAAGTCCCGTCGGCACAGATCGCTTTCGTGCCAATATCATTTTTGATGGAACAACGGCCTTTGAAGAAGACACCTGGAAACGAATTCAAATTGGCGAAGTGATCTTTTCTCAACCCAAGCCCTGTGCCCGTTGCATCATGATAACGATGGATCAAAAAACCGGATTGCGCGAAGGCCCGGAACCTCTCAAAACTTTGTCCACCTATCGCAAGGACGGCTCCAAGGTACTAATGGGCTCTTTGTGGATTCCAGAAAATGCCGGGGTCATTCGCCCCCAAGACCCGATTACAAGACTCGATTGAAGTCTTAAACTTCTTTGATAATAAAATTATTTTCACGACTCTCGCAGCACTCGGGGAATCTCTCCACGCTCTCCGACATTCCTCTAAAAAATTGCAAAAAGTTAAACTGCGTCCTGCCACACTATGAACTTTAGAGACTCGTGAATGACGACTGAAAAGAATAAAATATAGAGGTCGGGGGACTTATGAAAAACTTCCTACTTTTTTTAGTTTTTTTACTCACTGCCGTACACTTTTCGGAGGCCCAAAACGAAATTGCTGAACCCAACAAATCCAGCCCTCAAGTGCCGGCACCCTATCCCTATCCGTGGTCTCCTCCTCAGTATTCCCCTGCTCAATTGCAGGAACAACAGCGCTTGGAACAAAGTCTCCAACAGCAACAACTGAGGGAGCAGCAACGATTGCAACAAGTTCAAATATTTGAACAAGAGCGCTTGTTGCAAACTCAAAGACTGCAACAACAGGTCTTAGAGGAGCAACACCTGCAACAACAAGAGGCCATCGCCCTGCCAGTAGCTCCTCCCTCGGACACGACCCGTTACTAGTCCCTGGGAATCAGATTCTTATAAAGTGGAAAGTACATATCCTCTGTCACGGGAACCTCCAGCTCAGACGCTGCTGCAAAATCAGCGAATTCAACTTTGGCTCCGATGATCAGTGCCAGGGGGCAACACTCATCGGCCTCTCCCATTGTTATAACCGCGGCGGCCGCCAAGCCATCAGCAAAATTTTGTTTTGTCATTTTTAAAGGACGTTTAAAAATGTCGAGATCTCCCACACAACTTTTCACTGGATGAAAACCCGCAAAAGACACACAAGAACCCACAACTCCATGGCGCAGAGGTTTTGTTTGAGAATCTGTAACGAGAATACCTAAATTTTTAAGTTTCACATTCTGAAGCGCCAATTTTCCCATCAAACCCTCGCGCAAGCTGCGGGCCGATACATAGGGATCGAGAGGATAAAGTATAAAATCACCCTGTTCGGAATTCGACTCATCGATTCCCGCCGTGGCGATGAGCTGTGCTTGTTTAATTGTAAGATGGCAGCCAAAGCCTATTTCTCCCAAATAGTGATCTGCTTCCTTTTTTATGAGTTCAAGTTTGTTCACGTTATTGGGCGAGACCAAACGGCCTTCGTGCAGACTGATGATTTTAGAAGTGATCGCAAGGATCACCCCCTCTTGCCAAGACTCCAATGGAACTTCATCCCAAATAAAATCCACCAGATTTTCATGGCCGTGAAAAATGCGCGTCTTGATTGGCCTTATACTTAATGCCTGCATGGGAACCTCTCCGTCTATTTTTGAAATGAATCACCCGAAATGCAAGTCTTTCCAATACAGAAAAAGCCTGCTATTCTGCTGTCAATTAAGTGGGATAAAAAGTCTCCTGCTCTAATCCAAACGACTTGCATCATCATTTAGTTTCCACGGAGGACTTTATGTCTATTTCCACGGCATGGATTGTTCTTGTTATCGCAGGTGTACTTGAGTTTATATGGGCTACAGGTCTTAAATATTCGGATGGTTTTACAAAGCCTCTCGCATCTCTTTTTACCTTGATCACAATGGCTATTAGTTTCTATTTACTTTCACTTGCTATGAAGGTGCTGCCGATTGGAGTCGCCTATACTGTGTGGACTGGAATAGGTGCTATCGGAGCTGTTATCGTAGGAGTCGTGATTTTTAAAGAACCGCTGTCCCTGCTCAGGATTACTTTTTTAGGAATGATTATCGCTGGAATTCTGGGTCTTAAGTTCGTGAATTGATCTGTTTTTTCTTGATAGACTGGCTCAAAGGGACTTCTCTTCCCCTGTTTTTAACTAGATGCGGGTTTTTTATTTCGGGTAATTCTCTCGCGTTTTTGCTTTCCTATCTTAGACATTTTGTGGCTTGAGCGACACTCCTGAGAGCGTACTCTCAGGAGTCCAAGGCATCGCTGAGCTCAAACGAAATTCGGCGAAGCTCAGCTGATTCATGCTTTCCCGAAAACTTTAGCCCCGCAGGGGTGAGGGCAGGAGTCCGAATTTTCGGGAAACACAGGCCGGTGCCTGACTCGAACGGAGGGCTAAAAAACTAAAGCTCACAATCAGAATAGAATTGTGAGCTTTCTCTGGCTCAAAATTTTTTTAAAACTACCCTAACTCGAGGACCTACCGAATATCCGTCGGAACCGGACAGCCTAGAGCATCAATTTGAGAGCGCAATGAAGTCGCCCATTTTATAGAGTCACTTTTGCTCAAATTCTTTTTCACAATTTCAATCGTTGACGAAAACCCCGGTGCTGAAGCATTCGAGGCAATGCCCCGACACATCATTACCATATCGCGGTCTTCAGGGCGTTGGTCATACACATATGGCTCTATGATTCCACAAAGTGAATCGACTGCAGTCAAATGATCCACCGTCTTCACCCAACGATCCCAAGTGAGTTGCATTTCACGACAAGCGTCGTTGTAAGCGCGTGTGCCCTTAGGCATCTTCTCTAGGGTCAGGTTGCGAAACACATAAGGATTCGCAGGACGCTTTCCACTGTTGTACATTCCCGCAGCCCCAAAGCCATCCATTTGCATAGACCGTTGCAATAGCGACGTCACACCACTATCGAATTTCGACAAAGACGAACGGTACAAACCTTGAGTATAGCCAAACCACGCCATGACTGGCTTAGACAAGCCCAGGCGCATGCGGTCCATCTCTGCTGCAATTTCGGATTGTGCAAAGCTCGTTGCATATTGCTTAAGGTTATCTAGGGAGTTCACTACTTTTTCAGCCAATTCCTGCTTTTGATTTAAGTTCGTCAGCTGCGTTTGTAAAAGGTCATAATCAGAACTGCCCTGCAACTGTTTGTCGACGATCATTTGGGCATTCCGCACCAAACGCTTCGCCAACTTACCGGCATCCTCTGCCGTTTCGATCAAATACTGAGTTGCGTTCGCGCAAGCCGTATAATCCATGTTGATCGAAAGCTCTTGATTTGAAAGTGATCTTAAGCCTGAAAAGGCAATATTAGCGGTTTTTCTTAACGAGTTCGCCTGTGCATTCTGTTGGGTGCCTGTAGCCACCTGAGCTGCGTCGAGACCACCAATTAAATCATGAATATAGGATCCCTGATCTTGAATCGAAAGCTCCACGCCAAGGCTGCAAATACGCATTTGGCTGGAAGTCCCGTTGATGTACTGCTTATCAAGAGTCAACTGTGGGAGTGCTCTATTGATTCTGTCTTCGATATATAAAGAGGCCTGGCTCAAAGCGTTCTTACGCCCGACCAAGCTATTGGTTCCAACTGAAAGTCCCTGGATGTTTGCACTAAAGGTTTTCTGCATTTTCTTGATCTCTTTAGAGATCTTTTGCGTTTGTTCATCACGTGACTTGATCAAGAACTTATAACGTTGTTCAACACGAATGAATTGACAGGTGTTTTCTAGGATGGCGGCGCGCACTTGGGCATTTTCAATCTTAACATCTTTTCCTGAAAGAATTTTATCTAAGCTGCTCAAGATATTCGTCGCAATTGATCCACCCACAATAAAAGGAACAGCGGCCGTGCCACCTGTTGCCGAGGCCACCATCAAGGCATAGGGAGTGAGTCCGTTGATGATATTATTCAAAGATAAAACAATTTGCCCTGCGTTCATTCGCGAGCGGCACTCTTCATTGAGTAAATCAGAACTTGCAAAGATCGTTGCTAAATTGCTGGCAGCTTGAATCGCAACATCCACCTGGCCAGCCATAGCTGCTGATGTTCCAGCGGTTTGCCCAAGGTCGGCGCCGTCTGATTGACCGACTTCCACTTGAGTTTTTGCTAAGGTGCTAATCATTTTGACTGCTTCAGCTAGTTTTTTGTTGTTTTCGTTGATGCCAGAATTACTAATATCCTGACCACCGCAAGTCGGAGAACCCATCGCTGCATTGAGCGAGTTCACCGAACTCAAGACATCCATAAGGTCTGAGTTTTCGAATAGATTACACTTAAAGACGGGCTTCACGTCAGCAACCTTGATGGTGTTTCCGGATTTACCAGGTACAACAGGTACTACAGGAACACCTGGAGTCACCGGGGTTGTGCCAACCTGCCCCTGTCCTGGCATTTTAGGAATTCCAACTTTAGGCAAAGGAGTCACCCCCGTGTCGCCGGCCTCATCCCCCGTGGGGTTTTGAATCGGCAAGATTCCAGCATCTAATTGAATGGGCGCTGGAGCCGCATGAAGAGGTAAGCTCTGCATCTGAATACAGGCTAGAACCGCTAAACTTAAGTGTGACCATTTCATACTTTGCTCCTTTGAATTCATTCTCAGTGCACGCATTTTTATCCATCTGGATCTAAAGCAAATTTTTAACCACTCTTTTTTCAGCTCATTGGGGCCTTGAGCACTTCTCATCTCGAGCACGCTGTTTAACTTTTGGACGCTGACTCTTTCGAGCCCCGATTCCGCCGTCAACCAGCTCTGCCAACTGCTGGTGGGCCTACCACTCCAAAGAACCCACGGACTTTTCTACCGCAGCCATCAGCTCGCCTCGAACCATCATGCCTTTAATGGCTTCCACATCTTTCGAAAAAACTCGGTCTTCCTTAGCAAAAGGCACCGTCTTGCGAATATGTTCAAACGCCGCCTTGACCGCGGCATTGGGCTGCAAAGGGGCCAGTAAATCTAGGGCCTGAGTGGCCGACAACAATTCCATCGCAACAACATTCTCTGCATTTCTTAAGATTTGAGTGAATTTGCGAGCGGCGATCGTGCCCATTGACACGTGATCTTCTTTTTCAGCAGATGTCGGAATAGAATCGACACTCGCTGGATGAGCCAAAATTTTATTTTCACTGACCAATGACGCTGCCGCCACTTGCACAATCATATGCCCTGAATTCAGACCACCATTGGGTGCCAAGAACGCTGGTAACTCACTCATCTGAGTCGAAATGAGTTTTGAAATGCGACACTCACTGATGCTTGCTTGCGAAGAAATCGCGATACTCGCAAAGTCCATCGCATGGGCCACTGGCATGCCGTGGAAATTTCCACAAGACAGGACTTTATTAGCATCGGCAAAAACTAGAGGGTTATCAGTTGAGGAATTCGCTTCCGTCTCAAGAACCTTCACCACATAACGAAGGGCATCTTTAGCCGCTCCATGAACTGCGGGCATACAACGAAGGGAGTAGGCATCTTGAACGCGGGGATCATTTTCTAAATGATTTTGACCGATGTCGCTCATCTCGCCCATTAACTTCATCAGATTGCGAGCTGTTTTTCCTTCACCCGCGTGAGGACGAGTGGCAGCAATGAGAGGGTCAAAAGCCTTTCGAGATCCACGTAAACCCTCAAGAGACATAGCCCCTGCAAGGTCAGCCATCCACAACAGTCTGCGAGCTTCCCACAAAGATAGCAATCCGATGGAGGTCATCACCTGACAACCGTTGATCATCGAAAGTCCTTCTTTGGCTTTCAACTCGAGAGCCTCTATATTCTTTTCTTTCAGAATTGTTTGAACTGGTACAATGGAGCCATCTTTGGCCCAAGCTTCGCCTTCACCAATGATGGTCAGTGCCAAATGAGAAAGGGGAGCCAAATCCCCACTGGCGCCCACAGATCCTTGAGATGGCACCACAGGAATAATATCGTTATTCAAAAATTCAAGAATCTTGTCGACCACAGTCGGGCGAATGCCGCTGTGACCTTTTGCTAAGGCATTGGCTCTTAATACCATCATCGCACGCGTCTCAGTTTTCATAAAGGGCGCGCCTACACCCGCTGAGTGGGAACGAATCAAATTTTTTTGCAGCTGTTCAATTTGAGAATCTGAAATTCGCACAGATGAAAACGCACCAAAACCCGTGTTCACTCCGTACATAACCTCACCGCTGGCAATACGGCTTTCAATATAATCGCGGGATTTTTTCATTTCAGCACGTGCCGAAGGAGCTAACTCCACTTTGAGTTGTGGATTGTGAGCGATTTCAAAGAGACTTTCGATCGTGATATCATTGCCAGTCAGCTGCATGAAGGTTCCTTTTTTGGTGGCCGGAGCTTAGCGATTCATGGCTGAAAAGTCAGCAAAGGCCTGCAAAAAAGGACAAACAACGTCACTTTCGTATAAAGTCCTAACGATCTTGTTCAAGTATTTGAAAATACTTCACAAACGATACTCAAATGGGCATAAGCACGGCGTTTTTTGAGGGTTTTGCTTTTTCGGATTCACTCAAGTCGCTTCAGGCCCACCATAGGCCATTCATCTCTTGGCCAGAAACTTGCTCCTAAGTTTTACGAATAAAAAAGGAGTCTCTATGACAAAATCTATCGTTACACTCGCTGTTCTTTTATCGGGTCTTTCTGCGCAAGCGGCAGGGACCGTCATCGCACGCTGCCAAGGTTCGGTCCTTGAGGGACGCTCTATGAGCGAGAACTATACGATTCTTGTGAATGAACAAAATGATCTCGTAGTAGATTCTCAATATAAAGATGGCTTTTCGATTTCGCTGAGCAACGCCGAAAGCTCTGTAAAAATTCTTTCACAAGAAACACTCGTGGCTCAAGAAGTCAGACGAACCCTTAGCATTCCGTTCACCAAAAAGTCCGTTGTCATCGACTTTAAAACTGGCGAAGGAAAAGCCAAGCAATACCTCGCGATCGAGAGCCTCTTAAAAGCCCGCACCATTTACCTCTTCAACTGCACCCGCTAAAAGGTACGCCGTACCTTTTTGGTGT